>JBGTEN010000237.1:0-51704 GCA_041747755.1 Arenibacter sp. | reverse complement strand
GTATTTGTACCGCTCCGTTATATAGGCCAAGCTTAACTTCCCGGAATTATTTGAATTAAAATGATTCCATTCTAAAAGTGTTCTGGTATTGGTATCCTTATAATTGCTATTTGAAGGAGCAGTAAGTGTTCCGGAAAAATTACGATCACCCAGAAACGTATTATGATAAAACTTTAAGAGTTGATTACCCGAAATAAAATAAGCTAAATTGGCATTGATATTTGTGTTCCCAAATTCGCCATTCTCATTTTTTTGATCGGTTCCAAGATATTTATAATCGTTATCGGATGCCATATGGTTAAACCCAAATCCGTAGGTCCACTTTGCATTCCCTGCTGTACTGGTAAAACTCCCCTTTTTAGAATTAAAACTACCATATCCCAGTGAAACTCTTTGTTCGGCAGATTGATTAAAATTCAATTCATCGTTCAAATGTATGCTTCCCCCTACGGCTCCACTCCCATATTGTACACTGCCTCCTCCACTTCTTATGGAAATACTGCCATAGTTTTCAGGTATTATAGTGTTAAAATCGGTTTGTCCGTTTAGTTGGGAATTGATGTTGATTCCATTCCACACTACAGCGGTTTGCTGAGCCGAAGTACCTCGAAATGATGGAGAAGAAACCATGCCATATCCGTTTTCCTTGAAGTAAATAGTACTGTTAAATTGGAGTAAATCGGTTAAGGATGCGTTGCTATACTTTACAATACTGTCAGACATAGTACGCACTTTGATACCATTGGAAAAGCGCACCAATTTAGCATCTGAAAGGATGACTTCGTCTAGCACTACAGTACTATCTTTTCCGCTTTGAGGAAAAATAGCCGTAACTGTAAAACACGAAAAAAATAATAAAAATTGAATTTTATTGAACCTCATAACTTACAAAAACCTTTGTCCCGAAAGTTTAATAGTATTATTTTGAATTTGGCAGGTCTCCTGGCTAACGTCTTATTACTTACCTTCCCATGAGTAAACCTCACAGTGGTTTTGAAGTTGTAACAAGCATCCGCCTAAATGGCAGACTAAGCTTACAGTTGCGGGAACAGCTCCGGAATTACACCGGATTCCCTTTTAATCCAATCGCAAAAAAGGGCGATAAGAACCTAAATTCGATACGAATGTAAACATTTTGTTCAATCTTTTTACCTAAAGATTAAATAATGTTACTTTTGGGCATACCCCTTAAACTGGAATAGTTTGAAAAGATTACTTCTAATTTCTTTTATAATTTTTGCTTCCTGTAAACCAAAGGAAGTTGAAACTACAGTGGCTTCTACAGTCGACAAAACCTACCAAATTTCGCATGCAAAAGGTTTTACAATTGAAAAATTAATTAATGGTATTACACGTATTACAGTAAGTTCGCCCTGGCCCGAATCGGAAAAGAAATATACTTACGCCTTGGTTCTAAAGGATAAATTAAATGAGCTTTCCTTAAACAAATCGGACTATGATGCAGTAATTGGCGTTCCTGTTGAACACGTTGTGGTAACATCGACAACTCATGTTCCTGCGTTGGAGGCTTTAGGAGTCCTTGAAAAACTGGTTGGTTTTCCCGGAACAACATATGTTTCGTCCATTGAAGCCCGGAAGCGTATAGATTCTAATCTAATTGCCGAATTAGGGTCTAATGAGGCAATAAATACGGAATTGACGTTGAGTCTTAATCCAGACTTGGTTGTTGGTTTCGGAGTAAATAGTCAAAATAAAATTTATGAAACCTTGATTCAATCCAATATTTCTGTAGTGTATAACGGGGATTGGACAGAAGAAACACCTTTGGGAAAATCTGAATGGATCAAATTTTTTGCTCCTTTTTTTGGAAAAGAAAAACAAGCAGATAGCATTTTTTCTGCTATCGAAGCTTCCTATACTGATTCTAAACAATTAGCTTTAAAAGGGGAGACAAAACCCACGGTGTTGAGCGGAGCTCTATACAAAGATATTTGGTACTTACCGGGAGGTAACAGCTGGGCTACCCAATTTATTACGGATGCCAATGCCGACTATATCTGGAAAGATACGAAGGAAACGGGAAGTCTTTCCTTAAGTATTGAAAGTGTTTTAGAAAAAGGAAAAGACGCCGATATTTGGATTTCTCCCTCACAGTTTACCGCTTATGATGAGTTGGCAAAAAGCAGTCCCCATTATACCCAATTTTCCGCCTATAAAAATAGAAAAATTCATACCTATGCCCTAACCGCCGGAGCGACAGGTGGACTCTTGTATTACGAACTAGCTCCAAATCGTCCGGATATGGTGCTTAAAGATTTAATTCATATTTTTCATCCGGATCTTTTACCGGACCATTCACCTTACTTTTTTAAACCCCTTAACTAAGTGCTGAAGAACAGATTATATCGTATTTCCTTTTTGGTATTGTTGGTTGTTTTGCTATTTTGTTTTTTTATCAATATTAGTTTGGGATCAGTTGCCATCCCCTTCAAAGCCACTATAAATTCGCTTTTAGGTATTGAAATAGATAACAGTTCATGGGCCTACATTATTTATAATTATCGCCTACCAAAAGCGATAACTGCTATTTTGGTAGGTAGTGGATTATCCATTTGTGGCCTATTGATGCAAACCCTTTTTAGAAATCCTTTAGCCGGTCCCTTTGTGCTGGGAATAAGCTCAGGAGCAAGCCTAGCTGTAGCTTTACTCATTATGGGGGCTTCGTTTTTACCGACTTGGATTGCTGCATTTATTATGACAGATGTTGCGTTGGTACTCTTTTCCGGGATAGGAAGTTTTTTAGTTTTGGCGGCAGTATTACTTGTAGCCACCCGAGTAAAGGATACCATGGCGTTACTTATTATTGGTCTTATGTTTGGTAGTATTACTTCTGCGGTAATAAGCGTACTATCCTATTTTACAAATGCAGAAAAACTACAACAATATATTTTTTGGTCCTTTGGCTCCTTGGGGAATTTATCTTGGAATCAACTTGGATTGCTTTTAATCGTTATTTTAATTGGAGTTGGATTAAGTATAGCTGCTTTAAAATCATTGAATGGTCTATTACTAGGAGAAAATTATGCGCGTAGTATGGGGGTTAATATAGCTATAATGCGGTATGTCATCATCACAGCAACAGGGCTTATGGCAGGGGCTATAACTGCTTTTGCGGGACCTATTGCCTTTATTGGCTTGGCGGTGCCTCATTTGACAAAACAGATTTTTACCACTACAGATCATAAAATTTTACTCCCGGCAGTAGCCATATATGGTGCTCTTCTAATGTTACTTTGTGACACCATAGCCCAACTGCCTAACTCTGCCAGCGTCTTGCCAATAAATGCCATAACTTCCATCATCGGTGCTCCTGTTGTTATTTGGTTGTTAGTGCGGAAAAGGAAGATGATTTTTTAATTAAATTCATATTGAATTGAGTAAAATCGAAAAAGAAAATATCACTCTAAAAGCTGAAAATCTCAGTATTGGTTACCGTACTAAAAAGCAGTCGACCATAATTGGGAGTCCAATTGATTTTTCAATTTTACAAGGTGAAATTATGGCCATCATCGGTATTAACGGGGTTGGAAAATCTACCTTACTCAGGACGCTAGGGAGCATACAACCAAAACTATCAGGAACTATTTATATTGACGGTGAAGAAATTGAAAGGTATACCCACAAATCTCTTTCTGAAAAAGTAAGCTTGGTGCTTACCGAACCTATTGCATCAAAGAACATGACGGTTTGGGAATTGGTGGCATTAGGCAGACAACCCTACACCAACTGGATTGGTAGGCTTACTAAAAATGATCAACTTAAAATAGAGGAGGCCCTTATTTTGGTAGAAATAGAAGCGCTAAAAGAAAAGCCTTGCTACCAACTTAGTGACGGTCAATTACAACGGGTAATGATTGCACGTGCGATAGCTCAGGACACCTCAATTCTGCTTTTAGATGAGCCTACCACACACTTGGATTTGTATCATAAAGCGCATATTCTAAAGCTATTGCGAACTACTGCTCATACAACTAAGAAAACCGTAGTATTGACTACTCATGAAATAGAGTTGGCCATTCAGTTATGTGATAAAATGCTTTTATTGGAAGAAAATAGATCTCATTTTGGACAGCCTTGTGAACTTATTGCTACTAAAGTATTTGAAAATATTTTTCCAAAGGATCTAATTCAATTTGATGGAATTACAGGCGCATTTCAAGTAATAAAGTAAGGTTTCATTTGATTAATAAATAAAACAATCCTTTATCTTTACTTCAAAGATTTTTTTTGGATGGAAGGAATACTCGTTTATATAATCATTGTAGTTCTTTGTTTGTCAATTGGCTTTTTTCTGGGTAATTATATTCAAAACCTAAAGACAAAATCTACCCAAAGTGCTTTGGAAGAACGGGAAGTGCAACTTCGGTATAATTTGGCGGCTATAGAACAAAAACTAACCGAGACTGAACTATATAAGCATCGCTTACAACTTGAAAAAGAAGAATTAGGCAACCAAATTGTTCGTTACCAGGCGGATATGGAAAATCTGGGGCAAAAAAATAGAGAGCAAAAAGAAGAAGTAGAAAAACTTCAAGAAAAATTTACCAAAGAGTTTGAAAATCTTGCAAATAAGATTTTGGATGAGAAAAGCTCCAAGTTTACGGAGCAAAACCGAGAGAACATTAAAAACATCTTGACTCCCTTGCAAGAACGAATTCACCTTTTTGAAAAGAAAGTTGAAGACAGTCAAAAGGAAAGTATCGGGATGCATTCGGCACTGAAAGAACAGCTTGCCAATCTACATATGCAGAACCTAAAAATAACTCAGGAAGCAGAAAACCTGACCAAAGCCTTGAAGGGTGATAGTAAGATGCAAGGAAACTGGGGCGAATTGGTTCTAGAAAGAGTACTGGAAAAATCGGGACTGGAAAAAGATAGAGAATATACTGTGCAGCAAAGCTTCACCCGGGAAGATGGCAGCAGGGTGCTTCCGGACGTCATCATAAATCTTCCTGATGGAAAGAAAATGATTGTAGATTCTAAAGTATCTCTTACAGATTATGAACGGTTTGTTAATGCTGATGATGAGTTTAAGGATAGATTTCTAAGAGATCATATTAATTCACTAAGAAAACATGTGGATCAACTCTCTGCAAAAAAATATGAAGATTTGTATGAAATGGAAAGCCCGGATTTTGTCTTAATGTTTGTGCCCATAGAACCCGCTTTTGCCATTGCGATAAACAATGACAGTAGCTTGTATAATAAGGCGTTTGAGCAAAATATTATTATTGTAACACCTACTACCTTACTAGCAACTTTGCGGACCATTGACAGTATGTGGAATAATGAAAAGCAACAAAGAAATGCGATGGAAATTGCACGTCAGGCCGGTGCCCTATATGATAAGTTTGAAGGTTTTGTGGTTGATTTAACCAAGGTTGGCAAAAAAATGGATGAAGCCAAAACGGAGTACAGAGGTGCGATGAATAAATTAATAGACGGAAAAGGCAACATTGTTTCCAGCATTGAACGACTAAAGAAAATGGGAGCGAAAGCAAAAAAATCAATTCCTGAACCTATCCTTAATAGAGCTCAAGAAGATGAGGATATAGATGATTTCAAATTGGAATTATAACAAATTTAATTTACAATAAACATATGAAAAAGGCTCTTGTTATAGGATTATTAGTTGTAGTTGCTGTGCTTGCAATTTATTATGCATTTATCTATTATGTTCCTTACAGTGAGGGAGTGCGTTCCGGGGAACTAATAAAAATCAGCCATAAAGGTGTGCTCACCAAAACCTGGGAGGGTGAAATTAGTCAGGGTATTTCCGGCGCTCAAATATTTTCATTCTCAGTGTTGGATAAAGATGTTGAAGTCATAGAGAAATTAAAAGCTTACCAAGGAAAGTATGTAAAACTAGATTATATGGAGCGTTACACTACTTTTTTCTGGTTAGGGGACAGTAAATATTTCATCACTAAAGTAGAAGAAGATTCTTCGCCCCATTTTAATAAGTAAGGTATGGAAAAGTACAGATCAGCAAAGGAATCAAGAGCCTCCATTACCCAATTAATGCTCCCCTCCCACTCTAATTTCAGTGGGAAAATTCATGGGGGTTTTATTTTAAACCTAATGGATCAAATTGCATTTACCTGTGCTTCAAAACACTCCCGAAGCTATTGTGTTACAGCATCCGTCAATAAAGTGGATTTTCTTAACCCCATTGAAGTTGGTGAACTGGTTACTTTAAAGGCTATGGTTAATTTTACAGGAAGGACTTCTATGGTTGTGGGAGTTAGAGTAGAATCGGAGAATATTACCACAGGAGAAAAAAAACATTGCAATTCGTCTTACTTTACTATGGTTGCAAAGGATGCCCATGGAAATAGCGTTCCTGTTCCGGGCTTACTCATTGAAGATAGACAAGGGATAAGACGCTTTGCTCGTAGTATAGAACGCAAAGAGCAGTCTACTGCTAGAAGTACAAGATTTGATCCAAGTTCATTTAAAATAGATGCTTATCTGGAGTCTTTGAAAGGTGAGAATCTCCAAATTAATTTGAAGTAAGACCACTCGCCGCCTCTTTATCCAAAAACCATATGAGATTTTCTGATTTTGGTTTGACTAGTGTTGCGGGATACAATTCAAAACCTCCGGTTCTCTTTAAAATTTCCTTCACTTTTTCTGCTTTTCCCAATCCGGTAACCAGAAAAGCAACTGTTTTTGCATTATTGATTACTCTGCCGGTAAGGGTGATGCGCAATTGACCAGAGTCGGGATGAGCAGCTACCTCACAATTACTTTTGGAAAACCATAAATCAATATTGTATGGAAAAATGGAAGCCGTATGGCCATCATCTCCCATACCCAAAATAATAAGGTCAAATTGAGGAATACCATCGACTTGGGGAAGTTTGCTTTGTAAAAGCTCATCATAAACAATAGCTTCCTTTTCTGGTTCGTTTTCTCCCTTTATACGATGTATGTTCTTTTCCGGAATGATAATTTTTGAAAATAAATGATTTTGTGTCATCTTAAAATTACTCTCCTCGTCCGTAGGTAAAACACAACGCTCATCACCCCAATAAAAATGGACTTTAGACCAGTTAATAGTTTCCTTATATTTTTCAGCCAAGGCATCAAATACAATTTTAGGTGTACTCCCGCCTGATAATGCAACATGCACTTCAGAATTTAACCCAATAAGCTCATTTAGATACTCTGAAAATTGAAGTGCAACTGCCTCCTTTGAATCGTAAATCCTTAACCCCATAATTTTATTTTAGCATATGACACAAAATCCAAGATCATCGGTCAATAATTCCCCGGGATTTCGCCAGGTATATCCATCATCCATTAAATCATCTGCATTTTTTGGCCCCCAAACCCCAGCAGAGTATCCATAAGTCCGCACATCTTTTCCATTTTCCCAGTAGTCCAAAATGGGATCCACAAATTCCCACGCTGCCTCGACTTCATCAGAACGAGCATAGAGGGTAGCATCACCTTGCATAGCATCTAATAAAAGACGTTCATATGCTTCCATAATGTTGTTACTTGCCAGACTAGAATAATTGAAATCCAGATTTGCTCTTTCTACTTTAAAGCCTTGCCCAGGAACTTTGACACCAAATTTTATAAGAATTCCTTCATCCGGTTGTATCCGTATAACAAGTTTATTATCCTTGTTCATGGCATCGGCATCTTTAAAAATATGATGGTGTGGCGATTTAAAATGAATAACTACCTCCGTAACCTTGGTTGGCATGCGTTTGGCTGTTCGCACAAAAAAAGGAACATCCTTCCAGCGCCAATTGTCTACATAAAACTTAATGGCAGCATAGGTTTCTGTACTGGATTTTGGATCCACTCCCTCTTCTTCCCGATACCCTTTTACTCGTTCACCATTAATGACAGATGAAACATATTGAGCCCTTATCGTATTGTCGTACAAGGTTTTTTCATCGGTCATTATTTGTAATGATTTTAATGCCTTTACTTTTTCGTTTCGAATGTCTTCAGCGCGAGCACTAATTGGGGGTTCCATCACAACCAAAGAAACAATTTGTAATAAGTGATTTTGAAACATATCCCGTAGAGCTCCAGATTTATCATAATAACCTCCTCTTTTTTCTACTCCCACACTTTCAGCATTAGTTACCTCTACGTGGTGGATGTAATTCCTATTCCAAAGTGGCTCAAAAATGCTGTTCGAAAAGCGAGTTACCAATAAATTTTGAACAGTCTCCTTCCCCAAATAATGATCAATACGATAGATTTGTTCTTCTGAGAAATAATTATGAAGTCCATTGTTCAATTCTTTAGCTGTTTTAAGGTTGTACCCAAAAGGTTTTTCAACAATCAATTTTCTCCACCCCTTGGATTCATCATTTAATTCTTCAAGGGCAAGATTTTTAGCTATGGTCTCGTATAAGTTAGGCGGAGTTGATAAATAGAAAATATAGTTATAATCTGTATCAAACTTTTTGTTTAAATCTGAAATCCGTGTTGCAAGTTTATTAAAGCTCACATCATAGCCCTCCCCCAAATCTTCATAAAACAGTTTTTCGGCAAACGTGTTCGTAAAATCATCTTTTTCACTGTCAAGCTTGTTTTTCAAAAACGAACTTTCTGAGAATACTTTTTTTCGAAATTCTTTGTCCGTTAACCCACTACGACTCGTTCCTAAAACTATAAAATTCTCAGGAAGATGACCGCCTCTGTATAAGTTATAAAGTGCAGGGACCAATTTTCGGGCAGTGAGATCACCAGACGCTCCGAAAATTACAAGCATTTGGTTAGCAGTTTTGTTTTTATTCATAATTTGTAAAAATGACTTTTACTTTTATATTATAGGCTTCTATGTTGTGTGCCTATAAAATTTTAAAGTAATTTTGATTGCTTTTTAGTGCTGACTAAGATAAGACTTATTTAAATTTGACAGCTTACAGAAGGAACAGATTACAGGAAGTTTTGTGTAATGTAAAAGTTAAGAATTATACATGGAATATAAAGGATATGATTTTGGACTGATTGGCCTGGGTGTAATGGGCCGTAATTTTATTTTGAATGTCGCAGATAATGGTTTTACCTCATTTGGGCATGACATGGATAAAGAGAAGGTGGAGGCTCTAATTGAAGAGGGAGGTGATGAAACCAAGGTGAGTGCCTCAACCGATTTAAAAACATTTGTTGCTGCGCTATCTACTCCCAGAAAAATTATGCTTCTTGTACCTGCCGGGAAGATTGTAGATATAGTTATAGATGATTTACTTCCACATTTGGAAGAAAATGATATTATAATTGATGGCGGAAATTCATTTTACACAGATACCGATCGAAGAGAAAGTTATTTAAAATCTAAGAATATTAATTTTTTTGGTGCTGGTGTTTCAGGTGGCGCCGAAGGTGCCAGAAAGGGTCCGAGTATAATGCCTGGAGGATCCAAAGAAGCTTACAAGGAAGTAAAACCTATATTTGAGGCGGTTTCTGCCAAATTCAATGGAGAGCCATGTGTTGCTTACTTAGGTCCAAAATCGGCTGGGAACTACGTGAAAATGGTACATAATGGTATTGAATATGGATTGATGCAACTAACCTCCGAAATTTATGATTTGCTTAAGAAAGGAGGTAGTTTGAATAATACCGAGTTGCATGAGGTATTTGCTTCATGGAACAAAGGACGTTTGCAGTCTTTTCTGATTGAAATTACTTCGGAAATTTTTACCCAAAAAGATGATAAGGGTACAGGGTTGTTGGTAGATAAAATCCTAGATAAAGCAAAGCAAAAAGGCACAGGAAAATGGACCTCTCAAAATGCAATGGATTTAGGTATTCCTATTCCGACGATTGATGTGGCTGTTAGCATGCGAGAAATATCGGCACTAAAAGAAGAGCGGGTCTTGGTAGATGAGCTTTATAATAGGCCTGAAGCAGCATTAATGAATAAACAAGAAATCATTGCACTAGCCGAGGAAGCACTTTACTTTGCATACATAATAACCTATGCTCAGGGATTGCACCAATTGGCTTATGCATCAAAAGAATATGGCTATGAATTGGATTTATCGGTAGTTGCCAAGATTTGGAGAGCAGGCTGTATCATACGTGCCGCCCTCTTGGAAGATATTTCTAAAGCATATAGAAAGAATGCTGCGTTGTCCAATCTTTTAATGGATTCTACTTTTGTAAATGCTATAAATGGTACAATTAATTCAGCTAGAAAAGTTGTCTCTTATGCTGCTACTTATGGCATTCCCATGGGTGGCTTATTTAATTCATTAACCTATTTTGATGCTTATAGTTCAGGACGCTTACCGCTTAATTTAATCCAAGCACAACGAGATCATTTCGGTTCTCATACCTATGAAAGAATAGATATGGAAGGTATATTTCATACGCAATGGGGAGAGTAAATTAATTTGACTAAATTAAAAAATGGCTATCCTCTTAATAGAAGATAGCCATTTTTGCGAGTTTACATTACTTTATTTGCTCAGATACATTTTTCTTCTGGCATACAGATTGTAAAATTCATCATCCTTTAAACTATCAATAAAAAGGATGCTTTCGCCTGTACTTTTCATCTCCGGTCCCAGATTTTTGTTTACGTTCGGGAATTTATTAAAGGAAAACACGGGTTGTTTTATTGCATATCCCTCCAATTGTGGGTTAAAGTTGAAATCCTTTACCTTTTTTTCACCAAGCATAACTTTAGTTGCATAGTTTACATAAGGCTCTTTGTACGCTTTGGAAATAAAAGGAACTGTTCTTGAGGCTCTGGGATTGGCTTCGATAATGTAGACCATATCGTCTTTTATGGCAAACTGAATGTTGATAAGACCAACAGTTTGCAAAGCTAAAGCAATTTTTTTGGTATGGTCTTTAATCTGTTGCATTACAAATTCTCCCAAGTTAAAGGGAGGCAAGGTGGCGTTAGAGTCTCCCGAATGGATACCACAAGGCTCTATATGCTCCATGATGCCAATAATATATACATCTTCCCTATCACAAATTGCGTCTGCCTCGGCTTCAATGGCCCCATCCAAGTAATGATCTAACAGTAATTTGTTATTGGGAATTTTATGTAATAAATCTACCACATGTTCTTCCAATTCTTCTTTGTTGATCACAATTTTCATTCCTTGCCCGCCCAATACATAAGAAGGCCTTACCAATAAAGGAAATCCAAGTCTATCAGAAAGTACTAGAGCTTCGTCTGCTGTTTCAGCAACACCAAATTCCGGATAAGGGATATCATTATCTTTTAAAAGCTTAGAGAAACTTCCCCGATCCTCAGCCAAATCTAAGGCTTGAAAACTGGTTCCTATTATCTTTATTCCGTACTTGTCTAACTTTTCAGCCAATTTTAGCGCGGTCTGGCCGCCTAGCTGTACAATTACTCCCTCAGGCTTTTCATGTTTTATAATGTCGTAGATATGCTCCCAAAAAACAGGTTCAAAATATAATTTGTCAGCAATATCAAAATCAGTTGAAACCGTTTCCGGGTTACAATTGATCATAATTGTCTCATAACCGCACTCGGCAGCAGCCAACACCCCATGTACACAGCAATAATCGAATTCTATTCCTTGACCTATTCTATTGGGTCCGGATCCTAGAACTACAATTTTCTTTTTTTCTGTTACGGTGCTATCATTGGCTACATAGCGCTGTCCGTTAGCAGTTTCTACCTCTGCTTCAAATGTGGAATAATAATAAGGTGTCATTGCCTTAAATTCGGCTGCACAGGTATCTACAAGTTTAAATACTCTGTTAATTCCCATTTCAGAACGCTTTGTATGCACTTCACTTTCGTAACAATCCATCATATGGGCAATTTGCCTATCGGCAAACCCTTTTTGTTTTGCCTCCAGCAAGAGTTCCTTTGGCAACGTTGATACTTCATATTTTGAAATCTCCTTTTCCAAAAAGTGTAGCTCCTCGTACTGCTTTAAAAACCACATATCAATTTTTGTAATTTCGTGTATTCTGCTCAGAGGAATCCCCATCTGAATAGCATCATAAATTACAAAAACCCTATCCCAGCTTGGAATGGTAAGCTTGCTTATAATTTGATCATAATCTTTATATCCCTTACCATCTGCACCTAATCCGTTACGCTTTATTTCCAATGATTGGGTTGCTTTATGAAGTGCTTCTTGGAAAGATCTACCAATGCCCATTACTTCTCCTACTGATTTCATTTGTAACCCTAAAGTCCTGTCTGAACCTTCAAATTTATCAAAGTTCCATCTCGGTATTTTTACGATGACATAATCCAAGGTAGGCTCAAATAAGGCGGAAGTTGACTTAGTAATTTGATTGTTCAATTCATCCAAATGATAACCCAGTGCCAATTTTGTAGCAATCTTAGCAATGGGATAGCCAGTGGCTTTGGATGCTAAAGCAGAAGATCTTGATACTCTGGGGTTAATTTCAATAGCGATGATATCCTCTTTTTCGTCGGGACTTACCGCAAATTGAACATTACAACCACCTGCAAAATCCCCTATGCTTCGCATCATTTTGATGGCCATGTCTCGCATTCTCTGAAATGTTACATCCGACAGGGTCATGGCAGGGGCAACAGTAATAGAATCACCCGTATGTATGCCCATCGGATCCATGTTTTCAATGGTACATATAATAACAACATTATCATTCTTATCTCTCAACAGCTCCAGTTCATATTCTTTCCAGCCCATTAAAGCCTTGTCTATCATAACTTCATGAATCGGGGAAATTTCCAATCCCCTACTTAACAATTCATCAAAATCTTCTGCTCTGTATACAATGGATGCTCCTGCTCCTCCAAGAGTGTATGATGCCCGTATTACGAGAGGAAATCCAAACTCCTGAGCAATTTCTTTACCTTTTAAAAAGGAAGTGGCTGTTGCCTGTGGAGCCATGCCGATACCTATCTTCAGCATCAATTCTCTGAATTTTTCTCTGTCTTCTGTTATGTTTATGGCGTTTATATCTACACCAATCAGTTTTACATTAAAATCGTTCCAAATTCCCTTTTCATCCGCTTCAATACATAAATTCAATGCAGTTTGACCCCCCATTGTGGGTAATACTGCATCAATTTCCGGGTGCTTCTTGAGTATTTCAACTATTGATTTTGTGGTGAGCGGTTTTAAATAAACATGATCCGCCATGGAAGGATCTGTCATAATTGTTGCCGGATTACTATTGATTAAAACAGTTTCTATACCATCCTCCCGCAGAGAGCGAAGTGATTGGGTACCTGCATAATCAAACTCACAGGCCTGCCCTATAACAATGGGTCCGGAACCTATAATTAAAACCGATTTTAAATCTTTTCTTTTAGGCATTATTATCTAAACTAAATTATTTGGTTATTGAACAAAAAAAAGGTGCTACTTCCGTAAAAGTAACACCTTGCTATTTCTTTGAAATACCGTCATTATTTTTTGTGTCTTGTCTCAGAAGATACAGTTAATTTTTTTCTTCCTTTAGCTCTTCTTCTTGCAAGAACCTTTCTGCCATTAGCACTCGCCATACGTTCTCTAAACCCATGCTTATTTTTTCTCTTTCTTTTTGATGGCTGATATGTTCTTTTCATTATAAAAGTTTTTGTTTTTACTTAAAAAATGTTTTGGAAAGCTAACAAATAACCCCCTCAAAATCTGGGCGCAAATATACGAAGAGTTTTTGCTTTGACAAATCTAAAATTAAAAATATTATGGATTGTTTTTATTACTTTTGCGCCGGCGGCGCTGCAATCCGTTTTCAAAGATGAAAAAGCTTTTATTACTTCCGTATTTTATACTGTTTAGCTCTTTTTGTATAGGGCAGACGGATTTGGAATATCGACTAAAAAAAGGTGATGTATTTGTCATTAAGCAAGTTGCAAAGCAAACGATTACTCAGGATTTGGAGGGAACAATTCATGATATCTCCAACAGTATTGATGGTATTCTGGAATTTAAAGTGCTAGACGAAAAAGAGAATCATTACCTCATTGAACTTACTTTTGATGATTTGAATCTAAGAATGTCTTCCAATATTCAGGGTGAAATGATGAATGTAAAAGCTAAAGAACTTGTACCCGGCGATATGCAATCTCAAATTTTTAATGCAATTCTTCATACTCCAATACAATTAACCTTAGAGAAAACAGGAAATATTATTGAAGTTAAAGGAGGAAATAGTTTGGTTTCCAAAATGGCAGATGCCTCAGGACTACAAGATGAATTTTCTTTGAATTTGTTAAAGGAATCTTTAAAAAAGGAATTTGGATCTGAAGCCCTTTCCAATAGCTATGAGCAGATGACCTTTATTTATCCCTCTAATAAAGTAAAAATTGGAGATACCTGGAAAAATGAATACCATGGTAAACTTGTGGCTAAGAATTTTTGGAAATTGGATAGTCTTACTTCAAAAAAAGCTTTTGTAAGCGGGAAAGCAGAAGTGCATATGGATATACAAGAACCGGAAACAACCATGGTCCTTGATGGAACACAGATTACAATACTTACTACGGATGTCGCTTCAGGTTTCATTCAAAAAATGAATGTTGATGGTATTTTTAAAGGTATTTCTACGGTAACTCAAATGGGTAGCACTGAAATACCCACGACTATAAAATCAACAATTACGTATGAATTAATTAACAAATATTATGTTCAATAAAAATTTAAAATTAGTTATTGCAGGTTTAATTATTGGCTATGCGGTATACCAATTTACTGAAAGAAATATTGGAAATGGCATTTTTTTAATTTTGTTTTCGCTCATATTTATATTTCTTTATTTTAGAAATGAGCTTATTCTACTTGCTTTTCTTAAAATGCGAAAGCAAGATCTGGCAGGTACTCAGCAGTGGTTGAATCGAATTAAGAACCCTGAAGGAGCACTTACAAAAAAACAACAGGGGTATTACAATTATTTACAGGGTATAATTTTTTCTCAAACCAATCTTTCCCAAGCTGAAAAGTTCTTCAAAAAAGCACTTAAACTGGGATTAACTATGGACTATGATGTAGCTATGGCAAAACTAAGCTTGGCCGGAATTGCCATGCAAAAACGTAGAAAAAGAGAAGCCACTACGCTGCTAACAGAAGCAAAAAAATTAGATAAGCAGAATATGCTAAGCGATCAGATTAAAATGATGCAACAGCAACTAAAGAAAATCTAAAGGTACAAAGTGGTTCGGTTAATTTTTTTGTAAAGTATTATTCAGTCGATTTGTAGTATCCTTTATTTGGTATTTCTATGGTATACTTTTTACCGGTAGCATTATTCAAATGTGGCTCTCTAAGCCATGGGTTATGTCGCTTTAAAATTTTATAATTAATTTCATATTCCTTGGCAAAATCTGCAAAATTGGTTACCGTAGTGTTAACCTCTACATTAAATGTGGGTATTGCAGAATATAAATCTTTTTTATCCAAATGAAAACCATATTTTTCGGGATTGGAGAGTATTTCTTTTATAGCTAAAATTCTAAATACATAACGCCCTGTTTCTTCGCCCAAAAGAAGGTCATAATAATCTTGTGTTTTTTGAATACCCATGTACTTAGACATCCCTGCCGGTCCGGCATTATAAGCCGCTGCCGCCATGGTCCAATTTCCAAATTTGTTTTTTGAACTTTTTAAATACTTACATGCAACTTCCGTGCTTTTTTCTAAATGATAGCGCTCATCTATGTTTTCATTCACTTCTAAACCATAGTCTTTGGCGGTTGTTTTCATAATCTGCCAAAATCCAGTGGCACCGGCGGGCGAAATAGTATTTTGTAGGCCACTTTCTGCCACGGCCAAATATTTAAAATCATCTGGAATTCCATTTTTTGCTAAAATGGGCTCTATTATCGGGAAATATTTGTTAGCTCGTTTAATTAGCAATACCGCATTGGATTGCCAATAGGTATTTACCAAAAATTCTCTATCTATACGCTCTAAAATTTCAGGATCATCAGAAGGAACTGCTTCCCCCGCAAAATTTAAGTTCTCAGGAATTGCTATTGCGGTTATTCTATAACCTCCATCAGAAACCGCTATACTGTCATTTTTTGAAATTATCAAGCCGGCAGATGGTTCACTTACACTATTTTTAACAGCAAATATTAAGGTGCTAACCAAAAAAAGAACCCCTAAGAGCATCAAAATATTTTTAAGAAATTTCATAGCTTTTAAATTATATTGTCTTTCAAAGGTATTAAATAGAACCGCTAATCTAAAATAATTGTTGGCAAGTGTTCATTAAACCACTTGTATCTATGAATTATCATGGTATGGGTTCCATGCTTTACAGAAATACAACCGTTTATGTTTTTTATAGGAAAAACAGCATCCTTCTCTCCCTGAATATGAACAACATTCTTTGAACATTCTGTTTGTTTCCAGTTAACCAGTTGATCAATAGACCAGTCTATATAATATTTATCTCGTATTGAAAGATACCTTTCATAAAGCTTCAATCTTTTTGCCACTGTTTCACCAAAGGCGTATTTTCCCAAAAGCTCTATATTGTTTATCAAACCTGTGGGTAATACTTTATGAATTTTAGTGTATTTCGCAAAAATCATCCGTTTGGGCAATTCAGCGTTGGTTTTGACACTCGAAATAATAATTACCTTGCGTACCTCCAAAAACTTTGCCATTTCTTGCACCAATATACCTCCAAAAGAAACACCAACTAGAACTACATTCTTATACGCTACCCTTTTGCACATCTCACGAGCATAAGATTCCAAAGACATATCCTTTTCAGGAACAAACCAGTTTAACAAATGAATAGCAAAAATTGTTTTAGGAAGTGAAATGTGTTCAAAGATAGTAGCATTTGCCGCCATACCCGGCATAAAATAGACATGGATGGTATCATTAGACATGAATAGAAGCCAGATATTTAACTAGGAAATTAGCAATTTTTTTAGTACTTTTGTAGTCTTTGCTTTAAAAAAGACTCTTTCTAGTGAAATTTTAGCAAAATGGAGATACAGATTATGATTTGAGAACATAGCAGTCTGAATTAACGAGAAAATCAAAAATCAAACTATATGAATGAATTAGAAATTAAGGACAATGGTTTCTTGCGCCAATTTGAAACCAAGGTAGATGGGCATTTAGCCAAGATTGAATATTCTTCACAGGATAAAAAAGTATTTTTGACAAAACTGGTAATTCCGGAAGAAATAGTACAGGAGGGTTTTAAAGAAGATTTTATAACCGCTGTTCTATTACAAATTCAAGAAAGAAACCTTAGAGTAGTGCCTACAAGCCCTCAAATTGCAGGTTTTTTAAGAAAAAACAGGCAATATAAGGAAATGTTGCCGGTGGGTATCCGAATATAAAGCTCACCCATATAATTTTAAGAAAACAAAAATCCCGTCGAAACACGGGATTTTTTTACTTATTATGCTGTTTAAATGGACTGTATTAAACTACAACCGCATTTTCCATAAATGCAAACCGCATTATGCCATCGTCATCAATTTCTGTTAGCTCAATTTTATGGAGTGAATTGACCAATTCCGGATTCCAAGGGGTTTTTACCTTTATATAGTTCTCAGTAAAACCTTGAATATATCCCTCCTTGTTCTCATCTTCGAACAACACAGTTTTTATAAAGCCTAACTGGCTTTCATAAAACGCCCTTCTTTTCTTTACAGAAAGTCCGCGAAGCATTTTACTTCTCTTGTTTCTGATATTTTGTGGAACAACTCCTGGCATTATTGCTGCAGCTGTATTCTCTCTTTCGGAATAGGTAAAAACATGTAAGTATGAAATATCTAAATCATTTAGAAAATGATAGGTTTCTAAAAAATCTTCATCAGTTTCTCCTGGGAAGCCTACAATGACATCTACCCCAATACAGGCATCCGGCATTACTTGCTTTATTCTTATAACTCGCTCTTTATAAAAAGCGGTAAGATACCTTCTACGCATCAGTTTTAAAATGGTATCACTCCCGCTCTGAAGCGGAATATGAAAATGAGGTACAAAAGAATTGCTTTGTGCTACAAAATCAATGGTCTCATTTTGAAGTAAATTAGGCTCAATAGACGATATCCTGAGCCGACTTATACCATCTACAGTATCAAGCGCTTTTATTAAATCCAAGAAAGTGTGCTCATGCTTTTTATTGCCAAATTCTCCTTTTCCATAATCACCAATATTAACGCCAGTAAGCACTATTTCCTTAATTCCTTTGGCTGATATTTCGGAAGCATTATCTAAAACACTCTGCAATGTCGCGCTTCTGGAAATTCCTCTGGCCAACGGAATTGTGCAGTAGGTGCACTTATAATCACATCCGTCTTGAACTTTTAAAAAGGCTCTGGTCCTGTCGCCAATGGCATAACCTCCCATGTAAAAATCGGCTTGGTCTATATCGCATGAATGAATCTGCCCGAAATTATTTTTAGAAAGATCATTAATATAATCGGTAATCCTAAATTTTTCTGAAGCACCCAAAACTAAATCTACCCCATCAATGGCAACTAATTCTTCCGGTTTTAATTGGGCGTAGCAGCCTATTGCTGCAATAAAGGCCTCAGGATTTACTTTTTGCGCCTGACGTACAATTGTTTTAAAGCGTTTATCCGCATTCTCAGTAACGGAGCAGGTATTTATTACATACATATCTGCATGTTCAGTGAAATCCACACGATCAAATCCTTCATTTTCAAAACTTCGGGCTATAGTAGAGGTTTCTGAAAAATTCAGTTTACAACCTAAAGTATAAAATGCGACTTTCTTTTTATTCATTATTCAATTTTCACCATAAAATAGCTAAAGCAAAGCTTCCGTTAAAGTTACTGCAAATATAAGCACTTCTATTCAAATGATATATAAGGTAAAAAAGATAGGAAGCTAAGTAAATAGGTATTTAAAATGTCATTGAATGGCAAAATACAAAGTTGCTAATACCTAATAATTTCGATATTTCTTGGTGAGTTCAAAAACATGATTTAAGATGTTAGCCTCTTTTTCATCAAACACCACACCGCGACGTTCCATCATTACTTTTGCAGCTTCAAAGGCCATTTTTGGCTGATACGTTGTGAAGCCAGAAGCTCCACCCCAGCTAAAGCTGGGAACAAAATTACGGGGAAAGCCGGGAACGTAAATGTTGCAATTTACACCTATTACGGTACCGGTGTTAAACATTGTATTAATTGCCGTTTTGCTATGATCACCCATCATTAGTCCACAAAATTGAAGCCCCGTTTGCTCAAAAGTTTCCGTTTCATAATTCCACAAACGTACCTTGGCATAATTATTTTTCAAATTAGAATTATTGGAATCGGCTCCAATATTGCACCATTCTCCCAATACGGCATTACCCAAATAGCCCTCATGTCCTTTGCTGGAATAACCAAAAATAACAGAATTACTAATTTCACCACAGACTTTTCCGTGGGGTCCCACCGTTGTGGCACCGTAAATCTTCCCTCCCATTTTTACAATTGCCATTTCACAAAGTGCAAATGCCCCCCGGATAAGACTTCCTTCCCAAATCTCTGCATTCTTTCCTAAATAAATGGGACCATCAGTAGCATTCAGAACACTGTATTCCACTTTGGCGCCTTCCTCCAAAAATATCTTCTCAGGACAAATAAGACTATTGGTAGAAGAAATCGGAGCACTTTTTCTTCCGAAAGTTAGAAAATCATAATCATCCTGTATAGCCTCTCCGTTTTTAGAAAAAATATCCCAGGTATTTTTAACGCGCAAGACATCGCCCTCATATTCTATAGTTCGGCACGAAGTAAAATCTGTTTTAACTTGTGCATCCATGGAGTAAAAAGCAACAATCTCCCCTTTGGATACTATAACCTCATTCTCCTTTAATTGCTGTACCATAGTCGCCAGTATTTTGTTTGGCAAAAATGACGCATCAATAAGAATGTTTTCAGATTTTTCTATAAGTGGAAATTTTTCTTGAAGATAGTCCTCTGTTATGGATGAAATGGTTGAATTTAAATACTTTTCCCATTTTTCTCTTATTGTCAATATACCAATTCTGATGTCCGCTACAGGTCGTGTGAAAGTAAAAGGCAATAACGCCTTTCTAACCTTGCCATCAAAAAGAATGTAGTTCATAAGCCAATTATTGACAAAAATAAAAAATCACGATCCGAAAACAATCGGAACGTGACTTTATAACTCTTTTAAAAAGAAATTATTATTTGGTAAATTTCTTGTATTTATTCTTGAATTTATCAATTCTTCCAGCAGTATCTACTAATTTCGCCTTACCGGTGTAAAATGGATGTGATGTTCTTGAAATCTCCAATTTAATTACTGGATACTCAACGCCGTCAACTTCAATTGTCTCCTTAGTGTCTGCAGTTGATTTTGTTATAAAAACATCTTCATTAGACATATCCTTGAAAGCCACTAGTCTATAATTCTCTGGATGTATACCTTTTCTCATTGCTTTGTTCTTAAAAAACCTAAAATATTTAAGGCTGCAAATTTACTATTTTTTCTTTAACAGACAATAATATTTACCAAAAAAGGAAAAGAATAATTATTACATTTAAGTGTAACAAAAAATTGAATTAGGCAACTAACCAAAGTACTAACCTAAAAATTCTTAATACATGGAAGAAAATCAACCTAAAACCGGAAAATTTGCACTAACATTTGGCCTTATCTTAGGTGCTGTGAGCGTCATATTTGGTGTTATGCTCTACTCTTTAGATTTGCATTACGAACGAGGATTTGCTGTTCAAAGTGTAAATATTGCTTTAATGATAGCTGCTATTTTTATTTGTGTTTTTCAATTTAAAAAGGCTAATCTTGGGTTTTTAACCATTTCACAAGCGCTTAAACTTGGTGCGGGTGTTGGATTAATATCTGCAATTATTGGTTTGCTCTACTTTTTTATTCTCTCCAATTTTATTGAACCGGGTTATATGGATAAATTATTCGAAATTGGTAAGGCTCAAGCGTTAGAAAGTAATCCCAAGTTAACCGTGGAACAAATAGATCAGGGAATAGAAATGCAAAAGAAATTTGCATGGATGTCCTATCCTATTGGACTGATATTTAGTGTACTACTTGGTTTGGTTTTTGGCTTCTTTGCAGGTTTAATTTTTAAAAAGGCGAAGCCAGCTTATTAAATGATTTATAGTATTTTTGACGTGTTTCAAAAACATTAAATGCATTTATCTATTGTTATACCGCTTCTAAACGAAGAAGAATCGCTAAAAGAACTTCATGATTGGATTGCACAAGTAATGCAATCCAATCATTTTTTATATGAAATTCTATTTATAGATGACGGCAGTACAGACGATTCCTGGGAAATAGTTTCCAAGTTGGCTACAGAAAGTAAAAATGTAAAAGGCATCCGCTTTCTTAAAAATTTTGGAAAATCTCAGGCCTTGCACGCGGGGTTCAAGGCGGCACAAGGTGAGGTAGTCATCACTATGGATGCTGATTTACAGGACAATCCAGAGGAGATTCCAGAACTTTATAAATTAATAAAGGAAGACGGGTACGACTTGATTTCAGGATGGAAGAAAAAACGCTACGATTCTGCAATTTCAAAAAATTTACCTTCAAAATTATTTAATTGGGCTGCAAGAAAAACTTCGGGGGTAAAATTGCATGACTTTAATTGTGGTCTAAAGGCCTATAAAAAGGAAGTGGTAAAAACCATAGAAGTTTCCGGAGAAATGCATCGGTACATTCCTGTGCTGGCTAAAAGTGCCGGTTTTTCTAAAATTGATGAAAAAATAGTACAGCATCAAGCAAGAAAATATGGGAAAACCAAATTTGGTATGGACCGTTTTATAAATGGTTTTTTGGATTTAATAACAATTTGGTTTGTTTCCAAATTTGGACGGAGACCTATGCACTTGTTTGGTGCATTGGGGATTTTAATGTTTTTGGTTGGCTTTGGTCTTACTGTATATTTAGGAGTAGATAAATTATTTCTGAACCCAACAGCCAGATTACTTACTAGTCGCCCACAATTTTTTATCGCCCTTACGGCCATGATAATGGGCACTCAGCTCTTTTTAGCAGGGTTTTTAGGGGAAATCCTCATTCGTTCCCGAAAAGATGAGAACCGATATATAATATCTGAAGAAGTCAACACGTTAAAACACTAATATTCTTCGTAATTTTAACCTTTTAAGAAATATCAAAATTTTATGGATACCATTTTAAGTACAGCCAAGAGTTGGTTGACACCTGTTTTTGATCAGGAGACACGTGCTGAAGTTGAGAAAATTATAAACACCAATTCTGAGGATTTAAAGGATCGCTTTTTTAAAGATCTTGAATTTGGTACCGGAGGTATGCGTGGCATAATGGGGGTTGGTACTAATAGAATAAACAAATATACTTTAGGGAAAAGCACTCAAGGTCTCAGCAATTACCTCAATGAGGTATATGCAGGACAGGAAATAAAAACAGTAATTGCTTACGATTGTCGGCACAATAGCGCCACTTTGGCAAGAATTGTGGCAGAAGTTTTTTCGGCCAATGGTATTAATGTATTTCTGTTCTCGGACCTTAGAACAACTCCGGCTCTTTCCTTTGCTGTAAAACATCTTAATTGTCATGCCGGTATTGTTTTAACGGCCTCACATAATCCACCTGAATATAATGGCTACAAAGTATATTGGACTGATGGTGGACAAATAGTCCCTCCGCAAGACGGAGAAATAATTGCGGAAATAAACAAGCTATCTTTTGAGGATATTAAATTTCATACAAATGAGAATCTAATCGAATATATTGATAAGGAGGCCGATGAAGCATTTATATCTGCTTCCTTGAAAAATGGTAGTTTTAATGCCAAGGGTAAAGAAGATTTTAAAATTGTATTTACCTCGCTGCACGGCACCACCATTACTTCGGTTCCCGAAGTTCTAAAACGGGCCGGTTATAAAAATGTGACCCTTATTGAAGAACAGTCCAAACCAGATGGCAATTTTCCAACAGTGGTGTCTCCCAATCCGGAAGAACCGGAAGCATTGACTTTAGCTGTTAAAAAGGCTGAGGATATAGAGGCGGATATGGTTATCGGCACCGATCCGGACGGCGATCGTCTGGGAATTGCCGTGCGGAATTTAGAAGGTCAAATGGAATTGTTAAATGGAAATCAAACCATGGTTCTCATGACCAAATTTTTATTGGACCAAAGAAAGAAAAACGGTTTTAAAGGCAACGAGTTTATTGCCTCGACTATAGTATCCACTCCAATGATGGCAAGCCTGGCAAATGCTTACGGAGTAGAGTATAAATCTGCTTTGACCGGATTTAAATGGATTGCCAAAATGGTAAAAGATTTTCCGGAACAGGATTTTGTAGGCGGTGGGGAAGAAAGTTACGGATTTATGGTGGGTGACTTTGTACGAGACAAAGATGCAGTTACCGCTACTCTTCTCGCCTGTGAAATTGCCGCTGACGCAAAAGCCAACGGTAGTTCTTTTTACAAGGAATTGATTGACTGCTATGTTCACTATGGGTTTTATAAAGAAAAGCTAATCTCCCTAACCAAAAAAGGAATGAGTGGTGCAGCAGAAATAAAACAAATGATGATTGATTTTAAGCAAAATCCGGTGAACTCGATTGACGGTTCAAAAGTAATTACTATAGAAGACTACAACATTGCAACCTCAACTAATTTAATAAGTGGTACGGTCACACCTTTAGATATTCCTAAATCTAATGTACTAATACTAATTACTGAGGACGGCACCCGAATGGCGGCACGACCCAGTGGGACAGAACCCAAAATTAAGTTCTATTTTAGTATTAACGCCACTTTGGATAAAGCGGAGAACTTTAAAAAAGTAGATGCTGAATTGGATGCAAAAATAAATCGCATCCTTAGTGAACTCAAATTGAATTAATGGAGTATTTCAAAAAAATCCTTCGCTTTGCCAAACCCTATAAAAAATACGGTTACCTAAATATATTTTTTAATATTCTTTACGCCTTATTCAGTTCTTTGTCTTTTGCGGCCTTGATTCCTATGCTGGATGTGCTTTTTGATCAATCAAAAAAAGTATACCAGCCACCGGTGTATACAAAATTGGGACAGATTAAGGATTATTTACAGGATTATGCCAATTATATGGTAACCTCCTATGCGGCTGAGGATGAAATGAAGGCCCTTGTATTAGTTATTAGCTTGGTACTGGTCTTATTTCTTTTAAAAAATATCTTCAACTATCTGGCCATGTATTTTATTACTTTTTTGAGGAATGGGGTACTTAAAGATATTAGAAATAATATGTATAAAAAGATAGTGGAATTACCTATCTCCTTTTATTCAGAAAAAAGAAAGGGTGATGTTATAGCACGTATAACCTCTGATGTGCTGGAAATTCAACATTCATTTCTATCTATTTTAGAACTTATTGTTAGAGAGCCGTTAACCATTTTGTTTACCATTATTATCATGTTTGGTATTAGTGCAAAGCTTACCCTTTTTGTATTTATTTTTATCCCCCTTGCCGGGATGGCTATTTCTCAAATTGGAAAATCTCTAAAGAAAAAATCAGATCGTGTACAAAAAGAACAGGGAGAGTTTTTATCTATTGTGGAAGAAACACTTGGTGGCCTTAGAGTAGTAAAAGCATTTAATGCAGAATCTAAATTTTACAACACCTTCAAAATATCAACACAGCGCTTTTTTAGATTTTCAAACAAGTTATTAAATCGTCAAAATTTGGCTTCCCCCGTAGGCGAATTTCTGGGTATTTTAGTCATAGGAGTACTACTTTGGTTTGGAGGACAAATGGTGTTGGTGGATAAAACTTTGGATCCATCCTCTTTTATTGCCTACATGGCTCTGGCATATAACATTTTGACTCCTGCAAAAGCTATAAGTAAGGCCTCTTATGGTGTAAAAAAAGGAAATGCTGCCGCAGAACGGGTATTAGAAATTTTGGAAACCGAAAACTCAATCATAGAAAAGGAAAACGCTATAGTTAAAAGTACTTTTGATGCCGAGGTTAATTTGGAGAACATTTCTTTTAAGTATGAAGATGAATATGTTTTACAAAATTTTAGTTTAACAGTTCCAAAAGGGCATTCTGTAGCTTTAGTAGGTCAATCAGGTAGTGGGAAAAGTACAATTGCCAATCTGGTAACCCGATTTTATGATGTAAATGAGGGAGAAATACAAATAGACGGGGTTCGCATAAAAGACATGACTAAGCATTCGCTACGCAACTTAATAGGCTTGGTCACCCAGGATTCAATTTTATTTAATGATAGCGTAAAAAATAACATTGCACTTGGCAAACACAATGCCACTGATGAAGAAATTATTGCGGCAGCCAAGGTTGCCAATGCCCATGAATTTATATCTGAATTGCCTAATGGCTATGATACTAATATCGGTGACTCCGGTAATAAATTGAGCGGTGGGCAAAAACAACGATTATCCATAGCACGGGCTGTTTTGAAAAATCCTCCAATAATGATTTTGGATGAGGCTACTTCTGCTCTTGATACTGAAAGTGAGCGTTTAGTTCAAGATGCATTAGAAAAAATGATGCGAAACAGAACTTCAATTGTTATTGCACACCGTCTGTCTACTATCCAAAATGCAGACACCATTGTAGTGCTGCAAAAAGGTATCATTGTTGAGCAGGGATCTCATGCCAAACTACTTGCTGCCAATGGGGCGTATAAAAAGTTGGTTAGCATGCAATCCTTTGACTTATAGATTCAAAACTAGCTGTTCTATAGTCTGTTTTCTTCATATCAAAAGCTGGTAGATTTAAACCTTTTTGTTATATTTCAGTCTAAAACAATAAACTAAAGCAAGAAATTTTGATTGCCGAAGAAACTTTAGTACAGCAATTGCAACAAAAGGAAACTCAGGCAAAAGCTTTTGAAGTCCTTATAAATACCTATAAGGAACGGTTATATTGGCATATCCGCAGAATTGTACTAAATCATGACGATACCGACGATGTATTACAAAACACATTTATAAAAGTGTATAGTAACATAGATAGTTTTAAGGGGAACAGTAAGCTATATTCTTGGATTTATAGAATTGCTACCAATGAATCTTTAACTTTTTTGCAAACTAAATCCCGGAAGTTAGGTTTAAGCAGTGAAGAATTGCAAGGAAAATTGGTTGATAATCTGCGCAGCGATGTTTATTTTGAAGGCGATGAGATTCAGTTAAAACTGCAAGAGGCTATAGCAACCCTACCTGAAAAACAAAAATTGATATTCAATATGAAATACTTTCAAGAAATGAAATATGAAGAGATTTCTGAAATTTTAGAAACAACGGTAGGCGGATTAAAGGCTTCTTACCATTTGGCATCAAAGAAAATAGAAAGCTTTTTATTATCCCATTAAACCTTTTAAGATATTGATAGTCAAACTATAGATTTAAAATAAGCCATTAAAAATTATGGATGCCAACCGCAAAATTAATTAGCGAATACCATCTGGCCTAAAAAAAAGTATATCATCAGATGAAAAATAGCGATAAAAAGATTGATTTTAGTGTTCCAGAAGGATACTTCGAAAGTGCTTCTAGACGCTTTCTTAGCAAAATTGAGGACAAGCATCATAAAAATGATAATGATGGTTTTATTTTACCTCCCGGCTATTTTGAAGCACTTAATGGACGTATTGTACAAAAAATCAATAAACCGGAAACCAGAGTAGTACAGTTACATCCCTTTAAGAAGTTCTATTATGCGGCAGCAGTAGCCGCGGTAATACTATTATTTTTTGGTATCCAGTTTGTCAAAGACAAGGAACCTACTTTCGGATTTGATGATTTGGCTTATTCAGACATCGAGACCTATTTTGAATCTAATAAATTTGGAATTACCAGCTATGAAATTGCAGAAATAATACCTGTGGACCAACTAGAGATAAATGATATTTTAACAGACAGGTTAAATGAGGAAATCATAATAGAATACCTAAACAATAATACTGATTCTCTTTACGAACTAAATCTGGAAAATGATGAATAAGAGTTTAAAAATATGGGTTACCGTCTTATTGATTGGTAGTATGTCGGTCGCGTTTGGGCAGCATAGACCCGACCGAGATAAGATAAAAACTTTAAAAGTGGCTTTCATTACAGAGCGTCTATCTCTTACAAGCTCTGAAGCTCAGTCTTTCTGGCCAATCTATAACAAGTATGAAACGGACAGACATAATCTTCGCAAACGAGAATGGCAAGAAGTATGGGATAAGTTGAGTGCAATGGACAACATTTCCGAAAAAGAAGCCTTGGTACTATTAAATAAGCATTTAGCTTTAGAGGATGAGCAAGAAAAATTAGACAAAGCCTTTTTACAAAAGCTAAGTAAAATTATAACAGCCAAAAAGACTTTGCTTTTGATGAAAGCAGAAGAAGATTTTAAAAAGCAGCTTATAAAACAATCTCATCAAAGACAAGGAAGTGAGTAACTCTATTAGCCAGGAAGGGCTTTATTGAAAAATCTATTATTCCACTGTTCTTATCGTAATATAAGTTTCGCTATTCTGTTTTTTCCTGCTGCGTAGGCCGTTGAATCATTTAAAAATCGGAGGGTATAAAAAGTGTCTTCAGCTATTTTTTTCCAAGATGCTCCCATGGTATTAGAATAGTATACCCCGTCCGCTCCCAAAGCCATAATATCATTACCTCCGGAATTTGGAACAAATTGAACACAGCTGGTATATCCGGGACCATTTCCATCCGCGATGGACACCCAATTTAGACCACCATCTTTTGTTATGGCTTTATTTAATCTATTAACTTCGGGCTGGGTGTAATCTCCACCCATGGCAACTCCAATGTTTACATCATAAAAGTCAAGGGAATAGATACCTTGAGTAGGAGATTCTTTAAGTAAGGGCGTCTTTACTACCTGCCAAGATTCTCCAAGATTCTCAGATTTGTAAATATTACCATGGGTTGTTCCTATCCAAATAGTATTATCAATAGCAACAAGATTTGTGTTACTGGCTGCAAAAGCACCTTCATCATTTTGTGCTTCAGGTAAATCTTCGCACACTACTTTTTTCCAGCTTTTACCACCATCTAAGGTCAATAATATGGAAAGGCAACCATTCATACTATCACCTACCGCAATCCCATCTAGGTCATTTAAGAATAGTAGTGCGTCATAAAAAACATCAGGATGTTTTTCCAAATAAACCAATTCCATCTTACCTGTATCCCCTGTTTTGTACAATAAGGCGGGATTTCCAGCGGAAAGCATAAAAAAGTCACTGGAAGTATGTGCTACAGCCCTATATTCGGGAAAGATACTATCATAGTGCTGAATACTAGTCTTCACTTGATTTGATCTTAAATCTACTAAGCCATAAGTACCTTTATTTGCTGCAAAAGCCAAGCTGCCATCCATTAATTCAATAGCGCGGATGCTCAAAGTGTCGGTAAAAATAATTTCAACCGATACAGAACTAAAGTTGTGTGAGGTTTCTTTTCTTGCACATGAAACCAGAAAGAGTAAGGATAAACCAAAACACACGAAGCGCATAACTAGAAATTTTAACAAAAATAGATAGATTCCCCTGTAAAACGATACCTTTGCTCACTTAATTTTTCCTGATAAATGGAACGTTTACAGAGCGTTCTCCAGGAGACATGACATGGAGGATTTTGAAAATTTTAATAGATGATATTACATGAAGTTACATAGAAATCTGGTGTTTGCCGTAGTTGAAGCTCTAAATTTGATCTTTAATGAAGGTGAATATGCCGATAAAGTTGTTGAAAAAGTTTTGAAATTCGATAAGCGATGGGGTGCCCGAGATAGGGGTTTTATAGCAGAAACTACCTATGATATGGTACGATGGAAACGATTATACACAGAAATTGCAGAAGTAAAAGCTCCTTTTAGCAGACCTAACCTTTTTAGACTATTTGCAGTTTGGGCTGTGTTAAGAGGTATAAAGTTGCCCGATTGGAAACAAATCGAACCTACTCCCGAAAGAAGAATTAAAGGAAAGTTTGATGAGCTCTCAAAAATTAGAAAATTTAAAGAATCTATTCCGGATTGGATGGATGAATTAGGGGTAAAATATTTGGGTGAAAAATTGTGGAGTAAAGAAATTAGTGCTTTAAATCAACAAGCAGATGTAATTCTAAGAGTCAATACATTAAAAACAAAACGAGATGAATTACAGACTCTTCTTTTAGAAAATGACATAGAATCTACTCCCATTAAAGGATATCCCTTTGCATTAAAATTAAAGGAGCGAGGCAATGTCTTTACCACCGAAGCTTTTAAAATGGGAATGTTTGAGGTTCAGGATGCTTCCTCTCAACTCGTTGGTCCCTTTTTGGATGTTGCACCGGGGATGCGGGTTGTGGATGCATGCGCAGGTGCGGGAGGCAAAACACTACATCTCGCTGCCTTAATGGAGAACAAAGGCCAATTAATTGCTTTAGATATCTATGAAAATAAATTGCATGAGTTAAAGCGTAGAGCTAAACGGGCCGGTGCCTTTAATATAGAACCAAGGGCCATAGATTCAACAAAAGTTATTAAAAAATTATACGGTACAGCAGATCGGTTATTGATAGATGCTCCATGTACAGGATTAGGGGTTCTTAAAAGAAACCCGGATGCTAAATGGAAATTACGACCGGAATTTTTAGATGAAATAACAATCACTCAACAACAAATTTTAAGAGATTACAGCAGAATGGTTAAAAGTGGTGGTAAAATGGTTTATGCTACCTGTTCTATCCTACCCCAAGAAAATGCAGATCAGGTAAAAAAGTTTCTTTCTTCAGAGGAAGGGCAAGATTTTAGATTGGCCAAGGATAACAAGATATATGCCTCGGAAAGTGGTTTTGATGGATTCTATATGGCGCTTTTAGAGCGAAACTAAGGATTCTAAGCCATTTTAGGAGGAACTTTTTTCATGGTAAAGAAATTAACAACCCGCTGTAAAAGTGTTGATTATTCTGCTTTATAATTTAAGTCTAATAGTTTAAATTTGTAGCTTATTAAATAAGACAATTTTTATATTCAATGATTCACTTTTTCGGTGACCTTACGGCCAAAATTTTTGCAGTCCAGATTAGTACCAAACTTTTACAGGAAGATATCAATAAACTCTCGTGGTTGTTTGGCAACCAACCTAAAATAGATAGGGCGTCAATAGACGCCTTTTTTGTTGGTCCTCGGGCAGCAATGATTACTCCTTGGAGTACCAATGCAACAGAAATAACTGCGAATATGGGTATTAGGGGTATAGTTCGAATAGAGGAATTTACGGCTATAAATAAAGATTTTACGGACTATGACCCAATGCTTTTTCAAAAATATAGTAGCCTTACCCAAAACATTTACACTGTTGACATTGCTCCGGATTCCATAAAGGAAATACTAGATATTGCCGAGTTTAATACATCAGAGGGTTTGGCGCTAAATGAGGAAGAAATTTTGTATTTAAATCAATTATCTGAAAGGCTAGGAAGAAAATTAACCGACTCTGAAGTTTTTGGATTTAGTCAGGTAAATTCTGAACATTGTCGTCATAAAATCTTCAATGGGACTTTTGTAATTGATGGTAAGGAAATGCCATCGTCTTTATTCAAACTCATAAAAAAAACATCGCAAGAAAACCCAAATAGTATTGTCTCAGCCTACAAAGACAATGTTGCATTTTTAAAAGGCCCTACAGTAATACAGTTTGCTCCGGAGAGAGCTGATATTCCCGATTTTTACGAAGAGAAGGAATTTGAGTCTGTAATTTCTTTAAAAGCTGAAACTCATAATTTTCCAACAACAGTAGAACCTTTCAATGGTGCAGCAACGGGATCCGGTGGGGAAATACGTGATCGTCTAGCTGGCGGGAAAGGATCTTTGCCTTTGGCAGGAACTGCTGTATACATGACTTCTTATCCGAGATTAGAAAATAACCGACCATGGGAAAAAGGAATGTCCGAGCGGGAATGGCTTTATCAAACCCCAATGGATATTTTAATAAAAGCTTCCAACGGTGCATCAGATTTCGGGAATAAATTTGGACAACCCCTCATATCAGGATCGGTGCTAACTTTTGAACACAGCGAACATAACCGTAGACTTGGTTTTGATAAAGTAATCATGCAGGCAGGTGGAATTGGATATGGCAAGGCTGAACAAGCCATCAAGGAAAAACCAAAACAAGGAGATAAGATAGTAATCTTAGGCGGTGACAATTACCGAATAGGAATGGGAGGGGCGGCTGTTTCTAGCTCGGATACCGGAGCGTTTGGCTCGGTCATAGAACTGAATGCAGTACAACGCTCTAATCCGGAGATGCAAAAAAGGACCGCAAATGCCATCCGGGGTATGGTTGAAAGTAATGAAAATTATATTGTATCCATTCATGATCACGGTGCAGGTGGTCACCTAAATTGTTTATCAGAATTAGTAGAAGAAACCGGTGGGAGAATAAATTTGGATCATCTTCCCGTAGGTGACCCCACCCTGTCTGCAAAAGAAATAATAGGGAACGAATCACAAGAACGTATGGGTTTGGTTATTGGTCAAGACCACATCGATCTCTTAACCAGAATTGCAGAACGGGAACGTTCTCCTATATACGAAGTAGGAATTGTCACAGGAGATAATAGCTTTACTATTTCATCCGAAACAACAGGGAGTAAACCGGTGGATTTAAATCTGGATGACATGTTTGGCAGCTCTCCAAAGACCGTTATGAGTGATTCTTCTGTGTCTATTAAATATGAAAATCCCAGCTATTCTTTGGAGTATTTTCATGATTATTTGGAGCAAGTGTTGCAATTGGAAGCTGTTGCCTGTAAAGATTGGCTAACGAATAAAGTAGACCGTTGTGTTGGCGGTCGTGTAGCAAAACAACAATGTGTTGGACCGTTACAACTTCCCTTAAATAATTGTGGGGTCATGGCTCTGGATTTTAAAGGAAAAGAGGGTATCGCCACGGCCATTGGGCACTCCCCTATTTCCGCATTGATATGTCCTACCTCAGGAAGTAGAAATAGTATCGCAGAAGCCCTAACTAATATTATCTGGGCGCCACTTAAAGATGGTTTAAAATCAGTTTCATTATCTGCCAACTGGATGTGGCCATGCAAAAATAAAGGCGAGGATGCCAGACTGTATGAGGCTGTTCAGGCAGTTTCCGATTTTGCTATTGAATTAGGGATTAATATTCCAACTGGAAAAGATTCCCTTTCCATGAAACAAAAATATAAGGACGGAGAGGTGATTTCTCCTGGTACAGTAATCATTTCCGCAGCCGGTAATTGTGATGAAATTACAAAAGTAGTTGAACCCGTTTTTCGAAAAGAAGACGGACAAATATATTACATAAACTTCTCGCAAGATTTGTATAAATTAGGGGGATCTTCTTTCGCACAAATTAGAAATAGAATTGGTAATGAAACTCCAACTATAACGAATTCCAAATTTTTCTCAACAACATTTAATGTAATTCAGGATTTAATTCGGGATGGACAAATTGTTGCCGGACATGATGTGGCCTCAGGTGGTTTAATAACCACCTTGTTAGAGATGTGTTTTGCCGATAAGGACTTAGGTGCAGAATTAGATTTGTCTTCTTTAGGGGAATCCGATACAATAAAACTACTATTTTCGGAAAATACAGCCATAGTTTTTCAAGCAAAAGAGGACACATTAGAAAAAAAATTGACCGCTGCTAAAATAGAGTTTAAAAAAATTGGGAAGGTAATTCCGGAAAGCATGCTAACTATAAAAAATGGTAGTGTAGATATTGGGTTAAATGTAGAATCACTCCGCAATATATGGTTTAAGACTTCGTATTTATTAGATAGTAAGCAAACGGCAAATAATCTAGCTCAAAACCGATTTGAAAACTATAAAAATCAAGCCTTAAACTATACGTTTCCACTCAGTTTTAATGGAGAGCTAATTCCTTTTAAAGGATTGCGACCCAAAGCCGCCATTCTTAGGGAGAAGGGAAGTAATTCGGAGCGAGAGATGGCTAATGCCATGTTTCTTGCGGGTTTTGATGTGAAAGATGTGCATATGACCGATTTAATTTCGGGCCGTGAAACATTAGAAAATATTCGGTTTATTGGAGCCGTTGGAGGTTTTTCTAACTCTGATGTTTTGGGAAGTGCAAAAGGATGGGCTGGTGCTATAAAATATAATGACAAAGCGAATTTAGCAATCAAGAACTTCTTCGCCAGACCGGATACGCTATCCATAGGTATCTGCAATGGTTGTCAGTTATTCATGGAACTTGACTTGATAAATCCGGATCACCCAACACATGGAAAATTAACTTTTAATGATTCTCATAAACACGAGAGTAATTTTACTTCGGTACAGATTCAGGAAAACAGCTCGGTAATGTTATCTTCTCTTGCTGGCTATACCCTTGGGGTTTGGATATCCCATGGTGAAGGAAAATTTGCGCTTCCACTTCAAGAAAATCAGTATGATATTGTAGCAAAATATGGATACCCAGATTATCCAGCAAACCCCAACGGAAGCGATTTTAATACAGCTATGTTGTGCGATAAAACCGGCAGACATTTGGTAACAATGCCACATATAGAACGCTCTATTTTCCCGTGGAATTGGGCTTACTATCCGCCAAATAGAAACGATGTTGTTTCCCCATGGCTGGAAGCGTTTGTTAATGCTAGAAATTGGATTTTGGAAAACCAATAGCTACCAATTTTTTAAAGTCTAACTCGATTTATTAGTTGTAATATCTTAATTGGTTATTATCGCCTAAATAATTTTTTAGTCCATTAATTAGATATTCTGTTTTAAAATACCGTTTCCTTTTACTATTTTGCAATTACCATAAAGAAACTAAGTATGCAAAACGTAACTCGTTTATTTGATTTTCCATATTATCAATTAGAAAAATATAATCTGCAGAAGGCATTTGTAACCAAATACAACGGGCAATGGCAAGCCACCTCAACTCAGGAGTATATTGATAAGGCCAATGCCGTAAGTAGAGCACTATTGAGGCTTGGGGTGAAGAAAGACGATAAAATCGCAGTGATTTCCACCACTAACAGAACCGAATGGAACATTATGGATATTGGGGTTCTCCAGTTAGGCGCGCAAAATATACCTATCTATCCCACTATTTCAGCAGAAGATTACGAGTATGTGTTAAACCACAGTGAGTCTATTTACTGTTTTGTATCAGACCAAGAAGTCCTTAACAAAATCAACACCATAAAGTCGCGTACAAAACTTAAAGATGTGTATAGTTTTGATGTGATTGAAGGTTGTAAACATTACTCAGAACTTTTTAAATTAGGTGAAGATCGAGGCAATCAACCCGACGTGGAGGATAGAAAAAATGCTGTGAAGTCAGAGGATTTGGCAACCATTATATATACCTCAGGAACTACAGGAAAACCCAAAGGAGTTATGTTAAGTCACTGGAATATTACAAGTAATGCTTTGGATAGTGTTCCTAGACTTCCTTTAATAGAAGAACAACCTCGTGTATTAAGCTTTCTTCCCATATGTCATATTTTTGAACGTGTGTTAATTTATATCTATCAATACGCAGGAGCAAGTATCTATTTTGCCGAGGGTTTAGATAAAATCGGTGATAATGCCAAAGAAATTAAACCACATCTTATGAGCGTGGTACCTCGATTACTTGAAAAAGTATATGACAAAATAATGGCAAAAGCCGAAGAATTATCCGGTGTTAAATATAAACTGTTTTACTGGGCAGTACAACTGGGAGAACAATGGGAGCCGTATGGTGTCAAAGGTTGGTGGTACGAGTTTCAGCTCAAATTGGCTAACAAACTTATTTTTAGCAAATGGAGGGCAGCGTTAGGAGGTGACTTACATACTATGGTATCCGGAAGTGCTGCTCTTCAGCCAAGGTTGACACGTATTTTTTGTGCTGCAGGAATGCAAGTTATGGAAGGGTATGGCTTAACAGAAACCTCACCTGTTGTTTCCGTGGGAATGTATGCCAACAACTCCTTTAAAGTTGGCACTGTAGGAAAGCCAATCGCAAATGTGGAAGTTAAAATTGCAGAGGACGGAGAAATTTTAATTAAAGGTCCAAACGTTATGTTGGGATATTACAAGGATGAGGAACGAACAGCCGGTGTTATGACAGGAGATTATTTTCATACAGGTGATAAAGGTGAGGTGGACCAGGATGGATTTTTAAAGATTACCGGACGCAAAAAAGAAATGTTCAAAACTTCCGGTGGCAAATATATTATTCCAACGCTATTAGAAAACGAATTGAAGCAAAGCCGGTTTATTGAACAAGTTATGGTTGTTGGGGAAAATGAAAAGATGCCCGCCGCGATTATTCAACCCAACTTTGACTTTGTTAAAGAATGGGCTATTAGAAAAAACAAAAGCGTGGGTAATACAAATGCCGAGATTGTAGCTTCTAAAGATGTGATTGATCGTATTCAAAAGGAAATAGATACCTGTAATAAACACTTTGGTCATTGGGAACAGATTAAGCGTTTTGAGCTAACGCCCGATGTATGGAGTATAGATGGCGGACACTTAACTCCTACAATGAAAATGAAACGAGACACCATCAAAGAGATATACAAAAGACTTTATGATAGCATATATAGGACCTCTTAAGTACTAATATCAGGTTTCATTATTCTGCTTTTATAATTATGGGGTAAGGTAGATAATAAATTTGTAGTCCCTATACCTATACACGAGCTTACGTGGTAAACATATAGCGCACAGATTATTAAGTATAATCTGTTCTTACCTAACTATTAAGTCTTCATCAAAAGACTATTCTTACTTTTTAAAAAATTGTTCCCGATTTTGAATTCATTTATTATGCGTGCATAATAAATTTTTCTTATATTTGAAAGAATATAAGATTCCGATGAAGGAAATTACAATTGATTATGCTCTTCGAGCAACATGGCAGGCAGTAGCAAGGATGTACAACGAAGAAGCTAAAAATTTTAGTACAACCATGGCAATAGGCTTTACCCTGTTGAGTATTGATCCAAAAACAGGAACTCCTTCAACCGCTTTGGGGCCAAAAATGGGAATGGAAGCTACTAGCCTGTCCAGAATCCTGAAAAGCATGGAAGAAAAGGGATTGATTGAGCGAAAGCCAAATCCTAGTGATGGTAGAGGCGTTTTGATTCATCTTACGGATTTTGGTCTAGAGAAACGCAACGATTCTAAGGGAGTAGTTTTGCAGTTTAATGAAGTGGTTAAACAAAATGTTCCGGAAGATCAATTAGACCAGTTTTTTCAAGTCATGGAAACTATTAATAAACTAATTATTGAGAAAAAAATATATACAAGAACATATAGAAATAATTAATCCGCTTAATTGAATGAACAAGCATATTAAGAAAGTTGCCGTAATCGGTTCCGGAATCATGGGCAGTGGCATCGCATGTCATTTCGCTAATATCGGGGTAGAAGTTTTGCTTCTGGATATCGTGCCAAGAGAGTTAGATGAAAAGGAAAAAGCTCAAGGATTTACATTAAAGGATAAAGTTGTTCGTAACAGATTGGTAAATGATTCTCTTGCGACTGCTTTAAAATCAAAGCCTTCCCCTATTTATCATCAAAAATTTGCCACAAGAATTTCTACTGGAAATTTAGAAGATGATATATCCAAAATTTCTCAAGTAGACTGGATTATAGAGGTAGTTGTGGAACGTTTAGATATTAAAAAACAAGTCTTTGAAAATATAGAAAAATACAGGACTCCAGGTACAATTATTACTTCAAATACTTCCGGTATCCCCATAAAGTTTATGAGCGAAGGAAGAAGTGATGATTTTCAAAAGTATTTTTGTGGAACTCATTTCTTCAATCCCGCCAGATACTTAAAATTGTTCGAAATTATTCCCGGTCCAGAAACTTCTTCTGAATTATTGGACTTTCTTAATGGATATGGAGAGCAATTTTTAGGTAAAACGTCAGTGGTAGCTAAGGATACTCCGGCGTTTATAGGAAATCGAATTGGTATTTTTAGCATTCAAAGCCTTTTCCATATGGTAAAGGAATTGGGACTTACTGTGGAGGAGGTAGATAAATTAACAGGACCTGTTATTGGAAGACCGAAATCAGCCACTTTTAGAACTGTTGATGTAGTGGGATTGGACACTTTAGTTCATGTAGCTAACGGTATCTATGATAACTGCAAGGAGGATGAACGGCATGAATTATTCAAATTGCCAGATTTCATCACTACCATGATGGAGAATAAATGGCTCGGCAGTAAAGCAGGCCATGGGTTTTACAAAAAGGTTAGTAATAAGGATGGTTCAAGTGAAATTCTAACATTGGATTTAGAAACATTAGACTATAGAGCAAATAAAAAAGCCGGTTTTGCAACTTTAGAACTTACAAAAACTGTTGATAAAGTAATAGATCGGTTTAAGGTTTTAATCGATGGAAAAGACAAAGCAGGCGATTTTTACCGAAAAAGTTTTGCTTCTCTTTTTGCATATGTGTCTCATCGAATTCCCGAAATTTCCGATGACCTTTATAAAATAGATGACGCCATGAAAGCTGGCTTTGGATGGGAGCACGGGCCTTTCCAGATTTGGGATGCTATCGGTGTAGAAAAAGGCCTTGAATTAATTCAGGCAGAAAGTCTTGAAGCTGCGACATGGGTTAAGGAAATGGTCGATTCTGGTGTAAAGTCATTTTACAGCGTTAAAGATGGCGCAACCTATTATTATGATATTCCTGCTAAGGCCATAAAGAAAATTCCCGGACAAGACGCCTTTATAATTCTTGATAATATCAGAAAGTCAAAACAAGTGTTTAAAAACACCGGAGTGGTAGTTGAAGATTTGGGAGACGGCATTTTAAATGTAGAATTTCAATCCAAAATGAACACTATCGGAGGTGACGTTCTTGCCGGTTTAAATAAAGCTATAGACATTGCCGAAAATGACTTTCAAGGCCTTGTAGTTGGAAATCAGGCCGCAAATTTTTCAGTAGGCGCCAATATTGGAATGATTTTCATGATGGCTGTTGAACAAGAATATGATGAGTTAAACATGGCTGTTAAATTGTTTCAAGACACCATGATGCGTATGCGTTATTCGTCTATTCCTACTGTTTCAGCTCCCCATGGCATGTGCCTTGGTGGGGGATGCGAACTTTCTCTCCACTCAGACAAAGTAGTTGCAGCGGCTGAAACTTACATAGGTCTGGTAGAATTTGGCGTAGGTGTCATTCCCGGTGGTGGTGGTTCTAAAGAGATGGCGTTAAGAGCATCGGATACCTTTAAAAAAAATGATGTCGAATTAAATGTGCTCCAAGAGTACTTCCTGACAATTGGTATGGCCAAGGTTTCTACTTCGGCTTATGAGGCGTTCGACTTAGGTATTTTACAACAAGGAAAGGATGTTGTTGTTGTAAATAAAGATCGTCAAATTGCGACTGCAAAGTCTTATGCGAAATTGATGGCTGAAACAGGGTATACGCAACCCGTTAAGCGCAAAGATGTCAAAGTTTTGGGCAAACAAGCATTGGGTATGTTTCTCGTAGGAACTGATTCCATGCAAGCCGGAAAATATATTTCGGAACACGATAAAAAAATAGCGGATAAATTGGCTTATGTTATGGCAGGTGGCGATTTGTCCGAGCCCACATTGGTTAGCGAGCAATATTTATTAGATCTGGAACGGGAGGCTTTCTTATCGCTGTGTACAGAAAGGAAGACGCTGGAACGAATACAGCATATGTTGAAAACCGGGAAACCGTTGCGGAATTAGTCCTGAGATATTAGTAGTGAGTAGTTAGATTTACATGCATAAAGTTGAGGACTTAATAATTTGGAGAAAAGTAATGGCTCTAACAAAGGAAGTTTATGAACTTATTGCAGAATTATCTCAGAATGTAAAATATGGTTTAAGTATTGCAAATGGACCAACTTATGAATTACAAACTCAGTTAATGTTAGTTGTTGAATTGAAGATAATTGAGGAAACTAAGGTTCAACCCCTTATTAATCTTTGCATTGAAATTCAAAAAATGAACTATTCGTTTCAACAAAAATTATAAAATCTTAAAAATCAATACTCAATACTAATATAATGAAACAAGCATATATAGTAAAAGCATTCAGAACAGCCGTAGGAAAGGCACCTAGAGGAGTGTTCAGATTTAAGCGTCCGGATGAATTGGCTGCAGAGACCATTCAGTTTATGATGGAAAAAGTGCCGCAACTAGACAAAACCCGTATAGACGATGTCATTGTTGGGAACGCCATGCCGGAAGCAGAGCAAGGACTCAATGTGGCTCGGTTAATCTCATTGATGGGTTTGAGTATTGATGATGTTCCCGGTGTTACGGTCAACCGTTATTGTGCCTCGGGAATAGAAACTATAGGAATTGCCACAGCCAAGATTCAAGCGGGCATGGCAGATTGCATCATTGCAGGAGGTGCCGAAAGTATGAGTTATATTCCCATGGGTGGTTATAAACCTACTCCGGATTATGCCACTGCTAAGGAAGGAAATGAAGATTATTATTGGGGGATGGGCTTAACAGCGGAAGCCGTTGCAAAACAGTTTAATGTGTCGCGTGAAGATCAGGACGAGTTTGCTTATAATTCCCATATGAAAGCGCTTAAGGCACAAGCTGATAGAAAATTTGATGATCAGATTGTTCCTATTACCATAGAGCAGGTGTATGTAAATGAGGAGGGAAAAAAAGCATCAAAAACCTATGACGTTAAAAAGGACGAAGGGCCACGTGAGGGGACATCAATAGCAGCACTCTCAAAATTACCCGCAGTTTTTGCCGCGGGTGGTAGTGTTACCGCCGGAAATTCATCACAAATGAGTGATGGGGCGGCATTTGTGTTGGTAATGAGCGAAGCTATGGTGAAAGAATTAAATCTGGAACCTATCGCTCGTTTAGTAAATTATGCAGCAGCCGGCGTTGAACCTCGTATCATGGGTATTGGTCCGGTAAAAGCGATTCCCAAAGCATTAAAACAAGCAGGACTAAAACAAGATGATATCGACTTAATAGAATTAAATGAGGCATTTGCTTCCCAATCTTTGGCGGTAATCCGGGAACTGAATTTAAATCCGGATATCATTAATGTAAACGGTGGGGCAATTGCCTTAGGTCATCCTTTGGGTTGTACGGGAGCAAAACTGTCTGTCCAATTATTTGATGAGATGCGAAAAAGAAATATGAAAGGGAAATACGGTGTTGTAACCATGTGCGTAGGCACCGGACAAGGTGCAGCCGGGATTTATGAATTTTTAAATTAGAATCAAGACTTTAAGAACCACGAATCAAGACAGATGCACAATTTTAAAAAATTGAAAATTTGGCAAGAAACAATAAGTTTGGTTCAAGATAATTATCGATTAACACGAACTTTTCCTGATTTTGAAAAATTTGGATTAGTAACACAAATGAATAGATGTGCTGTTTCAATTCCTTCAAATATTTCTGAAGGCTCAAGCAAAAGTACAGATAGACATTTTAATAAATATTTGGAAGATAGTTTAGGTTCCGCTTTTGAATGGGAAACACAATTAATAGTCGCCTTCAATGAAAATTATTTATCAGAAGAAAAGTTTAAAGAATTAGGACAAAAAATAATACAAATACAAAAAATGATTTCAAGATTTCAATCAGGACTTAAACTTTAGTCTTTGCTCTTGGCTCTTGATTCTTTTAATCAAAAAAAACAATGAAAACACAAGAAAAAGAAATTTTACGGGGCGGACAGTTTCTTGTAAAGGAGACCAATTGTGAAGATATCTTTACGCTGGAAGATTTGTCGGAAGAGCAAAAAATGATGCGGGAGAGTACCAAGGAATTTGTAGACCGGGAACTTTGGGCACATTGGGAACGATTTGAAAAAAAGGATTACGCCTATACCGAAGAAACCATGCGTAAAGCTGGAGAATTGGGCCTTCTGAGCGTAGCAGTTCCTGAAGCTTATGGCGGTATGGGTATGGGATTTGTCTCCACCATGTTGGTTTGCGACTATATTTCAGGAGCAACGGGTTCTTTTAGTACCGCCTTCGGAGCACATACAGGTATTGGTACTATGCCCATCACCTTGTACGGAACAGAGGAGCAAAAACAGAAATATGTTCCCAGATTGGCCTCCGGGGAATGGTTTGGGGCTTATTGTCTTACAGAGCCGGGTGCAGGATCGGATGCCAATTCGGGAAAGACCAAAGCCGTTTTATCTGCAGATGGAAAATTTTACAACATCACCGGACAAAAAATGTGGATTTCCAATGCGGGATTTTGCAACCTGTTTATCGTTTTTGCCCGAATTGAAGATGATAAAAACATTACCGGTTTTATTGTAGAAAATAATCCTAGCAATGGAATAACATTGGGAGATGAAGAGAAAAAATTAGGGATTCACTCCTCCTCTACCCGACAAGTATTTTTTAATGAGACCAAGGTTTCGGTTGAAAATATGTTATCCGAACGTGGCAATGGTTTTAAAATCGCCATGAATGCACTGAATATTGGCCGTATAAAATTAGCTGCGGCATGTCTTGACGCTCAGCGTCGTGTAGTCCGAGAAGCTGTAAAATATGCAAATGAAAGAGTTCAATTTAAAACCCCCATCATTAATTTTGGAGCAATCAAAACAAAAATTGCTCAGATGGCAACCAATTGTTATGTAGGGGAATCAGCCAGTTACAGAGCTGCAAAAAATATTGAAGATCGGATCGCTATTCGAGAGTCTGAAGGCAATACCCATCAGGATGCAGAGCTGAAAGGTGTAGAAGAATATGCTATAGAGTGTTCTATTTTAAAAGTTGCAGTTTCAGAAGATGCCCAAAATACTACAGATGAAGGAATACAGATATTTGGTGGAATGGGCTTTAGTGCCGATGCCCCAATGGAAAAAGCATGGAGAGATGCCCGGATAGCCCGAATTTATGAGGGGACTAACGAAATTAATCGCATGTTGGTGGTGGGCATGTTAATTAAAAAAGCAATGAAAGGACATATTGATTTATTGGGTCCGGCTACGAAGGTTGGGGAAGAATTGATGGGAATTCCCTCTTTTGATGTTCCTGATTTTTCGGAATTATTCGCAGAAGAAAAAGATTTGATTGTTCGACTTAAAAAAGTTTTTTTGATGGTTGTAGGAAGCGCTGTACAAAAATTTGGCACGGAGTTAGAAAATCACCAGCAGATTATGTTGGCAGCATCCGATATTCTTATTGAAGTGTATATGGCAGAATCAGCAATTCTTAGAACTGAAAAAAATGTGAAGCGATTTGGGGAAGCATCGCAGTCGACCCAAATCGCCATGTCCCAATTATATCTGTATAATGCCGTAGACACGATTATTCAAAAAGGAAAAGAAGCGATTGTCTCTTTTGCCGAGGGGGATGAACAACGCATGATGCTTATGGGATTAAAACGTTTTACGAAATATACGAATCAACCCAATGTGGTAGCACTACGCACACAAATTGCCGATAGAATTGCCGCTGATAATGGGTATACCTTTGACTAATTCTAATTAGAAACTCGTGTTTTGAAATAGAATGGAAACCACTCCTTTTGGAGTGGTTTTTTGTTAAAATCTTTTTTTTTCTTCAGGACAACTAGCTACTTTTATCCCATGACCAAAAGAAGTATACCGACCGTTTATGATTCGGAAAATTTTCGAAAAATTGGGCATCAATTAATTGATTCCTTAGCAGATCATCTTCATCAATCAGTTCATGGTCTATCGGATAAAGTGCTTAACTGGAACTTACCCGATGCAGAACATGAATTTTGGAAAGACTTCTTGATTCACGGGGAGAAAAACGAACTTTTTTCAGAAATAATACAACACAGTACTCATGTGCATCATCCTAAATATATGGGACATCAGGTGGGGCCAACCGCACCTGTCACAGCCCTTTCAGGAATGGTAAGTGCTCTTCTTAATAATGGCATGGCAGTTTATGAAATGGGTATGGCATCCTCGGCTATGGAACGAATTGTTACCGATCTTCTATGTGCAAAAATAGGTTTTGATACCACTTCCAGAGGATTTCTTACCTCTGGAGGTACACTTGCCAATTTGACCGCCTTGTTGTCTGCCAGAAAAGCAAAACTAGGTTCTGATTCTTGGAATAAAGGCAATGGGAAACAACTGGGTATTATGGTTAGTGAAGAAGCCCATTATTGTGTGGACAGGGCTGCAAAAATAATGGGTTTAGGGGAGCAAGGTATCATCAAGATACCGGTGACAAAAGACTTTGCAATGGATATCACGTTATTGGAATCTTATTACGAAAAAGCCATTCAAGACGGAATACACGTTTTTGCCATCGTTGGCAGTGCTCCTTCTACCGCAACAGGTATTTTTGATGACTTATCGGCTATTGGACATTTTAGCAAATTACATAACTTATGGTTTCATGTGGATGGAGCACATGGAGGAGCCGGTATTTTTTCTTCAAAATATAGCTTTACTGTGAAAGGAATCCATGAGGCAGATTCTGTTGTGATTGACGGCCACAAAATGATGATGATGCCTACCATTACAACCGCCTTATTATTTAAAGACGGCAACCACTCTCATGCCACTTTCATGCAAAAGGCAGATTATCTATTGGTGCAATCTGCAGATGAAGATTGGTATAATCTGGCAAAGCGCACTTTTGAATGTACTAAGACCATGATGAGTATTCATTGGTATACCCTATTAAAACATTATGGAGAAAACGTCTTTGATGAATATCTAACCCCACTGTATGATTTGGGTCGCGAATTCGGAAGGTTGATTGAAAATACAACTGATTTTGAACTGGCCGTTGCTCCCATGTCCAATATCGTCTGCTTTAGGTATGTGGATCCCAGATTGGATATAACTGCATTAAATCTAATCAATGAAAACATACGGCTACAACTATTGGAAGAAGGCGCCTTTTATATTGTACAAACTAAACTGAGGAGTATACACTATTTACGTACTACCTTGATGAATCCGTTTAGCACATTGAATGACTTAAATAATTTGTTAGACACCATTCGATTGAAAATTCGGAGAATAAATTCCGAAAATATCAAATGAAATCCATATCCCACGGTTCAATCGTAGGCTACAGTAGGTTTCCTTCTGTCAAATAAATTTTATAGCAAGATTAAAGGATACCCTCAAAATCCCTATTCCATCATAGATTCTAAAATCTCTTCTTCATCATTTTTTTTGGAAAAATTGATAGCACATTCTATTAGTGCCAAATGAGAATACGCCTGGGGAAAATTTCCTAATAAGCGTTTGGTTTTAAAATCGATATCTTCACTAAATAGTCCCAAATGGTTACTATAAGACAATAATACATCAAAATATTGCTTTGCCTTTTTTGCCTCACCAATTTTATATAAACTGTTAATAAACCAGAATGTACAAATGGTAAAAGAAGAAGAAGGTTCCCCAAAATCATCCTCATTCTTATATCGATATAACAATCCTTGATAACAAAGATCTTCTTCAATAGCCTTTACTGTTTTTATAAACATGGGGTTTTTGGCTTCGATAAAGCCATAAGATTCCATTAGCAATACAGAGGCGTCCATATGCCTAGAACCATAGGATTGGGTAAATGCTTGTTTATCCTCATTCCAGGCATTCTTCATAATATCCATTCGGATTTCATTTTCCAACGGTTTCCATTTTTCGACCTTTTGTTGTTTTCCTAATATTTCCGCCACTTTTATGGCTCTATCAATGGCGGTCCAGCATAATACTTTTGAAAACGTAAAATGCCTGTCCTCGCTTCGAAACTCCCAAATACCTTTATCTGGCTCTCTCCAGTGTTTACTAACAATCCAAACAATACCCTTAGTGATTGACCACAATTCTTGACCATTTTCTATGTCTACGCTAAATTTTACCAATAGCTCATAGATAACATCCATTAGAATCCCGTAAATGTCATTTTGCTTTTGTTCATAAGCAGCGTTTCCTATGCGTACAGGCTTAGAACCTTGGTATCCACTTAAATGCTCTAATGTTACTTCAGTTAATTTTTTTTCTTTGTTGATACCATACATGATTTGAAGCTTTTCATCCTTATCAGGCATCAAATCAATTATAAATTGAAGGTAGCGTTTTGCCATATTTTTGTGCCCTAGTTCCGAAACTACCTTAATCACCATCGAGGCATCACGGATCCAACAAAAGCGATAATCCCAGTTCCTTACTTCCCCTATAGTTTCTGGTAATGATGTGGTTGACGCTGCTAAAACAGCACCGGTTTTGTCATAGCTAAGTAATTTCAAGGTAATGGCACTTCGTTTAATTTGGTCGTTGTAATGGCTGTAGGTAGCGGTTTTTTCGGACCAATTTAGCCAGTATAGTCGTGTTCTTTCCAGTTCCAAATGGACTTTTTGAAATGTGGGATAAAAAATTCGCTCATGATAGCCCAACAGAAAGAAACCACTCTCAAAGAGTTGTATTTCATTTCCCTGCATAATAGCCTCCTTATCAAAGGAAGTGTAAAGAAATACAGTATCAAACTTTATTTCATGAGTGAGACTCACTATAAAATTATCTTTGATATATGTTTTCGTTTCCCCCATGGCATATTCCAGCTTTGGGTTATACAAGACACTAAATTTCGGTTTACCATAGATATGCTTTACATAGCGGATAATTTCTGGGGGCGCGTAATAACGCCCATCTTCTTTGCGATATCGCGGCATAAAATCATGTAATTCAAAAACCCCTTCTACACTGTTAAAACGGGTTACCAAGATACTGGTGTCCTTTTCATAAGATTGATCAATCAAATAATCTTTGGTCACCTTTATTTCAAAACTGCCACCGATTTTTTCATCCAGCAATTTAGCAAACACAGCGGGTGAATCAAATTCAGGTAAACAACACCAATCCAAAGACCCCTCTTTGGATATTAAAGCTGCACTTCTACAATTTCCTATTATACCATAATCTAAATTATCCATATTACATTTCTCCTTAAATTCATTTAAATTATCCTAAACCTTCCCAATTAATTGCTATTCCGGTTCGTTTTGCCGAAATTTAGGAAAATTGATGGCGATATAGCCCCAAAAAAAAACTTTTATGAGCAAAACTATCATTATCTCAAATAGACTACCCGTTCAATTACAAATTCTCAATGGAAAGATTGATGCAGTACCAAGTATCGGTGGTTTAGCTACAGGAATGAAGTCGGTACATACAGAGGGCGAAAGTGTTTGGATTGGATGGAGTGGTCTAACGGATGAGGAGATTCCAAAAAAGCTTATTTCAGATATCGATCAGGCTTTGAAAGAGCACGGCTGCTCCAAAGTAAGCCTGACAGAAAAGGAAGTTGACGGATTTTATTACGGATTTAGCAACCGAACGATATGGCCGCTATTTCATTATTTTCTTGAATATTCAGAATTTGAACTAGATAGTTGGAATGTTTACAAGAATGTAAATCAAAAATTTGCAGATGCCATTTTAATGGAGGCCTCAGAGGAGGATACCATTTGGGTTCACGATTATCAACTATTACTTGTGCCACAAATGGTGCGGGAGAAACGGCCCAATATCGCCATTGGATTCTTTCTGCATATTCCATTCCCTTCGTTCGAAATTTTCAGAACCCTCCCTTGGAGAAACGAAGTGCTACTGGGGCTTTTAGGGGCAGATCTTATTGGATTTCACACTTATGATTATGAAAGGCATTTTTTAAGTTCCGTACGTCGGTTATTGGGCCTTGAGGTAAGTTTTAATGATATTCATCTGGATGACAGAACGATTAAAGTAGACTCTTTTCCAATGGGTATCGATTATAAAAAGTTCAGTGAAGCAGCAAAACACCACTATGAAAAGGCAGATACCAACCAATCTGAACTGCAGCAAAGATTAAATGAGCACAAAATCTATGCCCCTGATTCGAAATTTATATTGTCTATTGACCGATTAGACTACAGTAAGGGTATTGCGAAGCGATTAAATGCATTTGAGTACTTTTTTACAAAATATCCCGAGTACAAGGAAAAAATAAGACTTGTTATTTTGGCCGTTCCATCCAGATCCAATGTTCCGCAATATCAACTGTTAAAAAGGGAGATAGATGAATTGGTGGGCCGCATTAACGGTGAACTATCAACGGTAAACTGGACACCTATTTGGTATTTTTATCGCTCTATGCCCTTTGAAAATCTTATTGATCTATATACCTCCAGCGATATTGCTTGGTTGACTCCAATTCGGGACGGGATGAATCTGGTTGCCAAAGAATATATTGCCACACGAACAGATAAAACCGGAGTGCTAATTCTCAGTGAAATGGCGGGAGCTGCCTATGAAATGAATGAAGCCTTACTGATAAACCCCAATAACTTTGAGGAGCAGGCAGATACCTTAAAAAAGGCGATTCATATGCCTATAAATGAACAGATAGAACGAAATACGATATTGCAAAAAAGATTGGAACGCTACAATGTTGAGAAATGGGCAAACGATTTTATGAAATCCCTTAGAGAACAAAACCAAAAAGACAGCACTGCCATTTCCAAAAGATTGTCTATTAATTTTCTCACAGCATATATTGAAGAATACAAAACTTCTAAAAACCGATTGATTTTCCTGGATTATGATGGCACTCTCGCTGGTTTTAATATTGATCCTAAAAAAGCGAAACCCGACACGGAGCTTTACAACCTTTTAGATCAAATAGACAGACAACCAAATACCGATCTATATCTTATCAGTGGGCGGGATAAGGAAACTTTTACTGAATGGTTTCTCCATAAAAAATACAATATGATTGTTGAACACGGGGTATGGATTTCGCAAAACGGTGAAGATTTCAGAATGTTAGAAAACATTAAAAAAGATTGGATGGACAAAATACGGCCTGTATTAGAGTCATTTGTTGATAGAACACCTGGATCTTTTATTGAAGAGAAAAATTATTCCTTGGCATGGCATTACAGAAACACTGATCCGGATTTTGGTCAAAAGAGGGCTACAGAACTGAATACCGTCCTCACAAGTCTTATTGCCAATGATGATCTTAGTGTACTTAATGGAAATAAGGTTATGGAAATTAAAAGCAGTAATGTGAATAAGGGCCGTGCCGCACTAAGAGTACATGCTGAGAAGGAATATGATTTTGTTTTTGCTATTGGGGATGACTGGACGGATGAATTTATGTTTCAGGAATTGCCGGAAAGTGCTATTACCATCAAAGTTGGTCGTCAAAAAACTCAGGCAAAATACTTCATAGACAGTATTAAGAACGTAAGGGAAGTTTTAGGTTATTTTGTAACCTAACATTTTTAAGTCCTAACATATAGCAAACACTTTTAATCCTATAGCAACTTAAAAATGCAAATGGCATTTTAGTAGGAAAATCTAAATTTTATAGTCGGCTCTTAACAGTATTTTATGAAAGATTAAAAGAGAGAAACGTAAATTAGAAAACTAAAAACCACACCAAATGAAAAAATTGTTTTTCCTTCTTTTCTTTTTTGTTATTGCGACTACTTTTTCTCAAACCGATTCCAGAATTTATAATATAATAGATGCCATTTCTGCAAAACGCATTAAAGCGGATGTGACTACATTGGCGAACTTTGGAACACGGCACACCTTAAGCGATACGCTATCTCCTACTCGTGGAATTGGAGCAGCCAGAAGATGGATAAAAAGTGAATTTGAAACTATTTCGTCTTCCTGTAACAATTGTCTGACTGTTTTCTATCAAAAAGATTTGGTTAGGAAAGGGGATAATGATCGTATTGTAAAAGATGTTGAGGTAGTAAACGTTGTCGCAGTACAAAAAGGAACCAAATATCCCAACAAATATATTATAATGAGTGGCGATATTGATTCTCGGGTAAGCGATCCTACCAATTATACAGCAGATTCTCCCGGTGCCAATGATAATGCCAGTGGCATGGCTGGAACTATCGAAGCCGCAAGAGTGCTTTCTAAGTATACATTTGAGAGTAGTATTATTTATGCAGGGCTTTCAGGTGAAGAACAAGGACTATATGGTGGTAAAGGCCTTGCTGCATATGCCAAAGAAAAGGGATGGGAAGTCATTGGGATATTAAATAATGATATGATTGGTAACATTACCGGAGTGAATGGTGTAGTGAGCAATCGTGATTTCAGAATTTTTTCCGAACCCGTTCCCCCGACGGAGACTGAAAAGGAAAGAAATGCCCGTCGCTTTTACGGTGGAGAAGTAGATGGCATATCGCGACAGTTGGCCAGATATGTTCACAAAACCACCCAAACCTATATGCCGGAAATGAATCCTATTCTTATCTACAGACTGGACAGGTTTGGACGTGGCGGACATCACCGCCCATTTAACGACGCGGGGTTTCCCGGAATCCGTATTATGGAAGCCCATGAGAATTATACCCAGCAACATCAGGATATTCGGGTGGAGAATGGGATTGCATATGGTGATGTATTGGAGCATGTTAATTTTGAATATGCTAAAAAACTTACAGCGGTAAATGCCATTAATTTAGCTTCTTTGGCCTGGGCACCATCGGCACCCAAAGAAGTTAAAATAGGTGGTATTGTTGAACCGGCGGCTAAATTTCAGTGGAGCAAAGTAGATGGCGCTGTGGGCTACAAGATTTATTGGCGAGATACCACTTCTCCAGCCTGGGACTACAGTCGGTTCGTAGGTGATGTGGATTCATTTACATTAGACGGAATTGTAATAGACAATTACTTTTTTGGAATAGCAGCCGTTAATGCAGCTGGTTTTGAAAGTGTTGTGGTTTTCCCTAATACGATTTTTAGATAACACATAATCATTGTTAAAATGCTTTATGAGGTTGTTGGTTGATAGTTAATTTTAATTGCTTTTTTAGAATGACGCATAGATTTATAAAAATATCCCTGTCTTTACTCGTGGTTTTTTTTGGTATCGTTGGGTGCAGTAGTGATTTAACAGATCAGGAACCTAAATTGCCTGAATTTGACGAAATGGATTATGTTACTTACACATCGGGTAACATTCCACTAATCATAAGTGTTCCGCATGGGGGCACATTGAAACCAATAGGCATCCAAGATAGGAATTGTCCTAATTCTGTGAATGTTATGGATGAATTTACGATGGAATTAGCGGAAGCAATAATTGATGAGTTTACCGCCATGGGTTATCAACCTTACATAATCATCAATACGTTGCACCGTTCCAAAATGGATGCCAATCGTAATCGAAATGAAGCTACTTGTGGTGACAAAAACGCACTAAAAGTGTGGGACTATTTTCATCAAAAAATTATGGATAGTTATACTGAAGTTACCACTAAGTTTCAAAAAGGTCTATACTTGGATCTTCACGGGCACGGAAACCCCAAACAACGGGTGGAATTGGGGTATCTTTTGTATGAGGATGAATTGGCATTACCACCTGAGACCATAAATAGCAACTCCATTTTAGAGGTCAGCTCTATACGTAACCTCGCCAAAACGAATTTAAATAGCATATCACATTATGACTTATTAACGGGAGATTACGCCTTTGGGACCCTGTTAGATACCGAAGGCTTTAATTCCGTTCCTTCAAAGAACGATTCAATACCACTGGCAACAGACAATTATTTTAGTGGAGGATATAACACCGCGAATTACAGTTCCTATTCCAGAGAAACCATAGACGGGATACAAGTTGAATGCAACAGATTTAATCTCAGGGAAACTTCCGATTCGCGTAAAGAATTTGCAAAGGCTTTTACCAAATCAGTCTTAACCTATATCACCCAACATTACTTTGAAGAAATACCAATACAGAACTAATATAATTAGCTATACCATCAAAATGAAATTACATAAAACAAAAAAGGAAATCGTTACAAGTCTTTTCTTAGCGGTTATACCTTTAATTGGGAGCGCCCAGCTTTTAAGTGAAAAACCTAATTTTACCGAACAGGATACTCTACGAGGCAGTATCACCCCCGAACGAGCCTGGTGGGATCTAAATTATTACCACTTAGATATTAGTGTAGAACCTGATGAAAAATACATTTCAGGTAGCAACACCATTCGCTACAAGGTTTTGGAGGAAAATCAGCAACTGCAGGTTGATCTTCAACCACCCCTAAAAATTGAAAAGGTTACACAGGGAGGGGAAGAGTTGGAAGTAACTTCAAAAGGTAATGCCCATTTTGTTCAACTAAAGAAGAAGCAGGAAATAGGAGATTTCAACGAAATAATCGTATATTATTCCGGGTATCCAAAAGAAGCTGTTAATGCTCCTTGGGATGGTGGATTCTCCTGGAAAAAAGATGATAATGGTAATCATTTTGTTGCTACCTCTTGCCAGGGCTTAGGTGCTAGTGTCTGGTGGCCTAATAAAGACCATATGTATGATGAGGTAGACAGCATGGCAATTAGTGTAAAGGTTCCAAAAGATTTGATAAATGTCTCTAACGGTCGCTTGCGAAAAGTAGACGATCATAATGACACAAAAACCTACCATTGGTTTGTAAGCAATCCTATAAACAATTATGGAGTCAATGTAAACATTGCCGACTATGTGCATTTTGGAGAAAAATACCAAGGCGAGAAAGGGGAATTAGATATGGACTATTATGTCCTCAGGGATAATCTGGATAAGGCTAAGGAGCACTTTAAAGATGCGCCGAAAATGATGGAAGCCTTTGAACATTGGTTTGGACCCTACCCTTTTTATGAAGATAGTTTTAAATTGGTTGAAGTACCCTATTTGGGCATGGAACACCAGAGTTCTGTAACCTATGGGAATCAATATATGAAAGGTTATTTAGGTCGTGACCT
>JBGTEN010000236.1:0-3844 GCA_041747755.1 Arenibacter sp. | reverse complement strand
GATAATAACTGTTGCACATTAATATGTGCTATTTTGTTCTGGGCATTTACAAAACCGGTAGTGGCTACCAATAAAACTAGTGCTACTACAATTTTATTTACGTGTTTCATGATTTTAATTAATTAGTATTGAGTGTTAATTTTTAAAGTTAAGTTCTAAAATGTATTTCGTTTTACGTCAATTTTTCTATTTGATAGCTTATCCCTATTCTTCGACCTTTTGGTTCTTCTTGGCTTCTCGCTCTTCTAACAATTTCTTTCTCCTGTCTTCATAGGCCTTTTTGCGCTCTTCTCTCAATTGCAATTGTTCTGTTCTTTTTTCCTCGGCTGTTTTCAGTCTTGCTGCCTCAGCCGCTTTAGCTCTATCCTGTCTTTCTAAGAGCGCATCACTGATCGGTTTTTCTTCATCTTCATTTTCATCATCCAGGTCCTCAAACTTACTTTTAAGTGGCTCCTTTCGATTTGGAGCACTTATCTTTCTGGTTCTTGCAATGCCTCTTAACACTAAATCGCTAATATCATGCCTTTTTTCGGAATACAACATTACGACATCTGCCGATTTATCAAAAATAAAATCATACTTTTTATTAGCTCCTATTTTTTGCACCTCATTAAAAACTTGGTCTTGAATAGGCTGTATTAGAACCCGCTTTTGGATAACTAAATCGCCCTGAGGTCCAAATCTATTTTGTTGGTACTCTATAAGTTCTTTTTCCTGGATTTGAATTTCTTCTTCTCTTTCCAAAATAAGCTCGTTAGTGAGTAAAACCCGCTCTGCCATGAGATCTTTCTTCATCTGCTCAACAACACTTTGCTTTTGCTCCACTTCTACTTTCCACTTTTGTACTCTGGTTTCCAACTGTTCACTTGCATCTCTATATTCTTCTACATTTTCCAGAATATATTCCATATCTACATAAGCAATTCTTATGCTCCGTTGCGCTATTGCTCCAGAAGAGATTAAAAATGCCAAAACCAAAATAAAATTTGATTTCGAGATACTACTGTTTAACAATGCTACTAGTTTCATTTTTCTTTCGATTTAATCAATAGAAAATATCGTGCCAAAATAATTAAATATTTTAAAATGAATAGTTTAAAAAGAAACTATCCAAACCATATAGCTATTAGATTAAAACTGCTGCCCAATAATAAAATGGGTTTGCCAACCACTAGGTCCGGTTGATTGAGGTCTGTAATCCCGGTCAAAACCATATCCAAAGTCAATCCCCAATAAACCAAAAGCAGGCATGAATATTCGCAGTCCTAAGCCGGCCGATCTTTTTACTTCAAACGGATTAAATGACTGAAAATTGTTAAAGGCGTTACCCGCTTCTAAAAAAGTTAAACCGTATATGGATGCAGATGGTTTTAAGGTTAACGGATAACGAAGTTCCATAGAGAATTTATTGTAAATTACTCCCCCTTCCTGACGTCCTGTTAAAAGATCTATTGGAGTTAATGAAGAGTTATCATAACCTCTCAACTGTATAACTTCCCTACCGTCAAGAACAAAATTATTGTTCATTCCATCGCCCCCGACAAAGAAGCGTTCAAAAGGTACATCTCCCACTTCTTTGTTATAGTTGCCTAAAAACCCAAACTCTACATTGGTTCGTAGCACCAACTTGTCCACTAAACGTGTAAACCAATCTCCCCTAAATTTAAGTTTATAATACTCTAACCACTGAAAACGATCTGCCTCTATTCTTTCCAATTCTGCCCGTTGAGCCGGTGTTGCGGTATTTTGATTAACCAAGGTTAGAAGTTCCTCACTACGCAATCGCAAACCTCTAAAATCCTTACTGCTAATTAGGGAATACGGAGGAGTAAACTTGCCGGTAATTTCAAAATTGGAACCGCCCATAGGAAAAATAGGATTGGGACCTGAAGATCTTCTGGAGATACCCACAGTATATGTAAGAGAATTGGCTTTACCGTTACCGAAGTTGAATAACCCTAAGTTATAATTTTGAAAATTATACAATTGATAGCCTATAGAATGGGACAAGGTAAAAAAATCATCCGGCCATTGTAGGCGTTTTGCCAAGCCAACAGAAACGCCTGTTATGGAAAACTGTCTGGATTTATCAATTCTAAATCTACCCTGCAAGGAAGAAAATTGATCAAATGCAAACTGTTGCGTTCTGGAGAGCGACATGTTAAACCGAACCGGTTTCTTACCTCCAAGCCATGGTTCAGAAAAATTTAGACTGTATACCCTAAAGGCCTGACTTGCCTGCAAACGAATAGCAAAGGTTTGACCATCTCCCATGGGAACAGGTTTATATTCTTCACCGCGAAGAATATTTCCGATAGAGAAGTTATTGAAAGATAACCCTAAAGTTCCAATAAAACCGCCACCTCCATAGCCGCCCTGTAACTCTATTTGGCTGGATCCGGATTCTACTAAATCATACTTTAAGTCAACGGTTCCCGCATTAGGATCCGGATTTTGAATATCCGGTTTTATTTGTTCTGCATCAAAAAAGCCCAAAGCACCCAATTCTCGGATACTTCTTATTATATTGTCTTTACTGTATCGCTGACCTGGCCGAGTTCTCAATTCGCGAAAAATAACATGGTCATTTGTCCGGTCATTTCCCGCAACGACTACATGGTTTAGAAAAGTCTCCTTTCCTTCTATAATTCGAATTTCAAAATTGATAGTGTCATTCTCAGCAGAAACCTCCACAGGGTTAATGTTAGAGAAAAGATACCCGTTGTTTTGATACAAATTGGTTATATCTTCAGCATCCGGTTTAGAATCATCTGCAATGCGTTTACGCAACAAAACACCATTATAAGTAGCACCTTTCTTAATGCCCAACACCTGACTTAATTGCCTATCGGAATATACCGTATTGCCCACAAAATCTATGTCGCCGAAATAATATTTATTTCCTTCCTCAACAGCTATTTTTATTTTGATATTGTTCTTATCTACATTAATAATGCTGTCTGAGATAACCCTGGCGTCACGATATCCATTTTCGGCATATTTATCGGCCAGCAATGACAAATCTGTAACATAATCCTCTCTTATAAATTTTGATTTTTTCCAAAAGCGATAAAACTTCTTTTTCTTTGTTTTTTTTAAGGACTTTGCTAACTTCTTGTTCGATATCATTTCATTTCCTTCAAAGACAATATCACTTATTTTTACCTTGTCTCCCTTTTTTACATTCACTACCATGCTTTGAGCATTGGTTTCAGATGTATCCTTTGCTGTAGCGATGTTTACCGTAGTATTTAGGTACCCCTCCTTTTTATATTTATTTTGAAGGTAGTTTTTGCTGTTTGCAATTAGGCTTTCTGTTATCTTTTTTCCCTTTTTTAGATCGGTATCTTTTATAATATCATCAACTTTTTTTTGTTTTACACCGTAAAAAGTAACTTTTGAAAGTGTTGGACGCTCTATGATATTGAGCTCCAGAAATACATTTTCTCCCTCTATGTGAGTGATAAAAAAAGATATATCACTGAAAAGCTCTAATCCCCAAAGCTTACTAATTATGGAACTAATTTGTTCACCTGGAAGTGTTATTGGCTGGCCTTCCCTAAGCCCGGTGTAGGTTTTAACGGTCTGCTCATTATAGCTTTGTAAACCTGTAATTTCCAGACCCCCTAAAATATATTTTTTACCATCATCATAGGAGGCATCCTGAGCCGAGGTAAATAATGTAGTAAAAAGTAATAGGAGTGTAAGTAGTGGTTCAAACGATATGAACCTTTTCATATCGCTAGTTGAGTTGTTCGCTAGTTTTTCCAAATCTTCGTTCTCTGTTCTGGTAATTTATGATTGCCTCCACCAAATGGTGCTCTTTAAAATCCGGCCAAAATAC
>JBGTEN010000235.1:0-2792 GCA_041747755.1 Arenibacter sp. | reverse complement strand
CATAGTAGAGGCTGTTCCCATGGTCATACAATGTCCCTGACTTCTGGCAGAACATATTTCAGCTTCTATTTGATCCTCAGGCGTAAAACCTTCGTTCTTAATTTTATCTTTTAGGGTCCATACAAAAGTTCCGGATCCTATGCGTTCTCCTTTATATTTGCCATTTAGCATGGGTCCTCCTGGGACTACTATAGTGGGTAAATCAACGCTACAAGCCCCCATTACGGTAGATGGAGTTGTTTTGTCACAGCCCGTTAAAAGCACAACCCCGTCCAAGGGATTAGCCCGGATACATTCTTCCGTATCCATACTGGCAAGATTTCTGAATAACATTGCAGTGGGACGCATTACAGTTTCGCCAGTACTCGTCACCGGAAATTCAAAGGGCACCCCGCCAGCTTCCAAAACCCCTTTCTTTACAAACTCTGCGAATTCACGAAGATGTCCGTTACAAGGTGTCAGTTCTGACCAGGTATTGCAAATTCCTATTACGGGTCGTCCGTTAAAATAATCATCAGGATAACCTTGATTACGAAGCCAAGAGCGGTGTATAAACCCCGATTTTTCATCTTTTGGGTTAAACCAATCCTCACTTCTAAGTCTCTTCTTATCGTCTTTATTCATCTTCTAAAAATATTTTGAAAAATAGTAATTTAATCTGTTAAATTGTTAATTGTTCAATGAAAGTAGCGTCTTTATAACAAGAATCAAAAATAGCGTGAGTAAAATTTATATTTTAAATATATTTATAGCAGGTTTGAAATGGGAATCCGCTTATCTCAATTCTTTTATTATGTCATTTTCAAGTATTTACAGGTACTACAGTTTATGAAGCTTCAGCAAAGGAATTTTGAATTTTCACTAACCCACTTAATATTTAAACCTCTATGAACGATCAATGGAAAAACAAAACAGCGGTGATTACAGGAGCGGCCAGTGGACTCGGATTGGCGCTTACGCAGCATCTTTTAGCAACTCGAGTGCAGGTAGCTGCTTTGGACCGAAATTCTGTGATTTTGGAAAAGTCTTTCTTTAGTGATGCTACTCATGTTCATCCTTATATAGTTAATCTAGTGGATGAATTGGAGGTTAAGCATGCAGTGGACGATTTCAATAACCGGGTTAGTAAAATCGATATACTAGTTAATTGTGCGGGTATAACAGGTATAACTAATGTAAAAAGTCACGAGATATCTTTAGCCGATTTCAACCAAGTAATGGCTATAAATGTGACTGGTACCTTTAACACCTTCAAAGCCGTGATACCACATATGTTAGAAAAAAATTATGGGAGGGTACTTCATATTGCTTCTATAGCAGGAAAGGACGGAAATGCTGGGATGCTAGCCTATTCTACCTCAAAAGCGGCAGTAATTGGAATGACCAAAGTTCAGGGTAAAGAATATGCGGAAACGGGGATAAGAGTAAATGCTATTGCGCCGGCAGTAATTAAAACTAATATGCTCGATGGGATGCCACCGAAACAGATAAAATATATGACAGATAAAATTCCCATGAAACGTTGCGGAACGTTGGATGAATTTGTTCAAGTTGCCTGTTTTATTATTTCCGACCAGAATAGTTTTAGTACAGGTTTTACATTTGATTTAAGCGGAGGAAGGGCACTTTATTAATTTTATTGGACTCTTTAGATATAATATGAATTGTAATGCCTGCATTTTGTAGTTGAATTTTAAAAATAGCAACTTACAATGTGGTTCTATTGAACTTTAGTATTGTCATTAGTAATGAATATTTGGTATTATAATTTAATGTTGTTAAAAAAATAGTTAATTTGGTGAGGTTTTCGTAATTACCATGATCCAATCCAAAAATGAAAAGAAGAAACTTCATTAAAAGTGCAACAACCGGAGCCTTAGCAATTGCCTTACCCACATACCCAAATTTTGCTGGTATTGATTCTGAAACCAGATTTGGGGTGGCGGAAGCTTCCTATTTTTTACGGAGTTATGGCAAAGCTAAAAGTGAAAAGATTCCCCCTTTTACAGATGCGCTGGAAATGATAGCGCATTGCAATTCTCTTGGTTTTAAAGGAGCGCAAATCAATGTTAGGAATTGGGATACTGATTTCGCAAAAAAAGTTAGAGCAAGTTGTGACCGGCTTAATTTTTTTCTGGAAGGACAAATTGGTTTGCCAAAGAGCCAAGACGATTTGGAAAGTTTTGAAAAAGCTATAACGACAGGAAAAGAAGCCGGTGCCACCATTTTTAGAACTGCATGTCTTTCCGGAAGACGGTATGAGACCTTCAATTCCATAGCAGCATTCAATAACTTTCAAGAAGAATCTATAGCATCTATTCAGCGTGCAGAACCCATAATGAGGAAGCACAAGGTTAAGCTTGCTGTTGAAAACCATAAGGATTGGAGGGCAGAAGAAATGGTACAAGTGCTAAAGTCGGTTGAAAGCGAGTGGATAGGATTAACCTTGGATACCGGTAATAATTTATCGTTATTAGAGTATCCAATGGAAGTGGTAAACGTATTGGCGCCTTATGCCATCTCGGTCCATTTAAAGGATATGGCAGTGGATGAATATGAAGATGGATTCTTGCTATCAGAAGTAAATTTGGGAGATGGATTTCTGGATATAGAAGGGATGATAAATACCATTCGAAAACATAACCCGGAGATTAAGTTTAATCTGGAGATGATTACCAGGGACCCTTTAAAAATTCCCTGCCTCTCTAAAAATTATTGGGCAACATTTAATGACATTACTGGAAGCGAGCTTGCACAGTTTTTACACAAAATAAAGCAGCAAAAATCTAAGG
>JBGTEN010000234.1:0-1758 GCA_041747755.1 Arenibacter sp. | reverse complement strand
CCAATACTTTTATTTGCATATTATGGTATTTCCTGTGGTCTTACCCCCTCAAAAGTCATTTTTACATTTTGAATAGTACCATCCGCGTGAAACTCAAGTTTATCAATACAGGTTACTCTATGATCCCTATCCTCATTCGGTATAGGTCTTCTATGATACACCATATACCAATCGTCCGTGCCCGGCACATTTAGAACGGAATTGTGTCCCGCGCCGGTGGCCACTTCAGGATCAGCTTGCAGAATTTCCCCAATTCGAGTATAAGGTCCGGTCACTTTATCCGCCATTCCATACGCTACCTTATAAGAGCCATCTGTCCAATTCCCTTCTGACCACATAAAATAATATTTGCCTGATCGTTTAAAGACAAACGGACCTTCTACATACCCTTCAGGGGTGATTTCGGTAAATAAGTTCCCTTCGGCATCAGGAACAAAACCTGTTAAATCAGAATTGAGAACACCAACATTACAATGACTCCACCCGCCATAAAACATATAAAAAGTGCCATCCTCATCCTTATAAACAAATTGGTCAATGGGTTGCGCATCATTGTAAAAATCAGAAATGAGCGGTTTCCCCAGATAATCTGTAAAGGGTCCACCGGGTGCAGCGGCTACGGCAATACCTATGCCCCCAAAATGGTTAATGGGATTGTTTTCGTCCCAGGAAGATCGTCCTGGTCTTTGAATGTCGTTCGCAGAGAAAAACAAATAGTATTTTCCGTCTTTTTCAATGGCTGAGGGCGCCCACATCGCTTGCTTCGCCCACTTGATAATACTTGTGTCAATGATGGACGGATGCTTTTTCCATTGAATTAAATCCTTGGACGAAAAAGCATCCATAAATACCTGCTTTTCAAAAGCAGCGGAGAATGTAGGGTAAATCCAATATTCATTATCAAATACTACTACTTCCGGATCGGCATACCACCCATCAAAAACAGGATTCCCGGAGGTAATTTCCTTTTCTGCTTCTTTGGCGTTTTTACAACTTACTAAAATGAAAACAATAATTAAAAGTTTTGAAATGTGGCGTGGCATATAGAATTTTGATTGGAATTGATACCTGCTTTGTAAAAATAAACTATTTGTTACTTTTATTCATGGCATCAGCAATGGCATGTGCTCCGGAATCTGAAGTTTCCTTTAACTCTTGTATAATTTTGGAGTGATCATGTGGTCTGGTTTGTGAAAGTTTGTAGGTAGCTTGAATATTGGTAATGCTAATCTCAAAACCAACCACGCCCTTGATTTGCCGCATAGTTTTAGGCGACATTTGGTGTAGTGAAATTGGATCTTTTACATTTTTCTCGTATTTCTCTACCAATTTATGCATGGATTCTAGGACCGCAGCTTCGTCCAGAATGGTAAGCTTTCCATAGACATGTACTGCAATATAATTCCATGTAGGCACTTCCTCTTCTTTATACCAGGAAGAAGAAACATAACTGTGAGGGCCGTTAAAAATACAAAGGACTTCCTCTGTATCTTTAAAATAGCCCCATTGCGGGTTGGCTTTGGCGATGTGACCCACCAAAACGTCCTTTCCATCTTTGTCAACATCCAATTCCAACGGGATATGCGTAGCCCAGGGTTTTCCGTCAGTTATGTTTATCAGAATACCAAAACTATTGCTTTTCAGAAAGTTTTTAATTTCTGAAGTATCTTCATTTTTATAATAGGGTGGGGTATACATAAACTTTATTTTTCAATTTTTCCAATTCGAATAAATAGAGGAAATTTAATTTCTTTTATC
>JBGTEN010000233.1:0-12294 GCA_041747755.1 Arenibacter sp. | reverse complement strand
TCCTATTTTATGCTCCAAAAAATGGTTTATCCCTATTCTTGACTTGGCAAGTGCCTTTCCTGCGGTTTGAATGAATCTTTCCATGGCCTATATGACCCTAAATATAACTAAAAGTAAAAGAATGGGAAAGTGGAGAAAATGTTGTACGTATGTTGTACGTTTTATAATAAAAAAGGCTTCCGATTTCTCGGAAGCCCTTATTTTACTGGTGATCGCGACACGATTCGAACGTGTGACCGTCTGCTTAGAAGGCAGATGCTCTATCCAGCTGAGCTACGCGACCAATAGTTGCCCTTAAAATTACAAAAGAATTCCTAAGTGCAAACCGGTGGCAAAATTAGTAAAAATCATAAATTAAACAACCCCATAATTATAAATAAAAAACAAGCTTCCTTATTAGTTAGATGGTGTATCCTTTGTGCCCGTAAATACTTGCATATCTGATGGTTGAATTTCTGCACTACGCTTAAATCAATTTGGAAACACCTGTACAATCACCTAAAATAGTTGAAAAAAGCTGGTTTCAAGAACAAACTTGCGCATTCCGGAATAAAAAATTTCCTGTAACAGCCTACCTTCGAGGTAGAGCCACGGGCAATTATTCAAATTATTACGGATATGATTTTTATCATATTACAAGAAACACTTAGCCTGTATTTTTGCCTTAAAACTACATCATTTCCATGTGTAACCTTGTCCAAAAATACAATATTCCCGGTCCCAGATATACAAGCTATCCCACCGTACCCTACTGGAATAGGGATACCTTTTCTGAAAAATCATGGAAAACCACAGTACAAAAAAGTTTTCAGGAAAGCAATAGCACAGAAGGTATTAGCCTTTATATACACCTCCCTTTTTGCGAAAGCATGTGTACCTTTTGCGGGTGTCATAAACGCATAACCAAACGCCATGATCTAGAATCACCCTATATAAAAACAGTGCTCAAAGAATGGTCGCTGTATCGCAATCTCTTCAATCAGAAACCAAGAATAAAGGAACTTCATCTGGGTGGAGGAACACCCACCTTCTTTTCTCCAGAAAACTTAAGTCTCCTGATAAACGGTATTTTTAAATTTGCCGATCGCGACGAGAATTGTGAACTAAGTTTTGAAGGGCACCCAAACAATACCACCAAAGCACATCTTCAGGTCCTATACAATTTGGGCTTTAGAAGGGTAAGTTTTGGGGTGCAGGATTATAATGCTTCCGTACAAGAAGCTATTCATCGTATTCAACCTTTTGAAAAGGTAAAAGAGGTAACCGAAATTGCCCGGGAAATAGGGTATACCTCGGTAGGTCATGATATTATCTTTGGACTACCTTTTCAAACTGCTGCTCACATTGAGGAAACTATCCATAAAACAAGAGAGTTAATGCCAGATCGGTTAGCGTTCTACAGTTATGCACATGTGCCTTGGTTGAAAGGCAATGGTCAAAGAGGGTATAAAGATACCGATTTACCATCGGCTCAAGAAAAACGGGAACAATACGAATTGGGCAAAAAACTACTTTCACAAGTTGGTTATCATGAAATTGGCATGGACCATTTTGCATTGCCTCAGGATAGCCTGTATAAAGCTATGACAGCGCATACCGTACACAGAAATTTTATGGGTTATACTGTGTCTAAAACAAAGCTTATGATTGGTCTCGGAGCTTCCAGTATTAGCGACAGTTGGTACAGCTTTGCTCAAAACGTTAAAAGCCTGGAAGAATATACGCATCTGGTGGAAAATGACATCATCCCTATTTTTAGAGGTCATATTTTAACCGATGAAGACCAAATAATTAGAAGGCATATTTTAAATTTAATGTGCAGATTGGAAACATCGCTTCAAAAGCAAAATGAACAATTTGAAGAATTACCCGAAGTGCTCTCCAGATTGGAGGCATTGGCCATAGACGGTTTGGTAATTATTGGTGAGAATCATATTGCTGTTACCGAAAAAGGTCGGCCGTTTATTCGCAATATCTGTATGGCTTTTGATGTGCTGTTGCACCGTAAAGCTCCTGAAACAAAACTATTTTCCATGACAATTTAAATCTTAAAAACACTATCATGATAACTAAAATAATAGTACCTGTAGATTTTTCTGAACAATCTGAAAATGCCCTCAAAGTGGCAGTTTCCCTTTCTAAAAAATACAATTCCGAAATTTTGGTATTGCATATGTTGGAATTATCTGCAGGGATTTTCACCGCTCCCGATGGTCCACAGATAGATCAAAGTCTCTTCTTTTTGGAATTAGCTAAGAAGAGATTTAATGAGTTTTTAAGCAAACCCTATTTAAAAGGCATAAAAATCACCCCTATTATCAAACATTTTAAGGTATTTAGCGAGGTAAATGAAATAGCCAAATTGCACGGAGCCGATTTGGTTGTAATGGGCTCCCATGGTGCAGATGGGTTAAAACAGATTTTTATTGGGTCTAATGCGGAGAAAGTGGTACGCCACTCAGAGATTCCCGTACTGGTGATAAAAAATGAAATCACCGATTTTAAGGTGGCTAACTTTGTGTTTGCAACCGACTTTAAAGAGGAAAGTATCACCGCGTATCTAAAAGCAAAAGATTTTGTAACTAAGTTTCAGGCCAACCTGTATCTGGTATACATTAATACTCCGGGAGATAATTTCTTAAGTCATAAAGACGCCCAAAAGAAAATTGCTCAGTTTTTAGAAAAGGTAGACGCTCAACTGCCTGTAGAAATTTATAACGACTACAGTGTGGAAACGGGGATTTTAAACTATGCAGAAACCATTGATGCCGATTTAATTGGGATTCCCACACATGGCAGAAAAGGACTTTCTCACTTTTTTATGGGCAGCATAGGGGAAGATATTACAAATACTTCCAAACTACCGGTGATTACGTTTAAGATTTGATTTTTTGGTTAGTCGTTGATGACTGATAGCTGTTGTTTTGATTGAATTGTATTTGATTCTTGAAGTTCTATTTGAATTTATACTTGATTCTTTTATTAGAATCCGATTTTCTCATGCTGTCCCATAGTCGGGAGGAGTAAAGCATCTTTTGTACGGTTTCGTCTGGCTACAACTTTTTTCCAGCCTAGTTTTGCTGATTCCTGTCTCTTGATTCCTGTTTTTGTATTTGCTTTTTGAATTTTTATTTTAAACTTGCCATTAAACATAATCTTGTCATGCTTCTCCCGAGTACTCGGGAGAAGCATCTTTCGCACAGTCCCGTTTGGTTGAGTCGTTGTTCCCTGCCAAAAATTTCCACCCAACTCCCAACTCAGAACTCCTAACTTTTTAAGCTTTACCTTTAACAAAGCGAACAACGATCAACGAATAACAAAAAAATGCCCAAACCCGAAATAAAAACAAAAGCCGATATTTCCCTTCTCGTAACCACTTTTTATGGAAAGGTACGGAAGGATGCGATTTTAGGACCCATTTTTAATGGTATTATTACCGATTGGCCGGGGCATTTAAGTTTGTTAACCGATTTCTGGGAAACCCAATTGTTTTTAAAACGCACCTATTTTGGGAATCCGGTGACGGCACATCAGGAAATGGATGATAAAATCGGAAACACCACCACCTCCGAACATTTTGGTCTGTGGCTCAATCTATGGTTCGAAACCCTGGATGAACTCTTTGAAGGCGAAACCGCCTGGATTGCCAAAAATCGCGCCCGCAAAATGAACACTATGCTTTTTATGAAAATCTTTGAACACAGAAATAAATAGTAGTGAGTATTGAGAATTTGGAAATACGAAATTAGCAATACGAAGTGGGAATTGCTCTTGGAGATTATTGGGTAATTGATGGGTACACTTTGGAACTGTTATTGGAATTTCGTATCCTTTCGTGATGATTACGCCTCAGAGATGTGAAAAATTAACGAAGAGCTAATCTTAAAGATGACTATTTTTAAGTAATTTAAGGGTATGTCTTACTGCCGTGGCTCTTCAATCGGTTTTAAAGTCTTTAAATTGGTTGATTTGATGGTAGTATTCAAATGAAAATCATTTTTTAGTAAAAACACACTTAGTATAGCGTTCTATGCGAATTCCATTAATCCCACTAGTTTTGATTTTTGCCTACTTGCTTGGATGTAATGCCTCTGAAGAGATTGTTGAGAGAAGTCCAAACATTGTACTGATTTTTACCGATGATCAAGGCTATAATGATGTAGGGGTTTTTGGGTCTCCGGATATTCTCACTCCCAATTTGGACCAAATGGCCTCTGAAGGTATGAAATTCACGAATTTTTATGTGGCACAGGCAGTATGCTCGGCTTCCAGGGCTGCTTTACTTACAGGAACCTATTCCAATAGACTGGGTATTCATGGAGCTCTTGATCATTCCAGCGAGAATGGGCTTCATCCAAATGAAACAACCATTGCCGAAATGCTCAAACCTTTGGGGTACCAAACCGCGATTTTTGGAAAATGGCATTTGGGGCACCAAACAGCGTTTTTGCCGACCAATCAAGGTTTTGATGAATATTTTGGAATTCCTTATTCCAATGATATGTGGCCAAACCATCCGGAAACTAAAAATTACTATCCCCCTTTGCCCATACACCAAAATAATAAAGTTGTAGACACCGTTTGGACAGATCAATCCATGTTTACGACATGGTTTACCGAAAAATCAGTGGATTTTATAAAACGGAATAAAGAAAAACCATTTTTTCTTTACTTGGCCCATCCCATGCCACATGTGCCTTTGTTTGTTTCCGATAAATTTAAAGGTAAGTCCAAAAGAGGGCTTTATGGTGATGTAATCATGGAGATTGATTGGTCTGTAGGAGAAGTGCTTAAAGCCCTAAAAGAAAACGATTTGGAGGAAAATACATTGGTAATTTTTCTTTCAGATAATGGGCCTTGGTTGTCTTATTCGGGACATTCCGGATCCGCAAATCCTCTTAAAGAAGGAAAAGGTACTTCTTGGGATGGGGGAGTAAAAGTACCCGCCATCATGAAATGGAAGGGAAAAATTCCCTTGGGAAAAGTCCAGAAAAATCCGGCAATGAGCATAGATATTTTGCCCACTATTGCCTCGCTGACAGGTGCCCAATTACCTTCTTTGCCTATAGATGGCCTGGATATCTCTTCTATGTTGAAGGACAATTTGGCAACTTCACCACAAGAAGCCTATTTTGTCTATTACAACCGCAATGAGTTGCAGGCAATAGTTATGGGAGATTGGAAGCTATATTTACCGCACCGCTATAGGTCTATTGCACCTGACCAGGATTTCAGGGATGATGGTATTCCTATAAAATATACCATGATCGATTTGGAAGAAATGCAATTATTCCACATCCCTACTGATCCTTCCGAAAAAAACAATGTCATCAATGAAAACCCTCATGTAGTAGATTTGTTTTTAAAACTTGCAGATAAGGCCCGTGAGGATATGGGAGATGCCCTTACCGGAAAAGACGGTAAAAATCTTAGAGAATCCGGAATTAGTAATTAAACCAAAGCTTAGAAATTTTACTTCTTTTTTAAATTTGACTTTCCCAAATTATCAGTAGAGAGGTGGGTTTTATTTTAAAATTTTTTGGAACTTGTGGTCAATCAAAATCTTTTAAATGGAAGAATGGATTAAGAGCTGGTTTGACTTTAATTCCCTTGAAATAAAGCGGTTGAATGGGTATGACAATGCCAATTATTTGTTGACCACTGAAAAAGGGAAATTCATTCTAAAAACCTACCCCTATTCTTTGGAGACTTTTGATTTTGTCCAAGCGGAAACGGATATTTTATTGGCTCTTCAACATAAATTTAAGGGAAGACTTCCAACACCAATTCCATCTTCAGAGGGTAAATATGTTGCTGTTGTTGAACTCAATGAAGAACCTAAAATTATAAGGCTCTTGTCTTTTTTAGATGGAAGTTTTTTGGGAGATACAAAGAGTGCAAAGGAAAATTATCTGTCCCTAGGTAACTTTTTGGGGGAATTGGGTAAGGAACTTTCACAATTGAAAAACTATGTCATCCAATCCAGAAAATGGGAATGGCATATCCAATATCCGGAATTGGTCAGGGATTTTTTAAAAGAGATACCCTATGCCAATGACAGAAGTCTGGTGCAATATTTCCTCCAGCAATTCGAAGAAAAAGTGAGGCCTATGCTACCCGGTCTTCGAAAATCCATTATCTATAACGATGCCAATGAATGGAACATCCTCCTCATGGAAAATCAGGATTTAGCATTGATTGATTTTGGAGATTTGGCTTATGCGCCATTGCTACAGGAAGTGGCTGTTGCAATGACGTATGCCGCTTATGACAAAGCGGATTATCTGGGATGGGCGTCGGAGGTGCTGAAAGGCTATCAAGAGGTGATTCCTTTAGAGGAAAAAGAAGTCGATGTGTTATATTACTTCATCGCGACAAGGCTTTGTGTAAGTGTTTGTAATTCGGCCCACTCCAGAAAAACAAATCCTGAAAACGCCTATGCTTCCGTTAGTGAAGAAAATGCCTGGAAAATGCTTTACGGATGGCTGAAAATAAATCCGATCGAAGTTGAAAATAGATTCAGGGAGGTGGCTGGCTTACCTAAAAAAAAGCCGCTTTCCCCGGAAAATAGCTTAATGTACCGAAAGCAATACTTTAGCAGCATTTTATCCGTCAGCTACAGCAAGCCCATCAAAATGGAAAGAGCGGCTTTCCAATACATGTATGACGCCTATGGCAATACTTTTTTGGATGCATACAATAATATACCGCATGTGGGGCATTCTCATCCCAAGGTTGTTGAAGCGGGGCAAAGACAAATGGCCAAACTCAATACCAATACCCGATATTTGTATGATATTTTGCCGGCATATGCGGAAAAATTATTGGCTAAGTTTCCACCATCTTTGAACAGGGTGTTTTTTGTGAATTCCGGTAGCGCCGCCAGTGATTTAGCGATCCGGATGGCCAAATGGCATACCAAAAAAGAAGCAGTCATGGTTATGGAGCATGGCTATCATGGCAATACCCAGATTTCCATAGATATTTCAGACTATAAATTTTCCAATCCCAAAGGGCAGGGGCAGAAGGACTACATTCTCAAAACCAATTTACCGGATACGTACAGAGGCCCATATACCCAAAATGATGGAACCGCCGGAAAGTCTTATGCAAAGGAAGCCATCCGGCAAATACAACATTTTTCCCAGCCCTTTGCGGCTTTCATTGCTGAGCCCATTGTTGGTTGCGGAGGCCAGGTACCTTTGGCAAAGGGTTATTTGGAAGATGTGTATCCGGTAATCCGGCAACAGGGCGGAGTTTGTATTTCTGATGAGGTGCAGACCGGTTTTGGAAGGGTTGGAGACTTTTTTTGGGGATTTGAGCACTACGGGGTCGTTCCCGATATGGTGGTATTGGGGAAACCTATGGGCAACGGACATCCTATGGGCGCTGTAATCTGTACCGAGGAAATCGCAGCCTCTTTTGAAAAGGGGGTGGAATTTTTCAGTTCCTTCGGGGGTAATCCCGTTTCCTGCGCCATAGGCCTGGCAGTTCTGGAAGTCATGGAGGAAGAAGGATTGCAGGAAAATGCCAAAATAGTGGGGAATTACTATAAATCTTTATTTCAGGAGCTCCAAAGCAAGTATGCATGTATAGGAGATGTTAGGGGTTCAGGTTTATTCCTTGGGGTGGATTTGGTACAACCGGGAACAAAGGAGGAAGATCCGTTGTTGGCAAAAATCATTAAAAATAAATTCAGAGAAAATCATATTCTGATTAGTACAGATGGGCCAAAGGACAGTGTCCTGAAAACCAAACCACCTTTGCTATTTACCAGAGAAAATGTGCTGCAGGTGGCAGAAGAAATGGATAGAATTTTAAAAGAGTATCCCTACTAGATTTAAAACGGTAATGGATAAATGTATCTCCCGACCAGAATTTGAACTTACACTTTTTTAACCCCAACTAACTCTGAACTCTAAACTCCTAACTATCCTGACTCCCGTCTCCTGACTCCTGTCTCCTGTCTCCTGACTCCCGACTCCCGTCTCTTGAGTTTGTATTTGCTTTTTGAATTTGTATTTTTTTTTGAACTTGCACTTGACTCTTGCACTTGCACTTTTTAACTCTTAACTATCCTGACTCCTGACTCCTGACTCCTGTCTCCTGACTCCCGACTCCTGTCTCCTGACTCCTGACTCCTGACTCCCGTCTCTTAAGTTTGTATTTGCTTTTTGAATTTGTATTCATTCTTTTGAACTTGCACTTGACTCTTGCACTTGAACTTTTTAACTCCTGTCTCCTGACTCCCGACTCCCCCCACTCTCCTTCCCCTTAATCACCTCAATAACCTTAAAAATCAAAATTATTTGCAACAGTAATGCGGGAATAGAAATAAGCAGGCTGAAAAAAGAAAGAAGTACGGTTACCAAAAAGCAACCTCCAATAATTTCTAAAACCCCGGCAAATTTTGCGATATCCCCTAAGGATTTTCGTAATCGGTACAGTGCAATGCCATAAAAAATCCCAATTACGCCAAAGGTAATGGCAGAAGCACCAAGAACAATTTCGGTTTCTACGGCACCATAAAATAGCGAAATGATATCATACCCGGTAAGCAGTACAAGCGCTATAATCATAATAAAAGAAATGATTCTCAGTAAATAATTCCGAAACAAGCCACCAATCATAATAAAACCGCGTTGAAAGAAAGCAAAAGAGACCAAAGCAATAACCTTAATAGCAATATAGACTCCGTTACTAAAGATCATCTGGTCTTCTGAGAATAGATAGTAGTCTGCAGCCCCTTCAAAAAAGCCCACTATAAAATAAACAATACCCAGAATCCAGGCGATATGGAGCTGGTTAATGAGAAAATTGGTTGGTTTTTCGGTATCAATGTCGATTAACATTAACCGTTTTACCTCTCCGGCAAGGGAGTCTTGAAAATTAGGTTCGTCCTCGGTTAGCTGACTAAGATCATAATCCAGAGCAGCTAAAATGGTTTTTATGGTATAGCTTCTAGGGGTTACTTCTCCCGCTTCTATACGTTGAATGGTGCGGACACTGATGTTGCATTTCTCAACAAGCTCTTCCTGGGTTAAGCCTTTTTCTGTTCGTAACTCGGAAATCTTTTTTCCTAATTTGGGCTGTTTCATCTGTTTATGTTTTTTTTGACAATGTTACGAGCAGCAGTTTAGTTGTCAAAGGAATTTGGAAGAACTTTACCCGCCATTTACCCGACAGATGGATTTGTTTGTACTCTATTTTATATAGGGAGGTAATTTTAATTGTCCTACTACAGGGGTCAAAAGGGTACATGATTCGCTTACTGAAGGCCGCATCCACTTTCTAAAAGCGGTAGTGAGGGTACCGTTTTCTAATAAGGTCATGAACTTTTTCTTAAATAGCATGGGTTTTTATGTATTACGGGCCGTCTCAACGTGACCACCTTTGGAGTAACGGTTACCTATGTTGGGCTCAGTTTTCTTTTAATTGATTACACCAATCATTAAAGTGTACAATTATTCGATCTATATCATTTTCATCAGGAACCATTCCATTATGCGCTATTATATTTCTTAATCTCTCTAACTCTTCCAGCCTTAGCTCAACAAATTTGATATCAGGAATTTTTGATATAAAATGTTGTTCATTTTTTCTAATTATTTTAACCAAATCTCCCCAGTCAAGGTAATAAAGAGGATTTTTCGTGCCTCTTGGACTAATCCATTTTTGCTTTTCTTCCTTACTTTTTCTGTCTAAATACTTGGTTTCAAGTTCATTATTTTTTGTAATATCCCACCAATTATTTCCAACTTTTTCTGTCAAATTTTGCTCAATAAACTTTCTCACTGAATTTTCCCAACAATGAAGTATAATATATAATTGAGACATTTTTTGAGCCCCTTCAAGTTCCATTTGCCCAAATAATGGTGTATTATTGAGATTAACTCTTACTTTAATTTGAATTTCACCTTCTCGTAAATATCCATATTCAATATTCAGATTTTTTAATTCACTGAAAATAAGTTTATATTTTTCAGTCTTAGGTATTTTAGTAACCCTTTTATCCTTTGACAAGTCCCTTTTTAGATATGTACGGTTATATAAAGGCAAATGTGCTTTTTCAAAAAGATTATTTATTTCATTAATCGATAGACCTTCTTTACCTTTAAATACGATTTCATAATACATTAAAAGTATTACGGCATCTATCTTAGACTTTTGACTATCAATATTTGATTTAGAGCAAAATTCTTGTAAATCAACCATTTTTACTTTCTTCAATATCTTTCTTTTTCCTTTTTTTTGCTGCAGAACCAAGTTTCCATTTATCTTCTATCGTATCATTAAATATCTCTTTTATGTATTCCTTAGCCTTTTCTCTGCCTGGGGCTTTTAACTCAATTTCGTCATCGTGAACCCCAACCAAATTTGTTCCTGTCAACCACCCACGAAAATTACCATCGTAGAGACTTGCATCCTTTATAATTGAATTTAATTTTTCACGACTAATTTTGGCACTACCTTTTATTAACTCGTAGTATAGATAAATTATAGTTAAGCGTATTCCGTAATCTCTTTTTGATGCTGCCTTAAGTCTAGTTTCTAATAAAGTTATTTTATCGTTACTTTCATTGAAAATCTCGAATACTCTATCATTTTGTGTTGTACTAGGTTTTACTTCAATAAAGTCTGAATCTAAAACTTCTTCATTTTCTGCAATATTATTAGGTTTAGGGTTTAGTAAGTTTTTGGATTGAAAACCTGCATTTTTCTTATTTGTTAATAATATACCAAATGCTTCACCAATACTTTGCCCAACTTCATTTGAAAAACTAGCCTCAAATGATCTAGTTTTTTTAGTTTCTTGAAATTTAATTGTATTTTGATTTGAAGATTTAGTTTTTTTATCTTCCCCACACATAATACATATTGCACTATCTTTTTCTAAAATCTCATTACAATTAAGGCATTTGATTTGATTTTTACATTTTGGGCAGAAATTTGCTCTGTCTGAAACATTTTCTTCACAATAAATACATTTCATAATTTTTGTTTTTCATATTAAGTCCAACGATATTATCGCGCGTTTTTCCACGCTATTATTTTCTTTATTTCCTTAATATCATTAAATAAATCAGCACTTCCATCATAATTACTTATATCCAATGAAACTCCAACTTTGCCTTTTACACCAATGTCATATCCATTACTAGTAAGTACAGAATGAATTTCTTTTGGCGTCTTATTTGGTAAAGGTAAAATCGCCCCAATTAGGGTTTCGGAATATTCGGTTTTTAATGAAAAGATACTAAATGTCGATTTTGCACCTTGATTTAAGACATAATACATTCCTTCCTTATCTTTTTGAAATTGGTCTTTTAAAAATATCTGTCCATCAAAGCCTTCATTCATATTTTCAATTTGTTTTCTAAGAGAGTCATAATACGAATCTAAAAGAAAGATATATCCAAATTGAGCGAAATTTATAATATAATTAGTCTTAAGCAACGCTAAATTTACTTTATCAGAATCGACTATATACTTTTTAGGTTCTAGATTTAAAATAGGTCCAATTGTTTTGTTTTTTATTCCGTAAATGAACTTGTCAAGTAAATTCGGGTTGTTTTTTTTAGTCCTATGCAAAACTGTTAAAGTGCCATCTCCGTTTGATGTTACTTCGGCAGTTACTTTTCTGCCCTCATATTCTAAATGTCTAAATTGTTTAGAGCGCTTATAGAAATTACTGTCGTCTATTTCTCTAATTCGATTTATTAGATGATTATCTATTTGATGACCTGCTCTTGAATTACATTTTTTACAAGTCAAAGCAATTCGAGAGCCTCCTAATTTTGCGGGTGGTGCGTCTTCCTCGGTTAAAAAATTTTTAGAACTATCAGAAATTAAATCACCTTTTGCAAACTGCGCAAGGCATAAAGGGCATATATAAGTTTCAGAAAACTTAAGTTCAATGTCAATTAATCCATTCTCTTTAAGAAGGTGAAGTTGATTTGAAAATTTATCAAAAAGCTTGTTTCTTGAAGGAAGTTTTCTACTCATTTACGATTTTTTTTAGCTTACACCCAAAGTTTTGCATGTATAAGAAGTAGCGGATTAAAAAGTACTTCAATTTCAGTTTGGCACTGACTTCTTATTAAAGGTATTGACCTTTGATTTAGCACTGAACCCACTAGTTCTTATACACGCTGTTGAACTAAACCTAAAGGTAGCTTCAAGGGATGGTTTACATCACTATTCACTACCTTTAAGTATCTCTAATTATAATTTGAAAGTTATGAAAAAAAAGTAGTACCCTCATTGAGAGGGCATGTAAATCTGTTGCGGAGT
>JBGTEN010000232.1:0-56458 GCA_041747755.1 Arenibacter sp. | reverse complement strand
GTGAATATTATCCAGAATCTAGTATTTCAAAAAGTATATCATATGCTTGTTGAACCCATTTCAGGAATAGAAGACCCCCTTAATGCAATTTCAAAGTGTTTTGAAGATGCTCTTGAAACGGCAGAACATAATGAGTTGGATTATGGATTTGTGTTAAGTAATTTTATTACAGAATTCAACAAGAAAAGCCCCGAAATCACAAAGTATTTAAATGATATTCTGAAAGTTTGGGAGGTGAATTTGATTACCGCCTTACAAAAGGGAAAATCTGATGGTTTTGTAGATAGGCACACCGACAGTGAGGCCGTTGCCACCTATCTTATTTCTTCTTATATTGGTGTACGCACCTTAATGGTTGAAGGAAATAGTCGAATGTTGCGCTATAAGTATATGCAGCAATTGAAACATTACTTTAGATCCATAGCACAAAAGCAGATGGCATAGGGAAATAGTTACTTTTTATTCAGAATTGCTTCGATTTTCAGAAAAACCGCTTTCGGATTGATAGTCTCTATGGCCTTTTCGTATCCTTTCGGTGTTTTATTTCCATAAATTGAGGTAGGAATCAATGGAAATTGTACTCTGTCGGCAAGAATCGCATTTTCCGAATCTTGGCCAAATGCGGCAAAACCTGCGTGGGGATGTGTAACACCCCATAATGTGATTACCGGCACACCATAAATTGCGGCCAAATGACCATTACCGCTGTCCATAGCTACCATAATATCTAAATTAGAAATAATTACCAACTCCTCTTCAAAAGAAAATTGACCGGCGATACAGTGACATCGGTTAAACTGGTACGCCCACTTTTCAAGCAGCTGTTGTTCATAGGCACCACCGCCAAATAATAGTATCCTATAACGTTTAGTGTTTTTTAATTCCCTAATGAGCTGTTCCATAAGGTGTGTTGGGTAGGTTTTTCCTTTGTAAGCAGCAAAAGGAGCAATCCCCACAATCTTCTTTTTGTTTCCTAATTTTACGGTTTCCGCTATTTTATTACTAATAGGTTGTTTAGGCAAAAGTTTGGCATAGCCTAAGTCCAGTTGATATCCCAGCTTGCGGAATACATCGGCATAACGTTCATGTGTAGATTTTAATGGTTTAAAAACTTTTTTATAAGAAGCAGTTAAGGCCCTTTTCTCTTTTCTCCCTTTATCTATTTGTATAAAACGAATGCCGGAAGACATAAACCAAAACCCTAAGATTTTGCTTCTTAATACGTTGTGCATATCCAAAACGGCATCAAATTCGTGCTTTTTCAAGTCTCTGAAGAGCCTCCATAAGCCCAAAATACCCCTATGCCGGCCTTTTACATCAGCATTAAAAACAGCGACATTAGGTAGCTTGGAAAACATGGGTTTAAAGAATTCCCGTGTAAGCACCGTAATTTTTACATTAGGATATTGATTAATAAAGGTGGAAAGAACAGGAACCAACATGGCAACATCTCCCATTGCGGAAAGCCGAATTAATAAAAGATTTTTTTCCTTGGCTCCCGTATTAAGATGTAGTTCATTTTTGACCACGAAGAATAGGGTTTAATTCCTCATCATTGTACATTTTCATTTGTTTATAGACCTTCATATATTTAATTCCATTTTCAATATCACTCAAAAGTTGGTCAATAGCTGTAGAGAGATCAGTCCTTTGCTCCAATAGAATATTCAATTTATTTTGGCAAGAAGCAATATGTTCCAAGGAAGCATCTTTACGGCTAACCTCTTCTTCCATGTGGTAAATTTTAAGCGCTAAAATAGAAAGGCGATCCAGCGCCCAGGCAGGGCTCTCTGTATTGATTGTGGCATTACTTTTAGGTAAAACCGATTGGTATTTTTTTAAGAAAAAGCTATCAATAAACTCTACCAAATTAGTACGATCTTGATTGCTGGCATCTATTTTTCTTTTAAGGTCTAAGGCTTCTTTTGGATTAATATTTGGATCGCGTATAATATCCTCATAATGCCATTGCACCGTGTCTATCCAATTTTTTCGATATAATAAACAGGAAATTTGTTCCTCCACCGGATAGGGATTATTAAAATCTTGATAAACATCATCCCTAATATGATATTTCCGAATACTTTCTTCAAAGATGGAATTGGCAAACGAGCTAAACATGGGATTATTATTTGCTGTAAAGATACTTCAAATTCTAAAAAAAGGAGGTGAACATTAATACCATAAAAGGAATTAGGACACATACGAAAAGAACCAACTCCTTCAACTTTGGCTTTTCTATGGTTTCTACATAGTTATTCATGAAGATAACTGCCGGAAAAAAGGTTATAATTATAGGGTAAACATGTTCTCCTGTAATTAAAAATTTTAAAGCTATCCCTATGCAATAGGCAACTGCAATTAGCCGTAAGGTTATTATTCTGCCTACGCCTAGCTTAACAATTTTTAGAAATGCGATAATCCCCATAAACGTAGTGACCAAAACAAAGGCTCCTAATTTTGTGCTATTGGCAAAATCCAGAAAATAAGCATCCTCAAAATTAAAAGAGAATTCATAATGTTCCTTTATAAAGGAAAGGTTATTGGTTAACATCAGAAATCCAACAAGCAATAGTACAAACGTTAATACCCCAATAATTGGTACAATCCAATTTTTAATGTTCTTCGGCTCATAAAAGTAAATGGCTACAAATACCAGAATAAGGAATAATATGGCCCAATCATAGCATAAACTGGCGCATAAAACCCACAGCGTGGCATCTAAAATTTTAAATTTAATGTCCTTTAGTGATTTTAAGCTAATAATACGCCTTATGGCTAATAATATAAAAAAACTGCACAACACAGCTCTACCGTCTGTAATGGTTTCAGGGAAAAGAACAATTAACAGCGCATATAATAATATCGCAAAAGAATTGGCCCCGGTTACTTTGTTTCTGGTTACAATGAAATTGACGGCCAAAATACTTAACAACAAGATTCCGAGAATTCCTATTTGAAGGGGTAATTGTTCAAGGTTGTAAATTTTTTTGAATACGATGAGGTGTACAAACCAATAAAAAAGAAACAAAAATACCAATACTATAATGTAATTTATTGGTTTTGTTTTTCCAAAAATGCTTGAAATCATCTTGGGTTTTTATATTTTTGTAGTAAATATAAATAACATGACATCATTATTTAGAGGGATAGAAGATTTATTTGTGAACTATCTTTTTTTTCCATTTGACGCTATCCGCTCCATGGAGAATTGGTGGGGTGCAAATACCTTAAACTGGATATTTTTATTAATTGGTTTTGTAGCAATGGTCTATTGGATGCTCCAATTAAAAGATTTTAATGACAAAGGGGAAGAAGATAAGTCGATTTCCGCCCACTCCTACTTATAAATCAAATCCTAAATCTTTGCGATAGTACATCCTATCAAAGTGTAATTTTTTTACATTTTTATAGGATTTTTTTAATGCTTCCTTAAAATCTGAACCAAAAGCTGTTACGGCAAGTACCCTACCACCGTGGGTAACCACCTTTCCTTCGCTTAGTTTAGTGCCCCCTTGAAACACCAAAGCATCCGTAATATCATCGAAGCCTGTTATTTCTTTACCATTTTCATATACTTCAGGATATCCACCGGAAACCACCATAACCGTACTAGCACTACGTTCATCTATCTCCAGTTCAATAGAATCTAAGGATTGATTACTCATTGCCCGGAATATTGCTAACAAATCATTCTTTATCCTAGGTATTATCACTTCCGTTTCCGGATCTCCCATGCGCACGTTATATTCTATAACATAAGGGCTATCTCCAACTTTGATCAATCCAATAAATATGAATCCTACATAAGGTAGATTATCATTTCTAAGGCCTTCTACGGTTGGTTTGATTATTTGGTCATGGACTTTGTCCATAAATTTTTTATCTGCAAAGGGAACGGGCGATATGGCCCCCATTCCACCAGTGTTTAATCCGGTATCTCCTTCGCCTATGCGTTTATAATCTTTTGCTGTAGGTAAAACTTTATAGTTTTTACCATCGGTTAAAACAAAAACACTGAGTTCTATTCCGGATAGAAATTCTTCGATAACCACTGTAGCACTTGCTCCTCCAAACTTGGCATCTACCAACATTTTGCGTAATTCTTCCTTTGCTTCTTCAAGATCATTTAAAATTACTACACCTTTTCCTGCTGCAAGGCCATCCGCTTTTAATACATAAGGGGGGTTTAACGATTGTAAAAAATGATAACCCTCTTTTAAGGTGTCCTTTGTAAAACTGTTGTAAGCCGCTGTTGGGATTTTATGCCGTAACATAAACTCTTTGGCAAATTGCTTACTACCCTCCAAAGCTGCAGCTGCCTTTTGCGGGCCTATAACCGGTATATGTTTAAGTTCAGGATTGCTAAGAAAAAAGTCGTGCACGCCATTCACCAAAGGGTCTTCAGGTCCAACTACTAGCATATCAATGCCTTCTTCCAGAACAAGTTTCTTTATTGCTACAAAATCATTTACACCAATAGCTATGTTTTGGGCAATTGCTGAAGTACCGGCATTACCGGGGGCTACAAAAAGCTTGGCTAGAGCAGGACTTTGTTTAAGTTTCCAAGCAAAAGCATGCTCTCTGCCACCAGAGCCTAATATAAGGACATTCATTTTTTAAAATTTGCCCAAAAATACATTTTGAAATGCAAATACAGCTCGTAACTGCAAATAAATTAGGAGAAAAGAACCAATAGGAATACTGTTACTTTCTATTTCGATCTGAAAAATCGCGATGTTCTGTCTTTATTAATTCCTCCTTTGTGAGGGTTTTAAAGAAATCCCATGTCTTTTTCATCCCCTCTGCTCTTCCTACCTTGGGTTCCCATCCAAGAATCTCCTTGGCTTTGGTAATATCAGGTTGCCTTTGCATAGGATCATCCTGAGGTAAGGGCTGATAAACAATCTTTTGGTTAGTTCCGGTAAGTTTTATAATCTCTTCAGCAAATTCTTTGATAGTAATCTCATGCGGATTACCAATATTTACGGGATATGCATAGTCGCTTAACAGCAACCTGTATATGCCTTCAACCTCATCATCTACGAAACAAAACGACCTTGTTTGCGAACCGTCTCCAAACACAGTTAAGTCCTCTCCACGCAATGCCTGACCCATAAATGCGGGGATAACACGCCCATCATTTAGGCGCATTCTTGGTCCATAGGTATTAAAAATACGCACTATTCTGGTTTCTACGCCATGGAACCGATGATACGCCATGGTAATAGATTCTTGAAAACGCTTTGCTTCATCATATACCCCTCGCGGCCCAATTGTGTTTACGTTTCCGTAGTATTCTTCTGTCTGAGGGTGCACTAATGGATCTCCATAAATTTCGGAGGTGGATGCAATAAGTATTCTTGCTTTTTTTTCTTTAGCTAAGCCAAGCAGATTATGTGTTCCTAAGGCCCCCACTTTAAGGGTTTGTATTGGTATTTTTAAATAGTCTATTGGACTCGCGGGCGAAGCAAAATGAAGAATATAATCCAAAGTCCCGGGAACATGTACAAACTTGGTTACATCGTGATTATGGAACTCAAACTGTTCTAATTTAAAAAGATGTTCTATGTTTTTTAAATCCCCGGTAATTAGGTTGTCCATCCCTATTACATGAAATCCCTCTTTAATAAATCGGTCACACAAATGGGATCCCAAAAATCCGGCAGCTCCGGTAATCAAAACTTTTTTCACGTGTTATACTTTAAGGTTATATTAATAAAATTTTCTTTTAAATCTGAATACAAACATATACATGGGTGACAGCGCTTACAATAATTTCTGTTTAACAACCATAAAACTGGGGCAAAAACAATATTTTGTGTTAATATGCCTTTTCTTCTCCGGAAAATGCATTCAATACGGTTTGTACTATAATCTTTAAATCTAAAAAGAGTGACCAGTTTTCTATATAAAAGATATCAAATTTAATTCTGTTTAAAATATCACTATCTGTTTCTATTTCTCCCCTATATCCTCTTACCTGTGCAAGTCCAGTAATTCCGGGTTTTACGAAATGCCTCAGCATATATTTATCTACTCTATTGGCATATTCAAAAGTATGCCTTAACATATGAGGTCTAGGACCAACTACGGACATGGTTCCAAAAAATACATTATAAAATTGAGGGAGTTCGTCTATACTGGTCATTCGCATAAATTTACCCACCCTTGTTATTCGCATGTCGTTTTTACCAGCCTGCATTCTATCTGCATAGTTGTTTGGGGTCATAGACCTGAATTTATAGCAATAAAACTCTCGGTTATCAATACCGGTTCTTCTTTGTCTAAAAAAAACAGGGCCTTTTGATTCTAAGGTAATGATTATAGCCAAAAGTGGAATAAGCCAGGATAGCAGAGTCAAAATAATAAATAGTGAAAAAGCAATATCAAAAGTTCTTTTAATTGCAGAATTTAGTGGATTGTGCAGGGGTATGTCTCTTAGTGATAGCACCGGAATATAATCGTAATATTCAAATCGCAGTTTTTTTGAAAATATATTCTTGTTGTCCGGAATAAATTTTAGCGTTTTCAGATTGTTATCTGCAAAATTTATGAAGTGGGTCAGTTGGCTATTTTTTAATTCATCTACCGAACAGTATATCTCGTCAATTTTATTTTCGAGTATATAATGAAAACAATTATCAATGTTAAATTCATTTTCCTTCGGACAAAACTGTCTCATAAAATGATATCCAAATTCAGTACGCTCGTTAAAAACTTTAATTAACTGATCTGTTTTATTGTTCTTGCCAATCACCACCACTTGTCTGAGGTTACCCTTTATTCTTGCCCTATAATTCATTAATAAAATGTAGTTCAAAAACTTTAAGGAAAATACTGCGATAAAAACAAAGATAAAATATTGTCCTAAGGCGAGTCTACTAATAACCGGTTGTTTAAAGAACCCTATAAAAGCAAATAAAATAAGGAAGAAGAAAACAAATTGCGTGAAAATTCTTTTTAATATATGTGTTACTTTGGTATATCTGTAAATCTCATAAAATTCATTTTTAAATGAAATTATTATCCATACGATTGAAATATATGTGTGAAAAAGAAGTGGTGTTTGAAAATTTATCGGTAAAAAATAGGCAAACCAATTTATGACTAATAAATCGAGTCCGTAGGATACTTGGGCAATAAGCCCTGAATAAGGGTATTTTTTAGAAAGCATCAAATCTGAACCTTAGTTTTAAACTATAATAGACGGCAAAACTACTTTTTTAATTTTTTTTAGAGCGCTTCTTTTCTAAAATAGGAGACTTTATGTTATACAAATAAAATAGCTTAGTTATCCCTGATATATTTCCCGTAAGGTGTCTTTTATTGGCCTCAATTCTGGCTTATGTTCTAATATTTTAGTAAGGTAGGCCATTGATCCCTTTAATTCCTTAATTTCATGTTTACGAACAAACGCGCTATTAATTCTGACCTCGATAGAATGATTTGATAGTTTTTGCATAATCGCTAATATTTCTGAAATACTGTAAGTTTTTCCTGAACAAACATTAACTGCTCCAGATTTAAATGAAGATTTAAGCAGTTTTAGGTAAATTTCGGTTACGTAATTTACATCATTATATTCTCGGAAGGTATTTAGATTTCCAAGCTCTATAAATGCCCTCTGTTCCTGGAAGTGAGTGATAATTTTTGGAATTAAGAAATGTGATTCCTGACCAATCCCTGTATAATTAAATGGTCTTACTATAATTATATTAAAACTATCAAAATAATGTTTGACCATGTTTTCCATTACAAGTTTACTGTTGCCATAATGATTGACCGGTTTGGGGCACATTTCCTCGTGTAGTTCCCCTTCAATATCTCCATATACGGCGGCACTGCTTGCGATAATAATTTTTTTTGGTCTATGTTTTAATCTTTCCAAAGCGCTTAAAACATTCAATGTTCCAAAAATATTAACATTATAAATGCTTTTTTTATCCGCTTCTGCCACAAAGGATATTGCAGCGAGGTGCACAATATAATCCGGGGTGATGTCCTTTATAACATCGAACAACATTTTTTCCTCAAGAATATCACACTTAAAGTGATTTATCGAGGTCGATGGGGATAGTGAGGTACCGTAGACCAGATATCCTTTTTCGAGTAAAGATTTCTCTAAATGAACACCAGTAAATCCCGTAATACCTGTTATTAAAACTTTCTCCTTAGACGGTGCCTCCATTTTGATTTCTTTCCAAGTCCTTAGTAACCATCATTTCACATAATTCTTTTAGGGTAGTTTTCGGTTTCCAATTTAATTTCTCATGCGCTTTTGAAGCATCTCCTATCAATAAATCTACCTCAGCGGGTCTATAGAATTGCGGATTAACCTGAACAATGGTCTTCCCTGTTTTGCCATTTCGTCCTAGTTCCTTATCCTCTTTTCCCTCCCAGATAATGTCCACATTAATTACCTTAAAAGCCAGTGTCACAAAATCTCTGACAGTTTGTGTCTTACCTGTGGCCAAAACAAAAGTCCCCGGCTCATTAATTTGTAACATTCTGTGCATACCAATTACATACTCCTTGGCAAATCCCCAATCTCTCTTTGCATCCAAATTTCCCAATTCCAAAACATCTTGCCTTCTCAAATGAATTTTAGCAACGGCATCCGTGATTTTCCTTGTAACAAATTCCTTGCCCCTTAATGGGGATTCGTGATTAAAAAGTATACCGCTCGTGGCAAATATGTTATAAGATTCCTGATAATTTAAAGTTGCCCAATGTGCAAATACCTTGGCAACTCCATAGGGGCTTCGTGGGTGAAAAGGCGTTTCCTCATTTTGCGGAATTGCTTGAACTTTGCCAAACATCTCCGAAGTTGAAGCTTGATAAAATTTAATTTTAGGATTGATTGTTCGGATTGCCTCTAATAAATTTAAAGCTCCAATGCCAGTAATTTGCGCTGTGGCAATAGGTTGGGTAAAGGAAACGCCAACGAAACTTTGTGCAGCCAAATTATATATTTCATCCGGCTCGATTTCGGAAATAATTCTATAAGCACTAGATAAATCAATTAAATCATACTCCATTAATGTCAAATTAGGGTGGTCTTGGATTCCCAATTCTTCAATTCTCCAAAAGTTCGTAGAGCTCGTTCTTCTATATGTTCCGTAAACATGATATCCATTCTCTAATAAAAGCTCTGCCAAATAGGCCGCGTCCTGACCTGTAATCCCTGTTATAATTGCCTTTTTCATTTTTTGTGCTTTTCTATAATTTCCGCAATTGTTTTTTTTATATCGTTTTTGAAAATCTCCGTATCAAATGATAGTGCAAATTCTCTAATATTCAAAGGCTTAAATATATTATAATTCTCCTCAAAATATGATAAAGAAGCCAGCAAAGAAGGTACTGTTTGTTCATTAAAATAAACTCCGGTATCTTCTGCCTCCAGTTTTTGCCCCACAAATTTCCCTAAAACAGTTTCCAATGAACCTCCCTTTCCAAACGCGATTACAGGAGTACCACAAGCTTGTGCCTCTATTGGTATTATACCGAAATCTTCTTCCGCTGCAAAAATAAAAGCTTTGGCCCGTTGCATATGGTCTTTAAGGACTTCGAAACTTTGATAACCTAAAATACTCACATTTTCTTTGGCTATGGCTTTAATCTTTTTTAAGTCAGGGCCATCACCAATAACAATTAATTTTTTGTCGGGTACTAGCCCAAAGGCTTCAACGATAAGTTCAATTTTTTTGTAGGGAACAAGTCGGGATGCAGCCAAATAGAAATCCTCTTTTTCTTCTTTGAGTGTAAATTCATTTACTGCAACAGGAGGATAAATTACTTTATATGATGTTCTTCTATATGTTCTCCAAACACGTTTGTCAACATACTTTGAAATTGGAATGAATTCATCAACATTGTTTGCTGTATTTCGGTCCCAATTTCTTATGTAATGCAAAATTGATTTAGCTATAAAACCTTTCAGTCCTTTTTTTAGATTTGATTCATCTAAATACTGATGGTATAAGTCCCATACATATCGTATTGGTGAGTAAATATAACAAATGTGAATTTGATTTGCATTCGTAATTACACCTTTCGCAACCGCATGCGATGAAGAAATAATTAAGTCATATCCTGATAAATCAAACTGCTCAACAGCATATGGAAAAAAAGGTAGATAATTTTTCCATTTTGTTTTAGATTTTGGTAGTTTTTGAATGAAAGAATTAGTTACTCTGGATGGATCTATATTTAGCTTCTTCAAACTTATCTCGTCTGACACAAGGACAAATATATCGGCATTTGGATATAAATAAGCAAATTCCTTAAAACAACTTTCCGAGCCTGCAATTACAGTTAACCATTCATGAACTATAGCTATCCTCATTTATTCAAAATCTTCGGGTGAAATAGAAATCCAATGTTTAAGTGCATTTTTAAAATCGTACTTAAAATCAAATTCATTGTCTATCAAATATTTGGGTTTGATGTTTGTTGGGAAACCTGCCTTAAGTACTCTGGTTGGGTGAATATCTGACTTTTTTCCTGTCAATTTAAATGCTTTCTGTATTAAATAAGCAACTAAAGATAATGTCTTTACAGACAATTTTAGGATTGGTTTCTTGAACCCTAACTCTTCTTTAACAATATTAACCATTTCTCTTAAAGGAACTAAGGGATTTTCCGCATAATTGTATATTATAAGCCTTTCGTTTTTTTGAAGCGTAAAAAGGATGCTGTCTACCAAGCCATATACATATCCATATCCCTTTATTATGTTGCCGCCGTTAGGAAGGACAAAAGTTCCCTTTTTTAAAGCTTTTATCATTCTAAGTACATTTCCGGGATCTTTCGGTCCAAAAATTACACTTGGCCTTACAATAATTAAACGTCTGGATAAATCTTCTGCAAGCCAGATTTGATGGATTTTTTCAGCTAATGCTTTAGAAATGCCGTAAGCTGTTTCTGCATATAATGGCGAGGCTTCATTTCTTTCATTTAAAGACCGGCCATAAGGTGCAATACTACTGGTAAAATAAATATTCTTAATTCCCGTTCTTCTGGCAAATTCAGTCACATTTTCGGCTCCGGTAATGTTGGTATCAAAGTACTCCTCATATGCATGTCCAGGCTCGCGATGGATTGCTGCAAAATTAAAAATCCATGTAGTGTTTAAATTAATATCAACTAAATCAACAAATATGCTTTTCCTAACGTCTGTTCTTTGGTACGATATAAACCTTGAAGAAATCTCGGCATCCCAGTTGTCCGGTTCCTGAATATCAAGAATTAGAACCTTATCAAAAAATTTATTGTCTCTTAATTCCGAGATTAAATGTCGTCCTATATATCCAGATCCTCCGAAAATTATTGCTGCTGAAACCACATTTTAATTTTAATAACAAAGATATTTTTATAAATTTAAAATAATCATTTAAATAAAACTTTTAAAGTTAATACTACTTATTTGTTTTAAATACTGTTGTCTTCGGTTATTTCTTAGTTGCTATTTTTTGTAGTTTTATTTATACTTTAGCAGATAATAAAGAGTTGATGAAAAAATGAAAATACTATCAAAAATTCTTTTGTGGCTATTTCTTTTCATTTCCTGTATTACTCTTATTTCCTATTTTGCATTTCCAAAGCTCGCTTCCGATTTTGGTTCCTATTTAAGGGCAAATGCTGCGCATCTTAAAATAAATAAAGCAAAAGTTAATGATTATTATGTGCATTATTATATCGGAGGCAAAGCATCTAAAAAGGATACTATTGTACTTTTACATGGGTGGTCAGATAGTAAAAAAGGTTTTTTAAAACTTGCCAAATACTTATCTGAAGATTATTTTCTTATTATCCCCGATATTCCCGGCTTGGGAGGAAATGAAAAAAATAATAACTATGATTATAATTTCAAAAATCAAGCTAATGACCTAGCCATTTTACTAGACACACTTAAAATTTCTAACTACCATGTAGCTGGAGTCTCTACTGGAGGAATAGTTTCTTTGCTTTTATTCTTAGAAAGACCAAAAGAAATTAAATCTCTTACTTTAATTAATACCCCTTATTTAGAGTTGGAAGATCAATTGTTTTTTAAAGCGTTCTTTGGAAGCGATAAAAATGATACAGAACTCCATTCCGTCTTACAGAAAATGTACTATGAAGTACCAGATTTTTCAAGCCCAGTAAGAAGTTTACTTCAAAAACAAGTTCGGGGAGAATTACAATTTTTAAATAATTTCGTACTTCCCAATTTCAACCATTCAGATTTAGAAATTTTAAAAGAATTGCTTCCCACTATCAAAATCCCTATTTTACTCCTACATAGCACTAATGATAATTTGGTTGGGGCTAATGACGCGGCTGCATATAATAGGGCTTTAATTAACTCTACCTACGGCACTATACGCAATACAGCGCATTATCCCCAATATGAAAAACCTAGTGCTCTGGCCGGTAATATTACTAATTTCATTGACTCACACCCTTGATGTTGCAATAGTGTTTATCAATCACCATGACCATCGGGAAAACAACTGCAAGAAAAACAATCCCCTTTAAAACGGAAAGTGACGATTCGGTTAACATTCCTATAAAAAAAAGGAGGCAAACAGCAAGTGAGATAATATTAATGGAACTTTCTTTGGGCCTCATCAATATTGGCGACCATACTAGATTAAGCAATGCAGCAAATCCTAAAATTCCCATGTCCAAATAATTTCTAAGATACTGATTGTGCAAATCAAACCCGTGGTAATTAACTCTGTAATCCTCAATTTGGCTTACATGTTCTTTTAATAATTCTGTTCCATGCCCTACTCCTTCACCCCATATAAAGTAATTATTTCTTATTTCGTCCAGTGCTTTTGGCCACAGAAGCAACCTTTCATCATTCGGGATAGCGGTGATTTTTGCAACAACAAACGGCATATACTGAAAAACAAAAAATAATAGCACCGCGGATAAAACAACCAGAAAAACTAAATGCCTTTTGTTTCTGTTTTTGCTTCTTATTAAAACAAAGCAAAAGTATAAAAGAAGGACAAAGTTAATTACCAAAGCGGTTCTAGCGGCAAGAAGCAGAAGGCATAAATTAAACAGTATTAAACTAAGCCGAAAGAAATACTTGTTCATTTCAATTTTCAAAATTCCATTATACAATAAAATAGAATTTCCAAAGATTAAAAGATAAGACCAATAGGTGGGATGAACATTTAATAGATGAGGAAACTTAAATTGAAGATATTCTGCCTCTAAACTCACGATCCAATCTGACCAAACAAAATGAAACAACCCTAATTTTAGGAACCCTAAAAGGCAAACTAGTACTAGTACGATTAAAACAGTCTCAAAAAAAATAGTTAATCTTCTCCATGTCCAATTACTACTGAATATAAGTAAGGGAATTATCAAAATTGAGGCCTGCCTTTCAAGATGTTTACTTGAAATGCTGATATCATCTGAAATTAATGAGAAAATTAAATAAACTCCAATGTAAACCAAAAATGGAGTCATCAATTTTTTAGAATTAAGTAGGTTACTCTTTTTGTTTTTCTCAAATACAAATAGAATTAACAACAAAACAACATAAAAAGGAATGGGTTTTTCGCCGATAAAAATAACCGCAAAAGGTAATAGACCCAGAAAAACAGGCAGCAAAAAATTAAAACAATCTACATTTTTGAGAGCGGCTCTTCTAAATAACAAAATTACGTTATTGGATTTGGGTTGCTTACTATTAATTTGTTCTGTTTTATAAAAATTACCATGAAAATAGAATAAACCCAACCCATTTGGGCAGCAAATACAAAAGGATTTACCATCAACTCTACATGTAAAAATACAAAAACACCAAATAAGGGCAATTTCTCTCTATCTCTTCTATTAATAAAAAGCAGAAAAATGGTCAACAAAAATAAAATATATCCAAAAAGCACAAAAACTCCATTTCTAAATAAAAGGTCTATAAGAATATTATGAGAGGATTTATAATGCCCTCCATGCACCCTAAAGTCTATACTCCCAGCTCCATGCCCAAACAAAAAATTAAAAAATGGAGATTCTCCTACTCGTTCAAACATATCTCTCCAAATAAGGTCTCTTCCAGATGAAAACTGATCGACTTTAGACTCCCCGGTAAAAACACTTAAAAATCGTTCGTTCAATTGTTTAGTAACTTCATCTAGCTCAACAAAATAAAATAACGCAAAAGCCCCAATTACAAAAACTACAGCCGAAAAACGAATTAAGGTTTTAAGCGTTTTTCTGTCTTTATCATATAGCGCCACAGCAAATAAGGTAATGGCTATCGCCAACAGGGCACCTCTAGACATCGTAAGAACTGCGGAAATTAACCAAAAAGCACATAAAACAAATCTTAAAATTCTATTTTCAATATAGAAAAAACTGACAATAAATGCTACTCCTAATAATAAAGCATAGTTATTAACACCACCTATAAAGAGTGCTTGGATTCGCTCCTCAAAAACAACACTAAATTTAAAAAGACTTTCAGGCTCTTCCAAAATTACCCTTACTACAGCTAGGAACATAATTAGTAAAAAAAGCTTCAGAAAGTAATGAATTGATATTTTGTCAAATAAAGCATATGCTATTATAAACACAAGTAGATTTTGAAGATAAACAACCAGAAAGACCATCTGATCCTTTAGCATATCTTTTCCATATAACCATTCATTGGTTAAGGTGGTTAGGACAAAGTATATAAATACTCCCAAAGCTAATAGGACCATGGGTTTATTTATTAACCTTTCTCCTATTAACAAAAGGAACAGGAAAAACTCAAGAAAAATAACAAGCGTGGATATATATACGTTGCCTATACCGTAAAGTGCTATAAAATTTAGCGGTAAGCAAAGCATTAGAATTACAAGAAAAATTTTATATAAGAATGCTATCTTCAAAATTCAATGTGGTCTTAAACAGTTTATAAATACTTTTATCGCCTGAAAGCAATTTTGAGTTTATAGCGTAGGTTTGAATATCAAATATCTCAGCCTCCAAAAGAGTAGTAGACGCAAAACTGTACGCAAAAGAACTTTGATTAAAAGCATCTACCAAATCCTCTATTATCCGCATGTTTTCTTTTAAAACAAATTGGATATCGCCACTACATGCCGGATGCTGTTTTATTAAAACCTTTTTATATTTAACGGAAAGATAGGCCAATACCTTCTCATTTAGGAATTGTTCCTCTGCTTTGCTACAAAGACTAGCCTTCGAAAGACATTGAGATAAAAACAATGCTGTTTCATTCTCTGGTTTATCAATCTTCTTGTCATAGAGTTCTGCTTTTAAAAATTGTAAATCTACAATAACGCTTTCCTCTGGCCATCCTTGTTCTATAATCAAAAAATCTTTATACTTCTGATTATAAACAATGTAGGAATCCACTATTTTTGTCCCAAAACCCATTCCAAAAGGATACATTCCCATAAGTAACCCAAATAATGAATTAAGTAATCTACGTAGTTTAAAATTAGGAACAGGAGATAACTCAAATACTCCATGTTGCAAACCAATTAATTCCAAATTTGGAAAGTCCTTTCTTAACTTTGTCAAAAAATTATAGGCAATAAATCCCTCGGAATTGGAACAATATAGCTTAGCAATGGCTTGCTGTTTTATATGTTCTTCTATAAATGCATACACCTTTTTGTACTCCCTGTGAAATATTCTCCTGTAAGCAATGCGTTTTAAAATGTCTTTAGGTTTAGTTCCTATCTGTATATTTCCAAACCCCTGAACAGCATAACTTTTAAATTTAAACTTATTAATTAAATAGCTGTACCGTTGCAACATATGTTCTTCAAAGACTATAAAAAGTTCTTCTTCATTTCTTTCCATTCGCTCTTCACTGTATATGTTGTTATCACAAAATTAATAATATAGGTAATCAATAGTGCTATCGCCGCACCTTCAATATTGAAAGTCTTTAAAAGCATTAAGTTTAAAATCAAATTCACAAAAAAATTAATTGCCATTATGGCGGTTAATTTAGTTTCTTTTCCTCTCACATACAGCAAAATTCCTGGTATTTGGGAAAGGTTCAAAAAGAAAAAAGCACCGAGAAGAATATAAAGCACCCGCTTACTATCTTTTATTTCTCCTTTTCCAATAAGATCTAATAAATAATCAATAAAAACAATTATTCCGAAGGAAATTAAGATTGATGACAGAATAACCAAGATACTAAACTTAACAATCTCTGATTTCAAGTTTTGGTTTTTTACCTCATTTTCCTTAATAAATATTGGTAAATAGACCAAATAAAATCCGCTAATTACAAAGACATAAACCAATGAAGCTATAGAAAAAAGAAAAGAATAAACACCAACCCTTTCCGAATTATAAAAGTACTCTATGGCAAACTTATCTATAGATTCAACTCCTTTTGTAAAAATCATCAATAAGATAAAAGGGAACAAGAAGCGAAGAATTCCTTTTACTTTTTCGAAATTTAAACGCTTTACGTCAATGTATTGCCATTGTATTATGAACCTAAACAAAAATGAAAAAGTAACAAGTAACAAAAGAAAAAAAGATATTAACATAAGCCATAAAGTCGCGCTCAAATCTAAACTATTGCCTAAAAAATGATACACAACCACTAAAACTAAAAATATGGTGCTTTTCGCAACTAATAAGATGTTAGCCTTACCAATTTTTTGAACCATGATTAGGTATCTATAGACTTCCTGATTGAAGTAATCACAAAAATTTACAAAAACTATTATCAGGACGACCCGAAAGCTTAAAATTTCACGGGGAATCAGAAAAAAAAGTGCTCCTATTTGCAGTAAAAAGGTGAATGGAAATAGTGTTAAAAAGAAGCTAATATGGTCATTTATTTTTTTGTGATTGTCTATCCCTTTGGCCACTTCTCTGTTGCCAAACATGTAGTATTCGAGACCATAAATGGAAATAGCAATTAACGAAAAGTAGGTGATGAGCTGGAAAGCACCGTAGTCTGAAAGCGATAATATTTTAGCTAAAAAAGTTAGTAATAAAAACTTAGATAAAATTGAAACTGCTCTGGTGATTATGCTCTCAATACTTTTATACACCCTGCGGAGATATTTCTTTTATTACTCTTGCGGGAATACCAACTACAACAGATGAATCTGGGGTGCTTTTTGTGACTACACTTCCAGCACCTACTACGCAATTTACACCTATAGTAACCCCAGGTAGAATAATTGCATTGGCCCCAATCCAAGCACCTTCTTTAACCAAAATATCTTGTGAAGGGTAATATCCCTGATCAATTATAGGAATATTAGCATCGTCAAACCTATGGTTATTTACATAAAAGTGTACCCCGGAACCGACAAGCACATTGTCTTGAATACTAATTTTTCCCTTTTCATTTGCAAAAAGCATGGTACCAGGTCTTAGGATAACATTTTTCCCTATTGAAATATTAGAACATGTTATTGCGTAAGCTCCTGGGCGGAACTCAGCATTTTCACCAAAAAAGCCAAATTTTCCTCTACAAAGCTTGGTCATTGTTGATTTAAAATGTAATCTCCAGTGAGTTAAGGGTATATCCGGCCCTATTCTATCTGCTTTTCTAAAAAACTTAATTCTGTCTATTATTTCAAAAAACATTATCGGTCCAATTAGCAATGTTCTCACCAGATTCTAGAATTTTTTTTCTGGCTTTGGGCAATCCATCGCCAATAAAGTTAAATAAATTTGCAGTTGCCACTGCACTTATTGCATCTAACTTAAGAGCAGCCATAAGATGGTTTTCATTTCCTGCCCCTCCTGCAATAATTAATGGTAAAGTAACTATTTCTTTTATTCTTTCCAAAACTTCATGGTCAAACCCAAATCCAGTACCATCTTTGTCCATGGAATTTAAATATATTTCTCCAATATCCAGCGTTATCACTTTTTCCAAATATTCTTCAAGATATAGGTCTAATTTGTAATTTCCGTCATTTATGTATACCTCATAATTCCCTTCGCTTTTTCTATAATCTATTGACCCAACAATACTTTGAGAGCCATACTTTTTTACTAAATTTCTAATTAATATTGGATTTTGGTGTAGCGCACTATTAAGTACAATTTTGTCTGCGCCACTTTGAAAAAGAACTTCTGCATCGTCCATAGACGAAATTCCTCCGCCTGCAGCTACAGGTATAAAAACATCATCTACCAATTTACGAATCATCCCAGCAAAATCTGCCATATTTTTCTCCTTCCTACTTGCATTTAAAACTACTAACTCATCCAATGCAAAAGCGATTTCCTGAAATTTATAATTTTTTTCTAACCAACCTAGATTACCTACACTCTGAAGTCTAAAATTTCTACTTTGATTAAAAAAACCATCGCTGTAAATTAGAGTAAAAATTATTCTTTTGCGTAGCATTACAATTTCTCTATAAAATTTTTTAACAGCTTTAGACCGTTAGTCTGACTCAATTCCGGATGAAACTGTGTTCCTGCAATATGTCCCATTTCAAAACTTGCCACAAATTGATCCTGATAATGACAAATGCTTTGGTTTATGTTTTCATGAGTTGTCATGCGATAGCTATGGGTAAAGTAAAAATCGGATATATCTGGAAGGCCTTCATAAAGTAAAGAGTCTCTATTGGCAACAACTTGGTTAAATCCAACATGAGGTACTTTAACTTTCAAATTGTCAAATTTTGTAATATTTCCGTTAATAAAACCCAATCCGTAATTTGACCCGTCCTCTGTACTAGATACCCCTAATAATTGCATTCCTAAACAAATTCCCAGAATTGGTACGTGTTGCTCCAAAACCAATTCTTTTAAGTAGGCATCAAGGGATTTTAACGTTATTTGCTCCATTGCTTTTCCAAAGGAACCTACCCCAGGTAAAATAATTTTGTCCGCCTTTTTTAATTGATTAAAATCTGAAGAAACAGAAATCTCTTTTGCCCCCACGTATTTTAGAGCTCCTACAATGGAATTTATATTTCCCATACCGTAATCTACTATCACTATTTTCATATGGCAAAATCCTCACCTGGTACATATTTAGGCATCCAGATACCGTCAATTTTTTCAAAAAGATGTTTGTTAACATAATAATCCAGAACCGCGTCAAACTCTTCTTTCGTCATATTATAATATTTCAGATATAAGGGTATTAAGTCTGCCGGATATGCATTGTCATACATCTTAACCAAGTTAACCGCTTGGTCTCTTGTCATTGCTCCGCGCCGAATTTCAATTCCCGCATCTTGTGTTGCTCTGCCAAAACCGAATTTTAAATACATGAGATAGGCATGTAGGGAGTACAAAGCCTGATCATTCTGCGAAAAATTTGTAAATGTATCCTCATTTCCAAGATCCTTTTCTGTTAAACCACAATGTTCTTTGGCTACAATATAATTTCTATAAGAATCCCATGGTTCAAAATAGGACATGTGCGTAAAGGATAATCCTATTTCTGATACTTCATCATCCGTCGGGAATTTAAAAAAAGATAGATCTGCTTCAGAAATATCCTTGTCTGCCAACAGTCTATTTAGAACCTTTTCGTGCCCCCCCTCCAGATAAACTCTTTTCATATAATCAATATCATACATGGCTTTATTCTTACTTTCCGATGAACCTCCATATTCAACCTCTCCATCTTCACCATAAAAGATTAAGGGTATTTTAAAACTTGCGGCCGTTTTGATTACGGCTGACATAATGGCTATTAACCAACCGTAATAAGGAAATCCTTTTTCTATAAAACCGTACTTGTTAAGCCTATCTAAAACCTTGGAGTTGGGAGATAAATGAATGTGATTATACCCGGATTGAATAAAGTTAAGTAGGTTTCTATCCCCTATCTCTGTAGCTAAAGCTGGTCTAACCGTAATGGCAAGCGGATTCATGTTGTACTTATGTTTTAAGACGTAAGATACATAAGAGCCGTCTTTCCCCCCACTTACAGTTGTAATACAATCGAAGTTACCGTCTTTGGACCTAAACTTGTTTAAAAGTTCTTCTAGTTCCTTTTGGCGTGGCCCCCAGTCCATTGTTTTCTTTTCTTCCATCCACTGGCAGGCATTACACCAACCCCGCTCATCAAAAGTTATTCTGGGTCTTGTGGACATATTAAGGCAATTTTTGCACCATGTAATTTTCTTAGTACTCATAGCTATTGTTTTTAATTTTACATTTAAAGTAGGTTACTATTAAATAGTTGTTCAAGACTTGTTATAAGGGGGAGTGACAAAAAAGGATTTAAGTTTGTGACTAAGGATTGTTTTTTAAATGGCGGTCCAGCCACCATCTACAGCAATATTCTGGCCAGTTATATACTTAGCTTCTTCCGACAACAAAAAGGATACGACGGGGGCTATATCTTCTGGCAAGCCCATTCTTTTCATCGGGACTTTATATTCATATTGTTTAACAAAAGTTTCATTTTGATTATCAAAGATTCCTCCAGGAGAAACACAGTTAGAGCGTACGTTATACTTTCCAAAATACGATGCTAAATACCTGCTAAAATTAATAAGACCACCCTTTATTGCGGAGTAAGCCGCAGGAGAAGTTAAAGGCGTATTGTCGTAAACCGTAAAATCATTACCTACAATACCGTATACTGAGGCAATGTGAACTACCGAGCCGTAACCCTTATTTTTCATGATTTCCAAAACAGGTTTAGAAATTGCAAAAATTCTGCTTAACTGCATATCCACGTTTTTGCTGAATGCCTCCGGAGATATATCTTCAAATTTCTTACCCCAATCTGCGGTTCTTGGATAAGCATTGTTTACCAATCCATCTATTTTTCCGTATTTATTCATGACTAAGTGAACAGCTAAAGAAATAGAATCATCATTGGTAATATCAAAGTTTACCAAATTTTTATCCAAATCTGTTGGGTGGTTAATATCAAAGTTAATTGCAATACCTCCTTTATTTCGGATATCATTGATATATGCCTGACCCAAAAGTCCACTGCCTCCAGTAATTATTATCACTTTTTTATCTAAAATCATAATACAAGTTTTAAGGTATCAATAGCCTCATGTATAGAGTTCATGGGCGAAATTCCTTCCTTTAAGCAAGAAAGAAAATACTGCATTTGTTTCTCGTAAGTTGTGTAAATAGATATTTCTTTTGCCTTAAAGACAACTTTACTTGTTGTTAAGTTTTTCACTTCGCTTGTCAAAAAGTCCACTAAGAGAGTATCGTTTTCTCTGACGATCTCCAGAACCCGTTTGGTGTCTCTTCTAAAATAATTTAAGGTTATCTGCGCCTGAAAATCCGGATATTGAAACAAGTAGTTAGAGGAATCAATGGTGTCTATTTCCAAATGTGATACTTTTCTATTACTTGACTTCGTACTAACCGGGCTTCCAAAAAGATAGATTAAATAATCTGGTTCATGAATAAGATCCAGATGCACTCCTCCTCCCAATTCCTTTATTGCACTATAACCCAGCCTATAGTCTTGATTGGGTCTCCAATTAGGCAAATAAGATCCGCAATAGGCATTTACTTCATATATTTTATCTTGTTCCTTTTTAAGGTAATCTTTAAGAAATAGTATAAGAGGATGAAATCTTAAATTACAGGCAACATAAATAAGAGGGAATGGAGGCTTAAATTCGCTTTCAAACTGCCGTATCTGTTCTTGACTCACAAAGAGAGGCTTCTCTACCATAATCGGAATCCTAAGCGGTAAAAGATCCTTAATATTTTGAAGATGCATTTTTGATGGGCTACAGATAAGAGCAAAATGAAAGTTATAGTTTTGAATGTCTTCCAGAGAGTAGATATTTGTGATTCCGCTTTGCGGAAGTGCGTTTAGGGAAGATCTTAAAGCAAAAATTGAAACCTCCGGAACTAGTTCTCTAAGCACATGAATATGCTTTTGTGCAATAGAACCCAAACCTATTATTAGGACATTCATAAACTAAAATCTAATTTGTTATTAGATATCAAAAAATCCATTATATCAAAATCAAGAGATTCGTCCAAATCAAAACAAATGTGATCCATTAAAAAGACCAAACTGTTCTCAGTAATGGCAGATTTATGGTCTCTTGTAAAAAATTCCTTTTTGTAAAAATAGAAGGAAGCGTTCATTTCATATACCACCGGAGCAGCTTGTCTCGATTTAACATCGCTTTTTGATACTAGCTTATAAAACCCGTCATCCTTTTTCTCTACCATATTAAAATATGGGTTCTTATGTGCTTTAGATACAGAAAAAATATTAAGTGCCTCAGTGTTGCTCTCAATTGTTTGAAAAGCTTTTAATAAGTCTTCTGCTGTTCTAAGTGGAGAGGTTACATCTAAATCCAATACATAATCATACTTTTTTTGCCGGGCTTCTTCCTCATGTTGTAAAATGTGATAAAGTACATCTACTTTTCCAGCTGTATCATTAGATAAAAAATCAGGGCGATGGTATTTAGTTGTTAAACCGCATTCTCTAGCAACTTTTTTTATTTCTTCACTATCTGTAGACAATGCAATATCTACTCCCTGAATCTTCTCCGAAAAGAGCAGAGCATGCTGTATAGAATAATCAATTAAAGGTCTTCCATTCAGAAGTTTGATATTCTTTCCCGGAATTCCTTTTGAGCCCCCCCGTGCACATAATGTGATTAAAATGTTGCTCATTACGATTGCAGGTGTTTAATAAAATTTTGGGCATACTCATAATCTGTCGGCTTTCCGATATCTATCCAGTATCCTACAATTGGATTAAAGACAAGCTTTCTTCTTTCTTTTACAATTTTCTCCATTAAATCTGTAATGTCATAAAATTGATTTTTTGGGATTTCCAATACTAGCTCTTTTTTTAGAATATAAATGCCTGCATTAGATTGATATATATAGGAAGGTTTTTCTTTGAAATCTGCAACAAAAGAACCTTTGGTCTCAAAAACCGCATATGGAATGTCTACCTTGTACTCCATAGAGGCCACTGCCATATCTGCATTTGCATCTATTAAAGCTAAATAAAGGTCTTCAAAGTCTAGATTAGTAAATACATCACTATTTAAGAGTAAAATATGATCTGTTGTAAATTTCTCCACGAGACCTAGAGCACCGGCTGTGCCAAGAGGTTTATCCTCCCAAATGTATTCAATCTCTATTCCTTTGGCGCTGCCATCTCCAAAGTGCGCCTCTATTTGTTCTCCCAAATACTTTACTGAAATATATATCTTCTTTATGCCAAAAGTAATAAGCCTGTTAATGTTATGCTCAATTATGGGTAGATCACCCAAGGGCAACATGGGTTTAGGAATCTTATCTGTAAGCGGGCTTAACCTTTTTCCTCTACCTCCAGCCATAACCATACATTCCATAGGCAGAATTGCTTTTATCTTTTCCAAATCTATTATTCTTACCAGACGCTTTTTGTTGTCTAATACTGGCAACATTTTTATATTCCTCTTGCGATAGTCACCCAATCTTTCATAGTAAGCAGAATGAGGTAGATAAACAAAGTTTTTATTGCAAGCAGTATCCACTAATTGATTTAAATCTTTGCTTTTAACCAAAACCCGCCTAATATCTCCATCTGTCAAAGACCCAATTATTTCGTTTTTTTCGTTCTCTACAAACAATATTAATCGGCTAACGTCGGTTTCGATAGAATTTAATCTTACCAAAGCTTCATAAATGGTTTTATTCTTACTGATAATTAATCTTTCCATTTCGTTCAAAGGTTAGGTCGTAAAAAGTCTTTTTTGTGCTATTGGGAAAGTTGTTCTTCAGCACGGTTAGTATTTGATGAGTCGCCGTTCCATTTCCAAATATGTTTTTCTGATTTCTAATACTACTTTTAAATTTAGGGTCAAGTGCGTTTGCTATAGCTGTATCTATCTCTTTTGCTAAAGGCTTACAGGTTATAATGCTTTCTTGCATTAATCTTCCTTTTTGTCTCTCACCAATGTTAACGGTAGGTTTATTAAAAATTGGCGCTTCATAAATACCACTGGAGGAATTTCCAACAACTATATCAACAAACTGCAATGCAGACAAGTAGCGTAATTGTCCCAGAGAAGTAAAAGAAATAGCTTTACTCCGATTCTTTAAAACATAATCATCTATTAACTTAATAATAATTTTTCCTCCCTTATCTGCATTAGGCTTCGTAAAAATAAGCACTACATTTTTGAGTTTATCCAATGCCTTTAATAGTTCTTCAAATTGAGCCTGGGCGGTATTTTTTTCCAAGGTTACCGGATGAAAAGTAATTAAAAGATTTATTTTGTTTAGTTTAAAATCAATGGCCTTTTCAAATTCTTCCCTACTTAAGAGTTTTAGATTGTTTATGCTGTCTATTCCGATAGCACCAACGTTGAAAACCCTAGCCGGATCTTCACCTAATTGAATTATTCTTTCGCGATACTGCTCTGCAGCTGCAAAATGATAATGACTCATTTTTGTTATAGAATGACGAATAAACTCATCATATGCCCCTTCTGTCGTCTCTCCTCCATGAATATGAGCTATAGGAATCAATGCTAAAGAAGCGGCTATTGATGCTGCTAAAATTTCGGTTCTATCTCCTAGAACAATCACCATATCTGGTTTTAGTTCTCCAAACGTTTTAGCAAACCCTTTCAGTGCATTCGCAATGGATTGTGATATTGCAATTGCCGAATCCCCATTTAAATCATCTTCGATTTTCGCTTTTATTTCAAAACCGTCATCCTCTATCTCCTTGAAGGTATTGCCATATTCTTCCATAAGATGAGTTCCTGTGACGAGGAGCAACAAATGAAAGTCTTTGTCCTCGTCCAGAGCCCTTATCAAAGGCTTGAGAAGTCCATACTCTGCACGGGTTCCGGTTATTACTGCTACCTTTTTCATATCAAATCGTCTTCCTCATAATCTTTTGTAGCATAGGTGCCAATAATAGTATCCCATTTCATAGGGGAAATCCCTGTTCCTGGACGTTTAACGGTTAAGTTGGATGGTGTAAATTTTGTCCCTTTTGCAATATTTGTTGCAGCCACAATACTTTTTCGGGCTATAGAAATATTTTTTTTCTCGCTGTGACTTGGAGATTTCAAGCCATCTCCCTCAATAGCTAATTCTATGTTTCTAATAGCCGTAACCATAGCCTTAAACTCTTCGGGTTCCAACGAGGCTTTATGGTCTGGTCCCTCCATACTTCTATCTAAAGTGAAGTGTTTTTCAATGACAACAGCGCCCAGGGCTACAGCGGCTATTGGGACTTCTATACCCAGAGTGTGATCTGAATACCCTACCTCCACACCAAATGTTTCTTTTATATGCTGCATTGCCAGTAGGTTTACATCCTGCATTGGTGTTGGATATTCAGTATTACAATGGAGGATAATGATATTCTGTTTAGAAATACCAGAATCTAAAAAAACTTGCAAAGTCTCTTGAATTTCTTGAATAGAAGCCATGCCAGTTGATATGATGACTTTCTTAAAAAGCGTTGCTGCCTTTCTTAGATAGGGTAAATTGGTTAATTCTCCGGATGGAATTTTAACTATTTCTAACCCTATCTGAGATAAGTACTCTAAAGAACCCAAATCAAAAGCAGTTGAGAAAAATTCAATGTTCTTCAACTTACAATATTTTATAAGTTGTTGATGTTCCTTTTGTGAGAGCTCTAGCTTCTGGAGCATTTGCAGTTGACTTTCTCCAGAGATAGAAGAATTTTTGATCTGATATGCTGCTTTTTTAGCTGATTTAGATACTAATTCTTTAGCGTTAAAAGTTTGAAACTTTACCAAATCAGATCCTGCTTCGACAGCTGCATCTATTAACTTTTTGGCCAAATCTAGTTGCCCGTTGTGATTAACCCCAGCCTCCGCAATTATAAGTACCTTCTTCATGCTTGTTTCTTTAGTTTTGCGGGATTTCCAATCCAAATTTCACCATCCGGAACGTCTCTTAAAACTACCGCCCCCGCGCCTACTATAACGTCTTTTCCTATGACAACTCCTTGCTTTATAGTTGCATTAGCTCCAATAAAAGTTTTCTTGCCAACCGTTACATTACCTGCAAGAACTGCTCCTGGTGCTATATGACAAAAATCCGAAATTACACACTCGTGTTCTATAATGGTCCCAGTGTTTACGATGCAGCCATTACCTAAAATAACTAAACTATTAACTACTGCTTTAGGTGCGATAAATGTGGCTTCTCCTAAACTTGTTTGTGAGGCAACATAAGCGCTAGGGTGAATTATTGAAATTTGCGCTAACCCATTATCTTTACTAAAATGATAAAGCTTTTCTCGTAAGACATTAGCGCCAATAGCAGGGAAAAAATAACCTCTTTCCAAAATTTCCTTAAAATCTACCTTGTTTTCATTGCCTAGGTAAGAAATCTCATATGGATTCCGGACTGCTTCTGAAAAATCATAGTACCCCCTCACATGAAAACTGTTAGCCAAAAGGGCATCTAATACCACATAGGCATGACCCGAGTAACCAAATATGGATATTTCCTTATACTTTAACACTGCTTGGAATATTTACCACTCTGTCTGCTAACCAAATGGAATTTTCTAAATCGGCTGTTTCGGAGTTACAAAACATGGGCAGTTGGTTCATTAACTTCCAAAGAGGCCTGGTCATTACGCCCTTATCATTCGTTTCTTGTAAAAACATATCTCTTTCTTGTAGGGTTTCTAACCTTATAGAATTTAACCAATAATTGGCTGCTGTCTCAATAGGTTCACTAATAAATTCGATTTCCTTGTCTTGAAAAAACGATTGATATTTCTTAGCCAGAATTCTTTTTTCTAAAATGATTTTATCTAAATTTTCCATTTGGGCGCAGCCTAAGGCAGCATTTAAATTTGGTAAGCGGTAATTATATGCAACCATGTTGTGATCAAAATTCCATTTATGAGGCATTTTAGCGGTTGTAGTGATATGTTTTGCCTTTTCTGCCAGCTCTGAATCATTCGTCAAAATCATCCCTCCTCCTCCGGTAGTAATGGTTTTATTTCCGTTGAAACTAAGGGTTCCCAATAAACCTATTGTTCCTGCATGTTGTCCTTTGTAAAGACTACCCAATGCTTCTGCTGCGTCTTCAATTATGGCTATATTGAATTTAGAACACACCTGAGCTAACTCGGTGAGACGAACGGGCATTCCAAAAGTATGCATAGGAAGCACTGCACTAATTCGGCGTTTAGTCTTGATATTAAAACAGACCCCATTAACCATTTTAGTGTTATTGGATAGGAAATGTTCCAATTTTTCAGGGGAAAGTCCCATAGTATCCAAGTCAACATCTACAAAAACAGGTACCGCATTAATGTATGAAATGGCATTACATGTGGCCACAAAGGTGAGCGGTTGTGTAACGACTTCGTCATTCTCCTTTACTCCAGCTAGAAGTAGCGCAATATGCAAAGCAGCAGTACCGTTTACTGTAGCTACAGCATGTTTAACCTTTGTGTATTTAACCACCTCGTCTTCAAACTGGTTCACAAATTTTCCAACGCTAGATACAAAAGTGCTATCTATACATTCATTGAGATACTTCTTTTCATTGCCAGAAAAACATGGCTCATGAAGCGGTATAAAATTGTCTGAATGAAACAATTCCCTAATGAATTCTATAGTTTCTTTTGTCTCGTGTAAATCACATCTTACCATCTAAGTACCTCCCTGTTTCTTTATGTCCAAAATTTGGTATTAATTCAAAGAATAACTCAACCATCTGTGCTTTTGTCCAATTCTTAGATTTTTTAAAATCGGCTATAGTTTGTTCAAATAAAGTTAGTTTAGTATTATCATAAAATAAACTGTTCTTTATTATACCTATATTATGATATTTTACCATGTCTAAAGTTTCTTCCTCGGTGTAAAACTCTTCAAAATCCTTCTCTCCGGTTGTGTCGCTTTTGGTAAATAAACAAGGCCATTTCTTTTGCGAAGGTAGCGTCTTTATGAGCTCTCTAGCTTCATTTTCATCTTTACACAAAAAAGGTTCATAACCTAGTTCTTTCAAATATTTAATTGCAATGTCAGCAAAGGAAATAAGATGTAATGCTTCGCTTAACTTGGGAAAAAAGATATCCCTATTTTCCCCAAAAATGCAAGACATAAGGCACAATTCGCCAGATTCTTTTGGGATAACAAAATATCTTTTTATATCATTTGGAGCAACTATTGGTTGTTTCTTTTGAATGCGCTTATCAAAACCGTGAAGTAAAGAACCATCGGAAAATGCTACATTGGCAAATCGGGCTGTAGAGATTGTTATTTCCTTGCTTTTGCGCATTAAAAACATCTCCATGATTCTTTTAGATGCTCCCATCATATTTACAGGATTTGCTGCCTTATCCGTAGATACGCAAAAATATTTTTTGACCCCTTTGTCTATAGCTTGCTTAAGCGTCTTTTCTGTATTAAAAATATTTACGTTTATCATTCGCATTAAAGTGAATGGGTCTTTTTCACTTCTCACGTGCTTTAAGGCAGAAAGATTTAGTACATAATCATACTTTCCGTCCCATGCTATAAATGCGTCATATTCCTCGCTATCTACATCTAAAGCAAAGGTTTGAAAATCACCTGAAATATACCCTAATGTACTTCGTAAATCCCTGACAAGTTCTACTAAATTGTTTTCACTTATATCCACCACGTGGAGCTTCTCGGGATTTCTTTTAAAAATTTCTTGAGTTACAGCTTGTCCGATAGAGCCTGCACCTCCAATAACTAAAAAAGATGATTTGCCTACAATCTGAGAAAGAACTTTTTCATTAGCATTAATGTCGTTTGTAAATAGTTCTTTATCTCTTCCAAGTAGGGATAGTTGATTCATTATAAGGGTAATTAATATTGCTTAAAAAGGCTTAACTTCCGTACTAAGTACAGAATATTGTGGTCTTGCAGCAAAACTACGATAATTATTGTCTCTGACAATTTTTGTAGTATTTTCCAAATGATTCTCTTGTATTATTTTTTTTGCAAATTCGTACCAAGTCATAACCTCGTTATCCGTAAAATGATATATTCCAAAATTTTCTGAGTTTCTCAAGATTATTTCTATAAGGTAAGCTGCCAAGTTTAGACCATTAGTCGGACATCCAACCTGCGCATCTGTAATAGTCAAATTCTCACCTTTTCTTGCCTTATTCAACACTTTAAGATAAAAGTTATTTCCATAATTAGAATATAACCAAGATGTCCTAACAATAAAATGGTTGCTTAGGATTGTTTGTATATATTTTTCTCCTTGCAATTTGGATTTGCCATAGTTATTTATGGGCAGGGTAATATCATCTGTATTGTATGGTGTATTCTTCTTTCCATCAAACACATAATCTGTAGAAATATGTATAAGGATTACATTTTTAACCTTACAGGCCGATGCAAGTTGCCTAACTCCTTCTGCATTAATTTCGAAGGCCTTGTTCGGAAATTGTTCTGCCATTTCAACATTGGTGTAAGCTGCACAATTAATACAATAATCGATCTCGTTTTCTTGAAAAACCTCTGTTAACCGCTTCGCATCCAGAATATTCAGTTCTCTTGAGTTTGTGAAAAAGAAACATAGTTGTGGGTATTTAGTTTGAATTTCTTTGATACACAAACCAAGCTGACCGGAAGCGCCAGTGACGAGAATTCGTTTCATAAATCCAAGTCTTTCAATAAGGATAATTTCTTATCTTTCTCAGAGAGAATAATATCTTCTGAGGCTATTCCCCAGTTTATATTTAATTCGGGATCACAATAAAGTATACCCCCTTCAGCAGCCTTATTATAAAAATGGTCGCATTTATAAAAAAACTCGGCATTTTCACTCAGTGTCAAAAAACCATGCGCAAATCCTTTGGGAATAAATAGTTGCTTTTTGTTTTCAGCTGATAGTTCAATTGATAGATGGTGCTTATACGTTGGGGATTCCTTTCTAAGGTCAACAACAACATCCAATACACTACCATGGAGAACACGTACTAATTTAGCTTGCGCATATTCTCCTTTTTGGTAGTGTAGTGCCCTGATTACTCCTTTCTTGGAGAATGATTGATTGTCTTGAACAAACCGAACAGAAATGCCCAGAGTTTTTTCAAAATTGCGCTGATTAAAACTCTCAAAGACATAGCCCCTGCTGTCCATAAAAACAGTTGGCTCAATGATAAAACATCCTTTTAATTTGGTTTCCGTTATAATCATTTTTATTTATCTAAAATGCCCAACAAATGCACTCCATATCCACTTTTAACCAATGGAGTTGCCAATTTAGTAAACTGCGCTGTATCTATATATCCCATTTCAAACGCTGCTGCTTCAATAGAGCCAATTATTAGACCCTGACGTTCCTGCAAAACTTGAACAAATTGAGAGGCCTGTAAAAGGGACTTAAAAGTTCCAGTATCTAACCAAGCTGTTCCGCGATCCAGAATACTGACATGTAACTTATTCCGTTCAAGATATTTTCTATTAATATCAGTTATCTCCAATTCTCCTCTTGTACTAGGTGAAATACTTTTAGTCATTTCCAGTACCTCATTATCATAAAAATAGATTCCCGGGACTGCATAATTCGATTTTGGCGTTAATGGTTTTTCTTCAATACTTATAGCTTTGCCATACTTATCAAATTCTACCACCCCATAACGTTCCGAATCCTTTACCCGATAAGCATAAATTACTCCCCCATCCGGATCATTATTAGATTGTAGTAACTTGGCCAATCCGGAACCATAAAAGATGTTGTCTCCAAGGATTAGGGCAACCTTATCGCTTCCCACAAAATCAGCTCCAATAATAAATGCCTCAGCTATCCCATTTGGAGCCTCCTGCACTGCGTAGGAAAAGTTACATCCATATTTCTTTCCATCACCCAATAAATTCACAAAAAGGGGTAAGTCCTTTGGTGTGGATATTATTAGTATTTCCTTTATCCCAGAATACATTAATGTAGATAGGGGATAGTAAATCATGGGTTTATCATAAATGGGCATTAATTGTTTGCTTACGGAAAGTGTTAGCGGGTGTAGTCGTGTTCCGGAGCCTCCGGCCAATATGATGCCTTTCATTTAACTAAGGTATAAGAAAAAGTATAAATTTACAGATTGTACTAACTAATCCTTGTATTGCTGTTCATAATACTTTTGATATTCCCCTGAAGTTACATGGTTTAACCAATCTTGGTTCTGCAAGTACCATTCTACCGTTTTTTCCAACCCTTGTTCAAAAGTAACTGATGGTTTCCAACCCAGTTCGCTATTAATTTTACCGGCATCTATGGCATATCTTAAATCATGACCGGGACGGTCTTTTACGTATGTTATCAGTTTTTCAGAGGTGCCTGCTGTACGATTTAATTTATTGTCCATGATTTTACATAGTAATTTCACTAAATCAATATTTTGCCATTCATTAAAGCCCCCAATATTATAGGTTTCATAATTTTTCCCTTTGTGAAAAATTAAGTCTATGGCAGCCGCATGATCTTCAACGTACAACCAATCACGTGTGTATTTTCCATCACCATAAACCGGTAAAGGTTTGTTCTCTATAATATTATTGATGAATAGCGGAATTAACTTTTCAGGGAAATGATTCGGTCCATAATTGTTAGAACAATTTGAAATTACATAGGGTAAACCATAAGTTTCCCCATAGGCTCTTACAAAGTGATCGGAGCTTGCCTTGGAGGCCGAGTAGGGAGAGTTGGGGTCATAGGGGGTGGTTTCCTTAAAGAGTCCTTCAGCTCCCAGACTGCCATATACCTCATCCGTACTAATATGATAAAACCGCTTATTTTTAAATTTCTCTTTCCAATATTCCCTGGCTACATTTAATAGGTTTACGGTTCCGATGATATTCGTCCGGACAAACGCCAGGGGATCGGTAATAGAACGGTCTACATGAGATTCCGCGGCTAAATGGATAACTCCATCAAAATCAAATTCGTCGAAAATTTTTCTGATTACTATATCGTTTGTTATATCTCCTTTAATAAAAGTGTAATTTGACTCATCCTCAATATCTCTCAAGTTTTCCAGATTTCCTGCGTAAGTCAGGGCGTCTAAGTTAACTATGTTATAGTCCTTATGCGTGCTAACAAACTTTCTTACAACATGTGAGCCAATGAATCCGGCTCCTCCGGTAACTAAAATATTCATGTGAGAACTTTATTAAAAAATATATGGTCTATTAAGCAAATTCCCTTTATAATGCCACTTTAAAGTTCGTTACTTTTTCTGTTTAAATATCCTAGAAAGGAGATTAAAAAGAAACCGAAAATCAAATAAAAAGGTATGGTTACTATTCGTTTGCTAAAAAATGATTTTGACCCTTCTTGAGACTTACCGAGGTTAATCACATTTATTACATCTTGTTGTTCTATCAAATCAATATTTTTACGTTCAATTTCTTTAACAAGCGCATTTTTTAAACTCAACAAGCCTGTTATATCAAAAGATTTTTGGTTGTCCAAAACCAAAGTTCCTGAAGTAGCAGGGCTATTGTCCGCTAAATTTTTGGTGTAATTTGTGACCAATTCATCGATTTGCGAAATAAGCTTGTTATTTCTTTCAATCTTTAGCAGGGCATTTTCTTTATAGACTTCTTTTAACTCGTTGAAATATTCATTAGTGTTTAGATAATCGACCATTTTAGGAACGTTCTTTTCCCCAAGTGCAGCATTTTTATAAAAAAAGGTTAGCTTATGCTTTTGAATACTTTTATTCAAAATTTCGGATCTTGCAACATCCAATACGGATCCATCACTTTGAAAACTTTGCAATAATTCAAGGAATTTCATATCATCTGCGAAACTTTTTTTATTGGATTTTTCTTCGATAGGTTCAATAGATAATCTAAATCCTTTTAGCTCAGATATATTTATCCCCATTTCTCTGAAAAACAAAGTATCCTTAGTAAGTATTTTAGAATCAAGTTCTTCAACTGCATCGTACAAGTAACTTTTGCTTTCAAAATTGGGCTTTAATATTACTTCTGTTTTGAGTCTTAAGGGAACAAACTGATTAAGAATAAAGACAAGAATGACACCTATCAATACTAAAATACCCAACTTAATGAAATTCCTTTTTAAATATATAAATACCCTTAGAAAGGCTTTAAAAATATTGTCAAATCCTTTTCGAAGGAGTATGAGTAATTTTCCCAAATCTATTTCGTCAGATTGAGAAGAGGCATTAGGTGTTGTTTGATTTCCCATAGGATTATGAATTGAAAATTTGCTCTAAAATTTTATCCGTTATTAAATAGGTTGGCTTTACTCCTGTGGTACCCAGACCCCCTGAGGCCAATGTGCTTCCTGTTTCCAGAGGGTTGTCAGAAGCATAGTAAGCATACCTTACTTTTACATCTTCACTGATACTTTTACGAATTTTTGAAGCTGCCTGTATGGCTTTCTGGTAATGAACACCTTCCATTTCCAGACCTATCGCCTTCCACGTAGAATCATGAAAAAACTTGAGAATATCTTTGTTCTGTAAGGAGGTCCCGAGTACGGTAACCATAGTTCCTTCCAGAACTTTAAGGCCGTTATTTTCGAAATCTTTGACGCTTAATTCATTTGTAAAGGGGTAATTGTCTGCGGTTCCCTCAAAAATATGAGCGGTTGGAATCATAATGTCTCCTTTTCCTCCTTCTAAAATTCCAGCCTTTCCCATAATTGATATTGAAGCAATATTTAAAAAAGCTTTTTGGTTTCTCTTTAGTTTATAAGGTTTAAGAAGCTCGTCAATAGTTTCATAAGCTTGCTCACCAAAGGCATAGTCCATGACAAATATAACTGGTTTTTTATCATCTGGTATTTCTTTTGGTAATTGATAGGAACAAGAAGTTTCTCCTAGAATAGCCAAATCGAATATTTGTACGTCTATGTTAGTTCCGGAAACATCATCAATCCTTATCATTCCGTTTTTCTCAGCTACTGAAATAACCTTATTTCTTAAATTTGCCCGCTCTGAAGAACTTAAGGCTTCGAAAATTTCTAAGGAGATACTATTGACTGGAAACTCCTTAGAAAGCGCCTTCTTTGCAAACAAAGAATTCATTACGCTATGCATGTTAGCACTAATGATATGAATTGGTCTTTCTAAAAGATTGTATTTGCTTAAGGTCTCTTTTATGGTGTTAGCCCACCTTTCTCCGTGGATATGATGTCCCAGACGCTCTCGCAGTAAAACACTAAAAGTAATTGTTCTTTTCTCTCCGGTTGTTTCTTCTTCAACCGCCAATTTCCCCAACCAGTAAACAATTTCCAGAAAGCGTTCCGGATTTTTTTTGGTTCCAAACTTCTCATAAACAGATACGGCTTCGCTAAAAGATCTTCCTAAAATATTAGCGGTATGGATTAATGCTACTTCTTGTTCCTCTTTAGTTAGCTTTTTCTTTCTTATTGCAGTTTCAAGTTTCTCCCAGTCCCTAATAGTTTTGTTTGTATCCTCTATTAAAACTCTTTTAGCTATTTTTTGAGACTCAATAAACAAAAAAGTAAGATGCGTGAGAATGTCATAAATATCCGAGCGTCCTCTGGTAATCTCAATATTCATTTGCTCTTCATCTATCCTATAGCAATTTCTTTTCCTTTTTGGAGGTATAATAGGTTTAATATGAGATTGTCTGTAACCTTCATCTGAAGTAAGATTAATAAACCTACATTGTTCTATTCCTTCAGGTAAGCGTTCCAAAACATAAATAAGTCCGTTTAACTCCGTTTTTTCTTCAGCTATTGAACCATATATTTCAGGTCTGAGCTGCAATAAAGCATTTTTTAACGTCTCCCCTGAAATGCCCATAGGCTTGTAGAAACCTCGGTTAAACAAATGTCTCATGGTAACATACAACCTTTCAATAGCGTTTGTGGATTCTTGTGCTCTTGTTGTATTTGTAGTTTTGCCCATGAAATAAATAATTCCTACAAAACTACAATTAAATCCAATATTCCAAAAGGTTCCAAATGACCGCTTGAGCCTTCAGAAATAATGCCTTAAAAATTTACTAGATTATCGTTTTATAAAAGCAGCTAATGCATCAGCCAGTTTTCTGTCATTGGCCAAGCGCTGCACTTTGTTCTGACCGCCTAGTTTTCCTGAAGACTTCATAGAAGCAATAAACCCACCTGTTTCAATTTGTGTTATTTTGAGGCGCTGTAATATCTTACCTTCTATTAAATCAAAATAATAGCTATTCTGCTTTTGAAGTTCCCCATCCAAAACTGTAATAAACTGAGAAAGATTTTTAGGCATTGTTTCAAATTCTATAAACCACTCATGGTACGGAAGTTCAGAGTTTTCAGGGTTTATTTGAGGTGCAACAGTAAACTCATTCACACTACCACCACAGAGGTTTAATGCGGTCTGCATTGCCTCATCTATTTCCTTGCCAATAACATGTTCTCCAAAAGCAGAGATGTAATGTTTAATTCTTCCGGATACAATAATTCTAAAGGGATTTACGGAAATAAACTGAATGGTATCTCCTAGATTATACCCCCATAAACCGGCATTTGTAGAAATAATCATTACATAATTTACTCCTATTTCTACCCTCTCCAAGGTAAGACGCTCCGCCTTTTCCTGAAAAAATTCATCTGCTTCAATGAACTCATAAAAAATTCCTGAATTCAAAAGCAATAACATTCCTTTTTCTGTTTGTGAATTCTGATAAGCAAAAAACCCTTCGCTGGCAGGAAACAATTCAATACTGGCTAATTTTTTTCCAATTAAATTTTCAAATTTATTCCTGTAAGGTTCAAAATTTACCCCTCCGTAAACAAATAGCTGTAGATTTTTAAATTGATCCCCTACCTTGGTTCCTGAAACATTATTGAGTTTTTCAAAATACATTTGTACCCATGGAGGAATACCCCCAATGACGGTCATATCTTGATTTAGCGTTTCTTTTACTATTTCGTTGACTTTGGTATCCCAATCTTCAATACAATTTGTTTTCCAACTGGGTAATCGATTTTTTTGAAGATAATTAGGCACATAATGGGCAGCGATTCCGGATAAACGGCCTACTTTTATCCCATTCTTTTGATCTAATTCCGGACTTCCTTGCAAAAAAATCATTTTACCATCAACAAAATCTGCTTCCCCAGTCTCATTAATATATGCCAGCAGAGCGTCTCTGGTACCATTTACTTGGTGCTTTATTGATTCGGCTGTAATTGGTATATACTTCACTCCTGATGTTGTGCCTGAAGTTTTGGCTAAATAAATAGGTTTTCCAGGCCACAGGACATGTTTTTTTCCATCAAGGACCATTTTTATATAGTCCTTAAATTCCTCATAGTCTCTAACAGGTACACGTTTTACAAAGTCGGTATGCGATTTTATTTCACTAAATTTATGGTCCTTTCCAAAACGTGTTTTGGATGCCTTTTTTATAAGCTCTCTAAATAATTTTTCTTGGGTGCCAATAGGATTATTTATCCATTTACGGTTTTTGCGAGCAATTCTCTTGGCTAGTAACTTGGCAGCTATAGATTTTAAAGACATGAAGTTTTACTGTTTAAAATCAATATAGTCCAAAGGGTTCATTGGGCTTCCATTGCTCCAGAGTTCAAAATGAAGATGTGGCCCGGTAGTGTACTCCCCTGTATTTCCAACAGATGCCAGTACCTCTCCTGCTCTAACTATATCACCCTGACCTTTATTCAAGGATCCGTTATGTTTATAAACAGAAATGAGTCCGTCTTTGTGTTCTAAAATAATAACATATCCCGTTTCAACGGTCCACTCGGCAAAGATTACGGTGCCATCTGCGACCGCTTTCACCGGAGTATCTTTAGGGGCAACAATATCAATCGCATAATGCTTCTTTTCAGCTTCATAGGATTGAGACAAAACCCCATTTAAGGGGGAGAAAAGTACTAAGCCGGAGCTCTCAAGATTTCTTTCGAATAAGTTATATTTATCTTCCAAAGCAACTTGAGCGCGTAAAATAAAATCTTCCTTTGTTGGAGTTAAATCAATGGTTGAAGGATCTAATCTATATTGTTCAAATAAGGAATCTCGATTAATTTCATTATTTTCAATGTCCCCTTTAAGAACCTTTCTAATATTATCTAAATACCTATTGGTATAATTTAAGACGGTCACAAGCGAATCTGTTCTGTACGTTAATTCTGTTGCTTGCTTCTTTAATCTGGTAGAAGAATAGCCCGGGATATACTCGCGCAAAGGAGTAAATGCAATGAGTAAAATGGTTAATCCAATGAGTGTAATTATAAAGAGTGACCCTGTCACAAAAACATTAAGTCTGTTTAGCTTAAAAGAAATTTTCTCCTCAAAAGTACTTTCATTTAGTATAACCAGACGATACTTATGCAGTAGCTTCTTTTTTATTTCTTTTCCCTTTTTTACTTTTTTAGCCATGACAAACAAAGATAAGGTTAGAATTGAAATTACTGAGGGTTCTGCTAAAATTTATGTTTATTCTAACTTACAGCTCTGTATTTCTTAAATTTCCGGAAAGTCCGCAATTAAATTGAAAATCGTCCGTTATAAATATCTGTATACCAATTACTTTTTTTAGTACCTTTGTTATCCATTAAAATCAGTTAGCATGATGACTTCAAACATATTTTTAGCGATAGGCCCATGGCAGATTGTTATTGTAGTATTAGTAATCCTTTTATTATTTGGAGGTAAAAAAATCCCCGAATTAATGCGCGGGCTTGGTAGTGGAATAAAAGAATTTAAAGAAGCCTCTAAGGATGATGATAAATTAGGAGACAAGAAAGACTAATTTTTTTAATAATTTTTTTTTAACCCCTTTTTGGATAACCAACAAGGGGTTTTTGTTTTAAGCATTTACAACTCTTCTCTTGCTTGTAAAAATGGAATAGCCTGGAAGTGCTATTTTTACCCCGTTTATTCAAAGCTATAAATTTGTATTAGCATAAAAAGTTCCCCTATATATGAAGCCAAAGCTTGCAACAGAATTAACTGGTTCATTTATAATTATTTTTCCTTTCCCCTTGTTGCTACTGCAACATAAGCATTAAAATCAATTCCTTTACGACATAAAACTGGGCTTTCACAACAAAAAATATCCTTCTGGCAAGAGAACTATTATCTTCGGCGTTAAAGCAGTTACAGAATTTATAAATGCCCTAGCACCAACTGAGAAGTTTCTAAGAGTGTTTATAAATTAATTTCATGTTTAAATTAATGAAGAAACTACTATCAATATGCGTTCTCCTAATGATAATGGGCGCCCAAGCTCAATATATTCAGTCGAATGGTGACAACCATTCTAGTGACGCGGCAAAATTCCAAAGCACAGACAAAGAATCCCAAACCTCAATTAATGATGATTCTGATGGCTTTGCTATTGAAGCAAAGAAAAATAACATTGCCTACAGAACATTTCAAAATCTTCAAAATGTTCCTAATGGTTATTATACCATTGTAGGTGCTTACGCTGAGAAACAAAACCGAGTTAAGCACATTAGAAAGCTAGAAAAGAGCGGTTTTGAATCTGGAGTTATTGAAAATCCTCATAGTAGCCTAAGTTATATTTACAATGCATACTATCCGGATTGGAAACAGGCTATTAAAGACTGTAAAACGCAATTTGAAGGGCGCTATAAAGAAACGGTTTGGATCTTAAACGCTACCAATAAAGAACTCACGAATGACAACGTTTCACTGGAATCAGTAACCTATGAGCTTTTAACCGCTTCCACTACTAATGATGGTGCTTTTTTTGATGAAGAATTCGGCAGCATTCAAAAGAATACAACATCGGGAAAAACCAGAGGCAATGTATCTAAAAGTAAACTTTTGCAGGCAGCGGAGGCTAATTTTGACAAAATGTGGTATGCTGAGGCAGCTCGGTTTTATGAGTTAGCTCTTAATAAGAATAAGGATGTTTTCTCCTCCGGAACATTACAGCGGGCTGGTGATGCTCACTATTTTAGTGGCAACATTGAGCGGGCAAACCATTGGTATAATCTTCGCTATGAGAAATATCAAGATGATTTTTCATCAGACGAGATTTTTAAATATACACATACGCTGAAAGGTACCGGAAAATATGCCCGTGCCAAGAAACTTACGCGCATTTATAATGGTATGGGAAATAATCTGGATGATGATGATGAATTAATTTCAAGACCTACTGCCAATGAAATGGTTCTTGATAAAATTCTGGAAACAAATACCAAATTTGATATTAAAAACCTTTCTATAAACTCTGAATACTCGGAGTTTTCACCAATGTTTTATGGAAATGAGCAGGTGGTTTTTTCCTCTGCCAAGGACACCGCTTTTTTAAATACTCGGCGCTTTAAATGGAATAATCAGCCATTTCTAGATTTGTACGTGGCAAAAATCAATGAAGAATCTCAAGAACTAAAAGATGCCCTAAAGTTCTCAAAAAAAATTAACTCCAAATATCATGAAGCTTCCGTTACGTTTTCTTCGGACAATTCTACAATGTATTTCACCAGAAATAATTTTGATAAAAAATTGAAGCGTGACAAAAATGGCACTAATCATCTTAAAATTTATACGGCTTCCAAAATAAATGGCGAATGGACTGAACCGAAAGAATTGCCATTTAACAGTGATTCTTATTCCACGGGTCATCCAGCCTTGAGTCCAGATGGAAAACAGCTGTATTTCGTCTCAGACATGCCGGGAAGCATAGGCAGTACCGATATTTTTGTAGTTGATGTACTTGAAGATGGTAAGTTTTCTTCTCCTCGTAACCTTGGCCCAGAAATCAATACAAAAGGAAGGGAAATGTTTCCTTTTGTAAACAATAAAAAAATCTATTTTTCCTCAGATGGGCATGTCGGTCTTGGAGGATTGGATATTTATGAAGCGACTTTCACTGAAAATGGTCTCACTGAGGTTAAAAACCTTGGTCAACCGGTTAATAGTGAAAAGGACGATTTCTCTTATATAGTTAAAGAAGAAACCCAAATGGGGTATTTTGCCTCTAACCGGTTGGGAGGAAAGGGCGATGATGACCTTTATTCCTTTAGAAAGTTGGTTTTGGAAGAAGTTGAAGAAAACCTGAACGCTATTTCCGGAGTCATAACCGAGCGGGTAACAGGGAATGTTATGCCAAAAGCACTTGTTTTACTACTAGATGAAAATAATATTAAGCTTAAAGAACTATATAGCAATGATGATGGTAAATTTGTATTTGAAGATCTTGATAATAATACCAAGTACAACATAAAGATTGTTACCAATGATTATTTTGAAAGCGAACATGAAGTTTACACCAAAAATAATGAGAATGTTTCCGCAGCGGTTTCCCTGAAACATTTAAAAGATATGATTGCCGTAGAAAACGGCATTAGAAAGTTAAAAACGGATATGATCCATTTTGATTTTGATAAATACAATATCCGCAATGATGCTGCGCAGGAACTGGATAAGCTTGTTGAAGTAATGACGCAGTATAAGGACATGGTCATCCGAATAGAATCACACACCGATTCTTGGGGAGATAGTTCCTACAATAAATACCTTTCCGATAAAAGGGCAAAATCTACTAGAGAATATTTAATATCCCGAGGTATTTCTAATGAACGCATTGAAAGTGCTGTGGGATATGGAGAAGAACGACTTTTGAATGAATGTGTTGAAGGTGTACCTTGTTCCAGAGAAAAGCATAAACTTAACAGGAGATCAGAATTTATTATTGTAAAGATGTAATGTAGAAAAACTCTTAAAAACTCAGATTAATCCACTTTTCTTTAATGAAGGGTGGATTTTCTCTTTTAATCTAAACCTGATTTGCGTAAAAACCTTCTACCAAAGTAGCAGTTTTACCACATTCAAAAGTACATTCACAACAAAATTGTTCGACAAAATACCTAAATGTCCGTTTATCTGTTATATCGGAATAACCAACCTAAAATCTTTTAGTATGAAAAATGCCCTACTTATTAAAGAAATCTATTTGGAAGCGTTTAGGAATCTGGGTCATGCCCTAGTAAAACTTTACTTTAAAGCCTTCTCCTGGTTCTGTTTTGCCAGTTTCGTAATTGTGCTTTATGCCTTTATTTTAAGGATAGCTACCGGCTTTGCATTTGACTAGCAAAGAAGAACCCCAAACCAACAAAAAAAGCACCACTGAAAGGTGCTTTTTTTATTACGCTCTTTTTAACCAGATCGTAGAGCTGAAAAAGGCATTTAAAGAAATCCTAGGCTTTTCGATGTTATTGGCTCCCTAGAAGCTGTAATGCTATCTAAAAACAAAATAAACTTGCATAAGCAGCCTTGAAAGTGCAATACACAACACTTATTTGGTCTTTTTTTCGAACTTTATCGTTTTAAGAATGGCTTCCAGCTCAAACATATAATCTCGTTTCTCCGTTGCAGGCGCAAAGGTAAAGCCTTCTACAACCAATTTTCTATTGTTCTCCTGATCATTCAAAATATAGGTTATAAAAGGTCCTGCCATAGGGTACCCGTTAATTTCCCAAATTCCCTTTACCTCAACCCCCTTTTTGCCGCCAATTTCTGTAGGAAATACATAGGGTGCAAAGGCTTTTTCGGTCATCATATGGGTTATTTTTCCGGGAACATCCGGACCTGGGATATATTTGGCACCTATAGAATCGCGCATTTGAACAATATCCTTTACAAAAGTAGAATCATTCTGAAAACTATTTAAAGGCATGGCATATACGATAATGCTCATTTCGCCTTTTTGTATTTGGCGGTACATCCAAACAAAGTTATCTTCTTGTCGGCCTATTTTATAAATTGATGGTACACTTAAGGAAATATTAAACTTTTCCTGTAACACTTGTTCTTTATTTAGGGACAACAAAAATCGCTTTTGAGCTTCATCTATTTCCAAATTTTTGAAAGCCGCTATGATTTCATCTGCCTTAGCATCCAAACTTTGTATAATTTCTTCCTCCGTTGTACCCTTGATTACGGCAACTTTCTGGGGCATTGCGTACATATCTTTCTTAAGATGAGCTATGCTTAAGGAATCTTTTTGAATGTAAAGCACAGCGCGTGTGCTTCTTATGGTCCCTGTAAAAACGCTTGGGGGCATCTGATTTATGGTAAACAAGGGTTCTTCCCAGATTAGCGCCGGTACAGGAGCAGCAAAATGCTCTCTTATCTTGTCACCGACCGGACCCTCCCAAAGGTGGTTATCTATTACTACAGCGACGGAGTTAATAGCTCCAATAGATTTGGGTAGATAGTTTTTTTTTTTAGTTTCGTTACAGGAGGCAAACACCAAAAAGACTAAAACTAAAAGGTTTCCAAAATTTTTCATGACAGGTATATATTTACGATGAACAGCTGCACAATTTAAGTTTTGTGCCTGGCTTTATATCGTTACCACTAATACCGTTCCATTCTCGTAAATTTTCGATAGAAATACCGGGATATTTTTTTGAGATGGTCCAAAGAGAGTCTCCCTGTTGCACTGTATGTACTTTTGCTTCCTGTATTGCGGCCGTATTTGAAGTCTTTGGAGTGGTTATAACTGAACTAGTTGCGGTAGTTTTTGGTTTTTTCGAATAGATGATAAGGCGCTGTCCTATCTTCAAATTATTGCTTCTAAGTCCATTCCAATTTTTAATGTCATTTACACTTACCCCGTGTCTATCTGCAATTCTTCCTAAAAAATCCCCACTTTGCACTTTGTAACGAATATGATCATCTTGGGATTGGGCGACATGATTTGTTATAATCTCCTGAGATTTCAATTCGCTTTTTACGTGGGTGTATATTTCTTCTTCGTTTGTAACAAACCTCCCCATAGTAGTGGTGGGTAATCTTAAAGTATAGTTTTTTCCTTTAACGAAAGGTATAACATCTAATTTATAGGAAGGGTTCATGATTTTTAGTTCCTCTAAATCTACATCTACCAAATCAGAAATCTGCTTAAAGGTTATGGTGCTTTTTACATGAACAGTGTCAGTCTCAAAGTAAGGGCGTTCAACCTTTATACCTCTAAGACCATGTTCTTCTGCATATTCAAATAAATACATTACCGTTAAAAATGCCGGTACATATCCTGCGGTTTCCCTTGGCAGATTTTGACGAATATTCCAATAATTTTTTTGTCCTCCAGACCTTCTTATGGCTTTATTCACATTTCCCGGGCCTGAGTTGTACGCTGCTAATGCCAAATCCCAATCTCCAAAAATATCATATAGCTTAGAAAGATATTTACAGGCTGCTTTGGTTGAGGCTATAGGATCACTTCGTTCGTCCACATAACTGCTTACATCCAAATTGTACATTTTTCCTGTGCCGTACATAAACTGCCATAAGCCTGTAGCGCCTACTCTAGATTTAGCACGGGGATTTAAAGCAGATTCCACAATAGCCAAATACTTTATTTCTAAAGGAATGTTGTAATTGTCCAATTCTTGCTCAAACATTGGAAAATAAAACTGGCTAAGAGTTAGCATGCGTTCCATGAACCCTCTCTTCCGTGTTAAAAATGATTTTATGACATTCTCCAGTGATGGATTGTAGGAAATATTGAACGGTGTTTTCTGATTCAAAATTTCAAGCCTAGCCTTTAAGGTTTCCGTATCCAAATTATAATGATACACGGAGTCTATTTCCAGATTGGAAACTTCGCCATAAATATTTTCAAAAAGCGCTGCACTATCGTACATTTCTTTAATCCAGAGACTATCAAATTTACTGGCTTCAGGGTGGTCTTTAAAGTTAAAGTTTTTCTTAGCGATGTTCAAAGAAAGTGCTTCGTTTTCTAAACCATCTTCAGCTTCCATCTGAGCCATCTCATCTACAATTTCAACATCCACGGTAGCGGAGTCTAAAGAAACAGATACCGCCTCCATAAAACTTATGTCGGCTTGCGATAGCGGTTTTTGAACCTGAGCAAGGGCATCAACCGTTGAAACCATAAACAAAATACCCGGGATTATATACTTGGTTGCGATCATAAAGACGATTTATTAAGTTGTAGGGCTAACGAAAATCGTGCTTTTTTCTTAAAAAATAAAATTTAAACTGTGAAAATACACAAACAAACGTCTTAACCCGTTTATCGATAACGCCTTTATCCCTCCATTATTGCAGCGATTCCGGGAAGAACTTTGCCTTCGAGGCTCTCCAGCATGGCACCCCCTCCTGTTGAAACATAGCTTACTTTGTCCTGAAATCCGAATTGTTTAACGGCTGCAACAGAGTCTCCGCCGCCTACCAATGAAAAAGCACCCTTTTTTGTTGCCTCATCTATATAGTTTCCAATCGCAATAGTTCCTATGGCAAAATTTTCCATTTCAAAAACACCCACTGGCCCATTCCACAAAATGGTTTTAGACTTAAGAATAACATCTTTGAAAATTTCAAGCGTTTTAGGGCCCGCGTCTAATCCCTGCCAACCATCTGGAATAACATCAACATTTACTATTTTGGTTTGTGCAGTATTGCTGAAATCGTCCGCAGCTATAACATCTACCGGAATATGTACTTCTACTCCTTTTTTCTTGGCCTGTTTCAGTATTTCTAAAGCTAAGCCCATTTTATCATCCTCACAGATAGAATTTCCTACTTTGCCTCCCAGCGCCTTTACAAAAGTATAGGTCATCCCCCCGCCAATAATCAGGTGGTTTACCTTACTTAGAATATTTTCTATAATTGTTATCTTTGATGAGACTTTGGCTCCTCCGAGGATAGCGGTAACAGGCTTTTCTCCTGTTCGCATCACTTTCTCTATTGCCTCTATCTCATTGGCCATTAAATATCCAAAGCATTTATTTCCTGGAAAAAACTGTGCTATTATAGTAGTAGACGCGTGAGCTCTATGTGCCGTTCCGAATGCATCGTTTACATAAATGTCTCCCAGTTTAGACAATTGACGGGAAAATTCTTTATCTCCTTTTTCTTCTGCATTATGAAAGCGCAAATTTTCCAACAACAATACTTCTCCGGTTTTAAGCTCAGATGCTGCCTTTTCTGCAAGTTCACCAACACAATCTTCCACAAATTTTACTTTAACTCCTATTATTTCTGAAACCTTATCTTTAATATGCTTCAAAGACATGTCCATATTTCTCTTCCCGTCTGGTCGTCCTAAATGACTCATTAGTATCGCACTACCGCCATCTTCCAAAATTTTTAAAAGTGTTGGTTTGGCTGCTTCGATGCGATTCGCATCCGTTATTTCAAAATTTGCATCTAAAGGCACATTAAAATCTACTCTTATTAGTGCCTTTCTGTTTTCAAAATTAAAATCGTCTATCGTTTTCATTTATTATTTATATTTTAATTGTTATGCCAATGCAGAAATCTATAGCTCAGAAGCGTTTAGCAATTAAAAGTATCACACTTAGCATTGCCTGTGAGATCCTTGGTTTTATAATGTGCTTTTGGATTCTGCTCAGCGGTAAATGTAAAGATTTCTAAAATGGTTGTAAAGGCAAATCGTTATTTTTTAAATCATTTAGAGTCTCTACTTAATTTGTTTTTTGACTCTTTCGATACTAATTCTGAAATGTGAAAAAAAACTATCTTTGAATCATGTTGTTTAGTTCAGTTTTGGGGCATTCCCATATTAAAAACCACCTTGCTAAAAGTGCTGATGCAAATCGCATTCCACACGCACAACTCTTTGTGGGTCCAGAAGGTTCCGGTACATTGCCAATGGCTTTGGCATATGCGCAATATATAATTTGTCGTAATGAAAATGGTGAAAATACGGCTGGTAATAGCTCCTGTAACTTAAAATGTAATGCACTTTCTCATCCTGACCTTCATTTTGCTTTTCCTGTGGCTAATTCTGACAGAGTTAAAAGCCATGCGGTAAGCGATCATTTTCTAACAGAATGGCGTACTTTTTTGAAAGAACAGCCTTATGGTAATTTATTTGATTGGTATCGGTTATTAGGGATAGAAAAAAAGCAAGGCCAAATAGGTGTGGACGAAGCTCAGGAGATAGTTAAAAAGCTTTCTTTAAAATCCTATGAGGGAGGGTGGAAAGTAATGCTAATTTGGATGGCGGAGAAAATGAATACTTCAGCGGCAAATAAGCTTTTAAAACTAATTGAAGAGCCTCCAAAACAGACTTTGCTATTATTAATTGCTGAGGAAGAGAAACTAATTTTAGAGACCATAAGATCGCGTTGTCAGGTACTCCATTTTCCTACCCTATCTGACAATGCTATTTCTAAGGCATTACAAGAGAGAGGTCTACCGGAAGATACCGCTAAGAAACTAGCCCAGGAATCTGCTGGCAACTACAACAAGGCTCTAGATCTAATGAACAGTGATTCAGAAGATTTGGTTTTTGAAAAATGGTTTGTTCAATGGGTTCGAAGTGCTTTCAGAGCCAAGGGGAATAAAGCTGCTATTCACGATTTAATTCTTTGGAGTGATGAGCTATCAAAAACAGGACGCGAAACACAAAAGCAGTTTCTGCTATTTGCTTTAGGGTTGATTAGACAAGCAATGCTTATTAACTATGGTGCAGGCCAGTTGGCCTATATGCAAATACATTTGGATGGTTTTCAATTGGAGAAATTCTCGCCATATATTCACGAAAATAATATAGGCTCTATTGTATCCGAACTGGAAAATGCAGTTTACCATGTTGAGCGAAATGGCAATTCAAAAATCATATTTACAGATCTATCTATAAAATTAACGCGGCTCTTGCATAAACCGGCTGCATAAATAGAATCCTATGTCTACACTGTTAAATAATGCTGTTGAGGTGTTTTTACTTCTATTTCTTATCATCACTTTTATTCAAAGCGGCGTAGACAAGTTGGTGGATTGGAAAGGCAATCTTGCATGGCTCAAAGCTCATTTTAGTAAAAGCTTGTTGAAAAATAGTGTTCCTCTTATGCTGCGAATACTAATTTTTATGGAAATGGTGTCAGGATTACTTTGCTTTATAGGTATCTATGGCATCCTATTTCTTGAAAGTAAACAGTTCGCCTTCTATGGCGCTGGTCTATCCTGTATCACATTACTTATTCTACTATTTGGACAACGTATGGCCAAGGATTATGATGGAGCAAGAACAATTGTAATTTATTTTATTCCAGCGAGCTTTTTAGTTTTTTTATTACAACACCAGCCGTACTAAACTTCAATACTAAAAAAGGGCATAAACAATAGCTTAGCCCTTAATGTAATTCACTTGTTTGCAAAAATTATTTTTTGTATTTGTCGTTCAAAATTTTAGAAATTGCATCTGTAATATTATTAACTTCGGAACCGTATAACACACTTCCACCATCTCCGCCACTAAGAATATAAGAATATCCATTTGCTTTACCATATGCCTTAATTTCGCGCTTAACTTTGCTCACCATACTATCTATCTCCGTTTGGTTAGCTGACTGAAGCTGTTGTTCTTCTTGCTGTAACTGCTGCCCTATAATTTGACTACGCTGCTGCAATATACCATATTCTTCTTGAGCCTTGTTCTGAGGCATGGATTGAGCTCTTGATTGAAAAGACTGAGCTTCCATTTGAAAAATCTGAGAAATACTGTCTCTCTTTTTGTTAAATACCTCAGCCAATTTATTAAACTTGGTTTCGACATCTTTTTTTTCTTGGTACTCGTTAATAAGCTTCACGTTGTCTACAAAACCTATTTTCTCTTGTGTACAAGCAGCGGCACCTAATAGAGCCAAAACCAAAACTATTTTTTTCATCTTACTTTGTTTTTAAGTTGGGCAAAAGTAATAAAGCTTTTTGAAAAATGGAGCAACTTTGTAATCAAACAGCCGTTAGCTGCCGTCTTTCTATAAATGGTAACTTTTCAAATAATAGGTAAATCTTATGGATGTTTCGTATTTAAATTGATTACATCTATTTAAAATCCTTTATTAGAAGTCCTTTAAAAACGATTTTATTTATTTTAAGGGTACCGCCTAACATAGTGTCTGAACCTTTTTTAAATAGCCTTAAATAAATTATTAACGTTTTTTAAGGATATAAATCAAGGACGAATATTCTTTAGACCGCATTGCATACAGGTTAGACATTAAGCCAATACAAAAGGCTTTAAAATAATTTTGTTTCCCCGTTCTATATTTCTCTGATAATAAGGAGACATAAAACGAATCAAAAATCATGGGTCTAACTTGTGTAATACGTAGACCGTGTTTGGCAAATAATAATTTAATGGCGGTTTGCGAAAAGTGCCAAAGGTGTCTGGGAACATCATAAGCGGCCCAATATTTTTGATAGTAATTTGCATCATAGGATCTAAAGTTTGGAACTGCAACGATAAGGGTTCCATCTTCATTCAGTAATGAAACAATATTCTCAATTCGCAACTCTAAGTTAGGCAAATGCTCTAATACGTGCCACAAAGTAATGACTTGATAGGTACACTTTGTATTCCTTTCCCAGTCCTCCTCCAATACAATTCCCTTATCTAACGCATTCTCCCTTGCCCGATCGCTTGGTTCTATTCCTGAAACTGACCACCCTTTTTTTTTAGCAGCCAATAAGAAGTCTCCGGTGCCTGAGCCTATATCCAAAACCGTTCTATTTGTTGTTCGCAACTGTTCTAACAATGCAATTTTTCTTCTAAGACTATATCTTTTCACCAATTGATAAAGCTTTTCTGTAAAAGATTTGGAAGCATCTGTATGTGAAATATATGAGTCGCTTTGGTAATAAAGATTCAAATCATTCGGTACGGGTGTTGTAACCAACATATCCAAATCGGTGTTAAGAATTAAATGAAATTCTTCTTGGGAAACCGCATAATCTATGGTGGTTAAATAACTTCTCTTTGAGTTCACGTCTACTTTATTCTAAAAAACATGGAAATAATGTTGATCAACATTTACTTCTTCTGTTCCATAAGGTTTTCATTGTTTTAATTGTTCCACGTGGAACATTTCTAAGAATTCACAACATCATAAACTATCTACCCATATAAACAAGCAAGACACTTACGTCGCTGGGAGAGACGCCACTGATTCTAGATGCCTGAGAAATAGAAACCGGGCGTATTGCATTTAACTTTTCCCGAGCTTCAAATGATAACGATTTAAGCTTAGAATAATCAAAATCGTCAGGGATTTTGACGTTCTCCAAACGACTTAATTTATCTGCATTATTTTTCTCCTTTGCTATGTATCCGGAGTACTTGACTTGTATTTCTGCCTGCTCCAGTACCTCCTTGTCCAGTTTGTTAGCTTCCACAAACTCAGCAACAGAATCCAATTCCATCATATGTTCCATAGTGACATTTGGTCTGGAAAAAACTTTAAACATCTTATCTGGTTGACTTACTAAGGCGGACTCCACGCGCTCTAAAATAGGGTTAACATGCACCGGTTGAAAACTCGTGTTTCGAAAAAATTGAACAAAAGCCTCTGACTTCCTATCCTTTTCCTCCATACGCTTTAAGCGATTAACTCCTGCCAATCCAATTTTATATCCCTTCGGTGTAAGTCTCAAATCTGCGTTATCCTGCCTTAACAGTGTCCGATACTCAGCCCTAGAGGTAAACATTCTATATGGCTCCTCTGTGCCCTTAGTAATTAAATCATCTATTAGTACACCAATATATGCCTCATCTCTTTTTAACACAAAAGGATCTTGTTCTGCAACCTTGAGATGCGCATTAATTCCAGCCATGAGCCCCTGGGCTGCGGCCTCCTCATACCCCGTTGTGCCGTTTATTTGTCCAGCGAAATAAAGATTATCAACCAACTTGGTCTCTAAAGTATGCTTTAGCTGTGTAGGAGGAAAATAATCGTACTCGATAGCGTATCCCGGTCTAAAAAACTTAACTTTTTCAAAGCCTTTTACAGATTTTAATGCCCTATACTGAACATCCTCAGGTAAAGAGGTAGAAAATCCATTAACGTAAACCTCAACAGTATTCCACCCTTCGGGCTCAACAAAAATCTGATGTTGATCTTTATCTGAAAATCTATTTATTTTATCCTCTATCGATGGGCAGTATCTTGGTCCAGTACTTTTAATACGACCATTAAACATTGGTGATCTATCAAATCCTTCCCTCAGCAAATTATGAACCTGTACATTGGTATGTGTCATATAACAATCCAACTGTCGCTTAAGCCTTGGTGTTTCCAAATATGAAAACTTATCGGGAACCACATCTCCCGGTTGAGGTGTCATAACCGTATAATCCAACGAACGACCGTCAACCCTAGGGGGCGTCCCTGTTTTCATTCTACCACTTTTAAAACCGAGATCACGCAACTCTTCGGTAATCCCTGTTGCTGCCTTTTCACCAGCCCTTCCGCCTCCAAGCTGCTTCTCCCCAATATGTATCAATCCGTTCAAAAAGGTTCCATTTGTTAGAACAACCGACTTACCAAAAATTTGTGTTCCCATGGATGTCTTCACCCCTACAACGGCATTGCCAGACACCAACAAACCGCTAACCATTTCTTGATAAAAATCCAAATTTGACAAACTCTCTAAGCTCAAACGCCATGTTTCTGCAAATAACATTCTATCGTTTTGCGCTCTAGGACTCCACATAGCCGGACCTTTAGATTTATTAAGCATTTTGAATTGGATTGCAGACTTGTCAGTAACAATACCACTGTAGCCACCTAATGCATCTATTTCACGAACAATTTGTCCTTTTGCTATCCCGCCCATTGCAGGGTTACAAGACATTTGTCCGATAGTTTGCAAATTCATAGTGATCAATAAAGTTTTACTCCCCATAGTTGCAGCCGCAGCTGCTGCCTCTGCCCCTGCATGACCAGCACCAACCACAATAACATCATATTTTGTATCGAACATAACTTCAGTGTTCCACGTGGAACAATTTTATCATTTCATCTTCCTTTAACCGCATAATCCTTCGCTCTTCGGTTGTCTTGTCTCCATAACCAATTAAATGTAACACCCCATGGGCCATAACGCGCAACAACTCATGATCCCTTGTTGCTTCAAATAACTGGGCATTGTCATAAACTCTTGGAATACTAATAAAAACGTCTCCGCTAATTATATTCTCCTCACTATAATCAAAAGTTATAATATCAGTAAAGTCGTCATGATTCAAATACTCTTGGTTGAGTTTCAAAAGAAATTCATCATTACAAAAAATATAATCAAGATGCCCCAGGCCCTTTTGCTCCTGACTAATTATCCTATTTAGCCAATCGGAATAATTGGTTTCATTATCTAATACAAAATCCGTTTCGTAGTGCCAATTAATCATCCTCTCTGAAATAATCTTTAACCCTTCCTTGGAAAATTTGTTGCAAAGGTAAAGCTTGTCTCTGTAATATTTCTGTATCATTTCTATAATTCTCTAAGAATGCAGGCTTAGTAGTAACCGGATTCTGAAACAGACTTCTATTTGTATTGCCCTCTCGCTCCTCTACCTCACCTTGCTTCAGCTCAGCGTTTTTCAATTTAAGAAGTTCGTAACTAATAGTATTCATTCTGGAAGTTGTCCTCTGCGTAATACCATTCTCTAACAAGTCATTTTCAAAATCTTCCATCTGCTTAAGCAACTTTTCTCCAAACTTCCTATCCCCATTATCAATCATGTTCTTCAACTGTGCTTCTAGTTGATTTTTTAAAAATTGTTGTGCCTTATAAATCTCATAGATCTCCTTTAATTCATCTTCACCTAAACCGTAATCCCCATTCCCCTGTCCGTCTCCATGACCCCTTCCGCCATTTTCTCTTAATGATTGCCCATCTTCCGAACCACTGCCACCTTCTCCTTGCCTGCCTTCCCCCCTTTTACCACTCTCTCCTTTAGCATCACCATTTGACCCCTCTCCTGTGGATTGACCTTCTCCTTCTTTACCAGCTTTGCCCTCTCCTCCCAAACCTTCCATTTTTTCTTTTAACTCTTGTTGTCCTTTGATAATATCCGGTAATTGAAAATCTGAACTACCCCCAGACCCTTGTCCTGGTTTCATACTCTCTTGCATGTTGTCTAATATTCCCGCCAAATAATCTGCCAAACTATTTGCGGCCGTGAGTACATACTGCTGACTTGCATTTGCTTGCAAAATTTGACCATCAACCATCCGTTCCAAAGCCTTGTCTGTGTTATAATATACCTCTGTTATCTGTTTATTTACAAATTCTGATAACTCAGCTCTTCTTAAAGAAAGAGAAAACAAACTATCATCCACATGCTCAAATAAAAGTCGCAGCTCACGCTGCTTGCGAAGTACCTCAGAAAACTTATCAATGCCTAAATCATCCCTTAATCGATTATAAACACACTCCTGACTAAAGGAAAATGCCACCAAATTTTCAAGAATTTGCCTTAAAACTTCCGCATCTTCAGTAATGGCATCTTCCCCCCCTCCAGTACTTGCTTGTCTTAGACTCTCGCTCATTTCCTGCATTTTTTGTGCTGCTGCCCTTTGTCTTTTTTTTGCCAAATCACTATTAGTACTACCCTGTTCCTGCTGTTCGCTGTCTATTATTTTGTCTAAAGCCTCTTTCTGATCTTCCTTAACAGCGTCTTCTTTTGCCTCATTAATATTCAATTCTACCGGCTTTTTTAAGTCAGCATTATCCTCTCTTAGCTCCATTAACTCTTTAGCAATCCTATCAAAATTTTCATTCAACACCCTTTGCTCCGCTGAAGTAGACTTAGACTGCTCAGCCATTGTTTCTTGCAGTTTTGAAACCTTCTCCAACTCCATAGCCAATTGTGCTGCTTTCTCGGAAACATAATAGCGTTTAGTTAATTCTACTAGCTGCTCCAAATTTCGCTGACTGTTTTGTTGTTTATTTCCCATTTCTTCCAATCGCTGCATAAGTTCCTCCTTATTCAACTTATCAGCTATGCTGCGCAATTCCTCCAAGAGTCTTTCATTTTTTCTTGCTTCCAATTCCTGTCGTTCAAGTCGCTCCTGTAACAATTTATTCAACTCTTTATCAGATTGGTCTTTCGCTAAAATCTCTTTAAGACTCTTACTAAACTTTTCCATTAAACCTTCTTGCTCTTGTTGTCTATTCAAAAAATCCTTCAACCTATTCTGATCGCTAAAATTAAATCTATCTGTTTGGCTTTGCTTACTATCCAACTCCTTAAAGCTTCTTTTCTGTTCCCTAATATCGTCCAATGACCTATCCATCTTATCAATAATGGATTGCTGCATTTCTAAATCCTTTCTCTTTAACTCATCTTCACTGAGAACCACTTCATTGAAAACTTCACTCCGAGTTCGTTTACCCTTATGTATAGCATCATTATCAATAACCTCAAAATAAAAACTATATTCAACCCCTGGTACTAAAGCCAGGCCGGATGGATAGGTATAGTAAAACTGGGTAAAATTACCAGCAGGCCTTTCTAATAAAACCTCCTGAGGGGTATCCTCTTGCCCCTTAGGGTAGCAAACTAACCTCAATTCAGAAAGCCCATAATCATCAGAAGCTTCACCAAAAAAATAAGAAACATTTGGATTCAAAGAATCAGCTACCCGACTTACCCTAAGAGTAGGGTATAAGTCTTTAACTACGTTAAACCGATATTCCAATCTTTCAAAGTCCCGTACATTCCGATTAGCCGTACTGAGACTGTAGGTCATACTTGAATATACCTTTTGGTACAATTCAAAGCTATCATTCTTCCTTTGAAACTCCGTAATGCTATCAGCCACTATAAGACTAATAGCCTCAGTGTTCCCAGCTTGTATTTTCCAACTAACCTTAGTTCCTTCGGCTACTAAAGCATTTCCCGTTCCTTTAACTATCTCCTTACTCATACCTGTATAAGCAGGGTACTCCAGCAACATGTAAAAATCTAGAATTGTAGGCGCCTTAAGAACCTCTAAACGATATGTTCCTGATGAAATCCCACCTGCCCTAAAGTAAAAATCCACGTCCTTAGTTGGTGAAATAAAAGTATACTGGTAAGTTCCATTCCTGTTTTGAAGAAAGTGCTCTTTCCCATACATTACCAAAGCCACATTGTCTGGTACAACACTACCCTCGGTAGTTACTTGCAAAGTAAACGGATCATTCTCCAGAACTGACAGTTTTTCTGTCAGTATTTTAAATCTAAAAGGCGCCGGAGCCTCATAGGCCAAGTCGTAATTAACAACGCGGGCAAAGGATCCAAAAAAGGAAGTAAGCTCCCCAGAAATCCAAATAAGAACAAAAATTGTGATAGGAATCACCAAAAGCTTTATGTACCGAAAACTATCCCTAAAATCAATCGCCTTTAAAAAAGGAAATACTCTTAGATTTGCAGATCTTTGCTCGATACTTGCTAACAATAGTTCAGAACGCCTATTATCCTCCGATAGGTCGAGCAAATTATAAAGCTTATCGCCAATTTCGGGAAAGTGCTTTCCAATAAGTAAAGATGCTTCTTTATTGTCTATCCCCCTTCTTAACCTAAAAAGATAGAATACCGGGACCAAAATATAATAATAAACTAGAACCACCTGGGCCAAAACAAAGCTTAGGAATAAAATAAGGCGTCCGTTAGAACCAAGCCACAAAAGATATTCAACAAATATCACTCCTAGAAAAAATAATAATCCAAGAGAAATAAAAAACAGAATCCCTTTTATAAGTTTCTTCTTGTAATACTTACTTATAAACTTTTCCAGTTCCAGGGTAATAAATGTGTAACTGCTCAAAATAAAACATTTACAGCCAAGATACTTTATACTGCCAAAAAAAAATCCAAAAAACTGTTAAAACTAGGACGCTATTAGGGTTAGCACAAATTATCCCAAGGTAAAAGCAGGATATTAAATCCCTTTTATTTCCAGATAGATTGAAACTGTTTTATTCCAAAAATCTGATAAAAGCAAACTAAAAGTTCAATTTTAAACTAAATAACAAAAATATACTTTTTCATAAAGTATATTTGCTTATGAAACCAATAGAGATGAACCAAAAAGTTCGTGTGCGCTTTGCCCCAAGTCCAACCGGGGCCCTCCACATTGGTGGCGTTCGTACAGCCTTATATAATTACCTTTTTGCTAAAAAGCACGGAGGACATTTTATATTGCGCATAGAAGACACCGATCAGAACCGCTATGTTGAAGGGGCCGAAAACTATATCATTGACACCTTGAATTGGTGCGGTATTCCTTTTGACGAAGGCCCGGGTAAAGAAGGAGGCTACGGGCCATATAGGCAAAGCGAAAGAAAACATATATACGCGAATTATGTTCAACAGCTAATAGAATCTGACAATGCTTACTACGCCTTTGACCTTAATGAAACTTTGGATACCCTCAGAAAGGACCACGAGCAAAAAGGAAAAACATTTATCTATAATTGGCATAACCGCGACAAACTAAACAACTCACTCTCCTTAAGTCCAGAGGAGACAAATGCAAAGTTGAATAGTGGTACAGCGTATGTAATTCGATTTAAATCCCCGAAAAATAAAAAAATACTCTTGCATGACATTATTCGCGGGACTATTGAAATAGATAGCAATGTTCTTGATGACAAAGTACTTTACAAAAGTGATGGGATGCCTACCTATCACCTAGCAAATATTGTGGACGACCACTTAATGGAAATAACGCATGTAATACGGGGAGAAGAATGGCTTCCCTCATTAGCGCTACACCAACTACTCTATGATGCTTTTGGTTGGAATTCTCCACAATTTGCCCATCTGCCTCTTATTATGAAGCCACAAGGTAAAGGTAAATTGAGCAAACGTGATGGTGAGCAACTAGGATTTCCAGTGTTTCCTTTATCCTGGGGAAATTCCACTGGCTATAGAGAAGCAGGCTACTTTCCCGAAGCCGTAATAAACTTCTTAGGGCTATTAGGTTGGAATCCAGGAACAGAGCAAGAAATCTTCACTCTCAATGAACTCGTTGAAAGTTTTAGTTTAGAGCGTGTGCAAAAGTCAGGGGCACGCTTTGATCCCGACAAAACCAAATGGTATAATCATTCTTATTTGCAAGTAAAAACAGATGAGGAGCTTGCAGCCTTATTTCACCCAATAATTCTTGAACACCTTCAAAACACAGCTCCTGAAGAGTTAGTCACGAATTCGGATCTTCTTCAACCCTCCCTTAATCTCCAAAAACTTGTTAGAATACTTAAAGAACGCGCCAACTTTGTTCATGACCTTTGGGGCCTAAGTAAATACTTTTTTGTTAGACCAACAGCGTATGACACTAAAGCTGCTTCAAAACAATGGCAACAAGAAACCCCTCAATTAATGAAAAACATACTATCCATATTCGAGGTTATGCCAATATTCTCCTCAGAGAACATTGAAAAGGAATTGACGAAATGGCTTATTGCAAATAACCTAAGTTTAGGCAAAGTAGTGCCTCCATTGCGACTTGCATTAGTTGGACAATTAAAAGGACCAGATATTTTTGAAATTTTAGAACTTCTAGGCAGAGAAGAAAGTATAATTCGGATACAAAATGCTATTAAAACGCTTTAAACTTTAATATTTTCATAAAATTTTCCAAATATATGCCCTAAAATACACGGATAGGCATTACATTACAGTATTATTCAAACCACAAAAACATCATGATGCAGTTCTTTTCTATACCAATCATTATTTTTATTGTAATTTTTCTATTTGCGTCCTTTTTTATTGTTCGACAGCAAACT
>JBGTEN010000231.1:0-7937 GCA_041747755.1 Arenibacter sp. | reverse complement strand
CTTGAAAACACTACAAGAGAAAGATATTCCTTTTTTGCGAAGAAAACTGGGTATTGTTTTTCAGGATTTTAATCTGTTACCGGATAGAAATGTAAATAACAACCTTCTTTTTGTCTTAAAGGCAACGGGCTGGAAGGATCCCGATAAAATGTACGCTAAAATTGAGGAGGTCTTGACAAAAGTAGACATGAAAACTAAAGGGTTTAAATTTCCTCATGAACTTTCCGGGGGAGAGCAACAACGTATTGCAATTGCCCGAGCGCTGTTGAACGACCCGGAATTAATCTTGGCCGATGAACCCACGGGGAATTTGGATCCTCAGACTAGCGTAGAGGTTATGAAAGTACTACAAGAAATAAACAAAGCCGGGCGTACCATATTGATGGCTACCCACGATTATGCATTGATTTTAAAATACCCTTCCAAAACCTTAAAATGTGATGGCAGTAAAGTTTTTGAGGTAATACAGAAGGCGGTTTAAATTGCCCCAAAACACTTCTAATTTATATTTCGGACTAAACTACTATTTTGTTTTTTGTGTCATTCCTGCGCTTGTTTTTGTGATTTTAGGGGAAACTAAGAAAATATGACCTGTTCTTACATTCGGGCATACCAAAAAGTTTTTGTTACTTTGTGCCGTTTTTAATTCAAAAAAGTAAATGGAAGTTCTTGGTATTGATGTTGGTGGATCGGGCATTAAAGGGGCCTTGGTAAATATAGAAACTGGAGAAATGCTTACGGAGCGCTACAGAATTCCTACCCCTGAAACAAGAAAACCGGATGAAATGGCATCGATTGTTGCAGACATAGTAGCTCATTTTAAGTATGAAGGACCCATAGGTATTGGATTCCCCACAGTGATAAAAAACGGGGTTTGCAAATCGCATGGCAATCTTCACAAAAGCTGGCAAAACCTAAGAGTAGATGAATTGTTTAGTGCAGCAACCGGACTTCCTGTAACTGTAATTAATGATGCAGATGCAGCGGGATATGCTGCAATGAACTATGGAGTTGGTAAAAATAAAAGCGGGCTTGTAATCATGATTACGCTAGGTACGGGTTTGGGTAGTGGCGCATTTTTGAATGGCCGGCTAATTCCCAATTTTGAATTAGGACAAATTCCATACAAGGATTATGACAAGATAGAATCATGGGCAGCCGCCTCAGTAAAGGACCTTGAAAACCTAAGTTACAAAAAATGGGGTAAACGCCTTAATAAATTCTTGTCCTATGTTGAACTTATTGTTTCCCCCGATCTCATTATACTTGGCGGAGGTATTTCTAAAGATTGGGACCTGTTTAAAAAACAGATTAAAATTGAAACTCCAGTAATTGCTTCGGTATTAGAAAACACGGCAGGCATCATTGGCGCCGCTGTTGCATGTACCAGAGAAGAAAACAGTCACGTATAAAAAAGCCTCTAAACAGGTTAGAGGCTTTTTTTGTTAAAATCTAATTGTCTTAATTGATTTTGTTCCGTTTCCGGTCGTTTTCTGTTAGGTATATTTTTCGAAGTCTTAAATGTTTCGGCGTTACCTCTACATACTCATCCTTCTGAATATACTCCAATGCTTCTTCCAAAGAAAACTTAATTGCAGGAATGATTCTTGCCTTGTCATCTGCTCCTGAAGAACGTACGTTAGATAGTTTCTTCGTCTTAGTAATATTGATCGTCATATCATCTCCTCTGGAGTTTTCACCAATAACCTGCCCCTCATAAATGTCCTCACCCGGATCCACAAAAAATTTGCCTCTATCTTGTAATTTATCAATAGAATACGGAATAGCTTTCCCATTTTCCATAGACACTAAAGATCCATTCTGACGCTGTGGAATATCTCCCTTCATGGGTTGGTATTCTTTAAAACGGTGTGCCATAATAGCTTCCCCTGCTGTTGCCGTCAACAATTGATTTCGAAGACCAATAATTCCTCTGGAAGGTATCATAAATTCACACAACATACGATCTCCTTTAGCCTCCATGCTAATCATTTCTCCTTTACGGATGGAAACCATTTCTACAGCTCTTCCGGACACATCTTCCGGTAGATCTATGGTCAAATGCTCAATAGGCTCACATTTTACCCCGTCTATTTCTTTAATAATAACCTGTGGCTGACCTATTTGCAATTCATAACCTTCTCTGCGCATGGTTTCAATTAATACCGAAAGGTGCAATACCCCACGGCCAAAAACCATAAACTTATCGGCACTGTCAGTAGGCTGTAAACGAAGGGCTAAATTCTTTTCAAGTTCTCGCTCCAAACGATCTTTAATATGTCTTGAAGTAACAAACTTGCCATCCTTACCAAAAAATGGACTATCATTTATGGTAAACAACATACTCATAGTTGGTTCATCTATAGCGATGGTTTTTAAACCTTCGGGATTCTCTGCATCGGCAATAGTATCACCAATTTCAAAACCTTCAAGACCCACAATAGCGCAAATATCACCAGTAACCACTTCAGTAACCTTTAAACGCCCTAAACCTTCAAAAGTAAAGAGTTCTTTTATTCTGGATTTTACAATAGCTCCATTTCGCTTTACCAGAGAAATAGCTTGACCCTCTTTTAAAGTACCTCGCTGTAATCTCCCAATAGCTATACGACCAGTAAATGAAGAAAAATCAAGAGAAGTAATCAACATTTGTGTATTCCCTTCCTCTGCCTTAAATGTAGGTATATGCTCAATAACCATATCCAATAAAGGTTCTATATTGGTAGTTTCATTACGCCAATCATCGCTCATCCAATTGTTCTTAGCCGAACCATATACTGTTGGGAAATCTAACTGCCATTCTTCTGCACCTAACTCAAACATTAAATCAAAAACCTTTTCATGGACCTCTTCCGGAGTACAGTTTTCCTTATCTACTTTATTGATAACCACACAAGGCTTTAATCCCAAATCAATTGCTTTTTGCAATACAAATCGGGTTTGTGGCATGGGCCCTTCAAAAGCATCTACTAATAACAACACCCCATCGGCCATATTCAATACGCGCTCTACTTCCCCGCCAAAATCCGCGTGACCCGGAGTATCAATAATATTAATTTTAGCGCCTTTATAGACTACAGAAACATTTTTGGAGGTGATGGTAATCCCTCTTTCGCGTTCCAGATCATTATTATCCAAAATCAGTTCTCCTGTATTTTGATTTTCTCTAAATAGCTGACAATGATGCATAATTTTATCTACCAAAGTCGTTTTCCCATGATCTACGTGGGCAATAATTGCAATATTCTTTGTTGTTGACATACCTCTAATCATTAGCTTCCTGTGCTAATTTCGGGCGCAAAGGTACTGCTATTTTTTTGAGTGCCGTAAAAAACAGTGTTATTTTTATCTTATTGATTTTGAGGAGATTTGCGGCAGACTATAGCTTTTTCTTATTACCTATAACCCAGCCAACGCCAAAACTTAGGTTTGGACCTATTCCTTTATAAATGTTGTTGCTTTCCTCTCTAGTACTTTTTTGATTAATACTAAGATAACCAACACTAAATTGCAACTCTACATTGAGACCGGATGTAAAAGTCCGCTGAAAACCATAGGTTGGACCAAAAAAAATGATTTCAAATCCGGCTAGGTTGCCTAATATAATAATATCCCAAAAATTAGGCTGAAACTTTCCAAATAATGGATTAGGACTAATATAATTTGCTTGGAAACCAAAAAAATCTGCACTATTTCCGGTAACATTTTTACCACTTAAGCTTCGCCTTTGAAGATTATGGTAATACCTGTACTGCCCATCGTAAACCGGAAAAACAGCAAAATTGTCTTTGCTATCCGAACTTGAAAAGAGATTAAAACCAAAAAATGTAGCCACTTCTACCCGTAGCGTGCTTCTCTTGGAAATACCCAATTCATTCACCAGACCAGGTGTTATAAAATTGATTTTAAACTGATTTCCTTCTACCCTACTGTCCACCTGTCCAAAAGTATGACCTACCAAAAAGGCCAACAGTGTAGCTAAAAAAATTTTCTTCATAAAAAGGTTTGGGACTGTAGTATTATGGTCTTAATTAATTCTTCAAAATGGTATCTTTGTGAAAATCATTTAACATGAAATTAAGTCAAATTCCACAACTAAAACATACAGACAGTAACAATTTTTTCCTGTTATCGGGACCTTGTGCTATAGAAGGTGAAGAAATGGCCTTAAGGATTGCAGAGAAAATAGTTACAATTACAGATAAGCTAAAAATTCCATATATTTTTAAAGGTAGCTTTAAAAAAGCGAATCGCAGCAGAGTAGATTCTTTTATGGGCATAGGCGATGAAAAGGCACTAAAAATTTTACGGAAAGTTTCTGAAACATTTCACGTTCCCACCGTCACTGATATCCATGAAATTTCAGATGCAACTATGGCTGCGGAATATGTAGATGTTTTACAAATACCTGCATTTTTAGTGCGGCAAACCGATCTAGTCGTAGCAGCTGCTAAAACCGGAAAAGTGGTAAACCTTAAAAAAGGACAGTTTATGAGCCCGGAAAGTATGAAACACGCTGTGCAAAAAGTACTGGATAGTCAAAATGAACAAGTTATGATTACCGATCGGGGAACCATGTTTGGATACCAGGATATGATTGTAGACTTTAGAGGTATTCCCACCATGAAACAATATGCACCTGTGGTACTGGATGTTACGCATTCCTTGCAGCAACCCAATCAGTCTTCCGGAGTTACGGGTGGTCGTCCGGATTTAATTGAAACTATTGCCCGTGCGGGAATTGCAACCGGAGTTGATGGTATTTTTATGGAAACCCATTTTGACCCTGCAAACGCTAAAAGTGATGGCGCTAATATGCTGCATTTGGATCATTTGGAAAAACTATTGACCAATTTGGTTGCTATTCGAAAAACTGTAAACAGTTTATAATATTTTTCTTACTAAACAGTTATCAGTTAGAACCATTTTTGGTATAGCATGAAAATAAAACTACTATTCTTACTATTTCTTCTTTCTTTTTCATATTTAACATTTGCACAAAGAGTAATTCCTTTTGGGGAGTTAAAATTGTCAGAAGAGAATTTTAAAAGCTTTGAAAAAGATACTACTGCACATGCAGTTTTTTTGTACGAAAGAGGTGATAACTATTTTGAGGTCATTTCAAACCAAATTAAACTAGTAAAAAAGTACCACGCCAAGATTAAAATTCTTGATGAAAAAGGATTTGATGAAGGAATTATTGAAATTCCATACTACCATAAAGGAAGTGCTTCCGAGGAAATAACCGGATTAAAAGCGGTAACTCATAATGGCACAATAAAGACCAATGTTTTACCCTCTCAAATCTTTACCACAGATGAAAATGAAAATTGGTCTCAAAAAAAATTCACCTTTTCTAATATTCAAAAAGGGAGTATTTTAGAATATCAGTACACGGTAATTTCGCCCTATTTTTTCAATTTTAGTGGCTGGGATTTTCAAACCAATATTCCCAAGGTTTACAGTGAATTTAATGCCAAAATTCCGGGAAATTATGTTTACAACAGAACCCTAAAAGGAAACTTAAAGTTAGAGGTTAATGAAGCTAGAATCCAAAAAGAGTGTTTTCACATTGATGGATACCCACGCGCTGCGGATTGTGAGATACTGAAATATACTATGAAAGATGTTCCGGCATTTAAGTTGGAAGAAGACTATATGTTGGCAGCCTCTAACTACATTTCTAGAATAGACTTTGAATTATCCGAGCACAGAAGACTTGACGGGATTACCGATAAATACACCAAAAGTTGGAAAGATGTAGATGCTGAATTTAGAGCTGATAAGGATATAGGGCAACAGCTTACAAAAAAAGGTTTTTTTGAAAAAAGCGTTCCCGAAAGTTTAGTAAAGGAAGGTGATGCCTTAACACGGGCCAAGAACATATACTCCTTTATTCAAAAGCATTATACCTGGAATGGGCAATTTGGTATTTATGGCAATAACAGGGTTAAAGAAGCATTTAATCTAAAGAAGGGAAATATAGCAGAGATTAATATGTCGCTTATAAACCTGTTAAATGCAGCAGATATTAAGACCAATTTGGTATTACTATCTACCCGTAATAAGGGCTTACCGAAACAAGAACATCCGGTAATGTCCGATTTTAATTATCTAATCGCCAAAGTAGACATCGATGGTAAGGAATATTTGCTGGATGCCTCAGATAAGATAAGTCCTTTTGGTATGCTACCTTTTAGGTGTCTCAATTACTGGGGAAGGGTAATGGATTTTAAAAATGAAAGCCACTGGTATCCAATAAAGGCAGAGGAAAGAAATAAGTTTTCAGTTGTAGCACAAATAAATTTTAACCTGGATGAGGAAATGGCTCACGGTACTTTTGACCAAATTACTTTGGGGTATGATGCAGTTAACAAAAGAACCGCCATTCGTGATTACTCGAAAGAAGCCTATTTGCAATCGATGGAAAAAGGCATTCGTGGCGACTTTGATATTACCTCATATAAATTTTTAGAAGACAGAAGTGATGACAAACGCACCTGGGAGCGCTTTGAGTTTGAGTTGAAAAACATTCAAAACTCCAATATGCTCTACTTCAACCCCTTTGTGTTTACTTTTTTTGAAAAAAATCCTTTTACTTTAGAAGAACGAAATTATCCTATAGATTTCGGCTTTACCAGAGTTTATTCTTATCAGGCAAAAATAGAGTTCCCGGAAGGGTATGAAGTTCAAGAGCTTCCCCAAAAAAGGGAGCTAGTTTTGGATGGGAATAAAGGCGCGCTTAATTTTTTCTACCTCTTAGATAATAACAAATTATCCATTTCTTTTGACCTGTCGCTCAATAGTGCATATTATAATGCTGATTCGTATGATGATCTTAAAGGACTTTTTAAAGAGGTGACAGATGTACAGAATAATTCTTTAATTGTACTAAAGCGCAAAGAGTTATAACTTCAATTATTGTTATTTTAGAATATAGTTGCCATAATTTCATTGTATAAAGAACTCTTAAAAAAATTCCAAACTGCTAAACAACACATTTTAGTTTTGTAATTTTAGAGAAACAGCATATTAATGAACAAGTTGTTTCCTTTTATTCTTTTAATTTTTGGGACCTCTGTTTTTGGTAACACATTTCCTATTGTTGAGCACAAAGTAAATACATATCCCAAATTTAGATCTGCTGAACATTTGGGCTACAGAATAATGAATGATTTTAATAGTGATAGTCTCCGAGTAAGAGCTGCGTTTCTATGGATTACCAGAAACATGAAATATGGCAAACGGGACGATAGCCTATTTATTGAACCGCCTCTTTACACCTATGCAACGGAAAACGAAAAAGAAATGCAAATTGAAAAATTGGTGAGCGCTAAATTGGATGCTTTTATAAAAGCAGGTGAAGGCGTTTGCGTAGATTATTCCTTGCTGTTGAATTCCCTTTGTCGGCAATTTGGTCTTCCCTCTAAAGTGATTTTGGGAAAAGTAAAATCTAATCAAAGTAAAGATGGCAAAATTGTCTTAAAAAATCATACCTGGAATGCCGTTAGAATCAATGGTTACTGGCGACTGATGGATCCCACTTGGGCCTCCGGAAATAAAGCTTTGGAAGAAAACAAACTTACCAATCTCTACTTTTTTAGTGACCCGGCACAACTAATAAAAAGTCACCTCCCAATGAACGATGAGTGGCAACTTATGGCATCACCGGTAAACACAGAAGCATTTGTAAAAGGACCAATTTATTTTAGGGACTTTTTTTCCAAGGACATGGCGCTTTCTTCTAAAACTGAAGCTAGTTTTAGGTACGGTAAAAAAGAAGTAAACCAAATCTATTTTGATAAGTTACCGGAAAGCAGGATTATGTATTATACCATTGGTAATTCCGATGAATTTCAAAAACTAGGTCTAAAAAAAGAGCGAGATCAAACCTATATCGCCAGAGTAAGAATACCAAAAAAAAGAATGGTATCCGG
>JBGTEN010000230.1:0-7357 GCA_041747755.1 Arenibacter sp. | reverse complement strand
GTTGGGAAATTGCCGAAAATGTACCCAAAGAATATTTTTATGGAAAACCTGAGTATTCCATCTTCGAAGGAAATAACCAAAATCCTAATTTTAATTCTTTAAATCTGGATTTCTTTAATCACTTTGATAATGTCATTGCGCACTTAAACCAAAATGGTATTCAGGCGCATATTATGATTTATGTCTGGAATAAGAAGGTAAATTGGCCTTCTATGGATTCGGAAGCAGACAATCGTTATTTCGATTATGTCATAAAGCGCTATCAGGCTTTTCCCAATGTAATTTGGGATGTTTCTAAAGAAGCGCTAGACTATGGCAGGTGCGATATTCCATACATCAATGAAAGAATTGAAAGAATTCGAAAAAATGATGCATTTAAACACCTTGTTACGGTGCACGATTATGAGTATTGTAGACAAGAACCGGATAAGGTCGATTTTATATCGGTTCAAAATTGGCGGTCGGATCTCTATTCCTCTAGTGTGGATACTTACTTTAAACACCAAGATAAGCCTGTAATGAACATAGAGCATGGGGGCTATGAAGAAGGCCCATACCTCTCTTTCACAGGAAATTACGTAAATCCCGAAGCTTGTCTAATCCGTAATTATCAAAATCTTTTTGCAGGTCTTTACAGCACGTATTACTGGCAAGATACTTCGTGGAATATCGTTGTCTATGACCCTATGGCTTCCCCATCGGTAATCAAAAAACCAAAGTTCGAATACTACAAATACTTGGAAGAATTTTTTACAAGGTACTCCTTCCATGAATTATATCCTACTAAGCAAAAACTTACTACCAACAGCAGAATCGGTGATGACAACTTTGCCTCAAGTGGTTACCCTTTAACCAACGGAGAAGACCTTTTTTTATATCTGATTCCCTCAGATAATTTTCAGGTTAATGTGGTTTTACCGGAGCCAAAGAATAAAAAATTAGATGTTGTTTGGTTCAATCCCTTTACAGGAGAATATCTTAATAGCGGAGAGACAGATTACGGTATGTGGAAGGGTTTTAGTAGTCCATGGAAAGACACCTACAGTATATTAATTTTGACCCTAAATTAACCCAAAAATTTCGTAAGAAAACCGTCTTTTTAAACACAATAAGTTTTCTAAAATTGTTGTAAAATATAATAATACTTCTCGCTTTGTGTTATCAATGGATAATATTTTACTTTTAATTACAAATGGATTTTATTCAATTTCTTAACGGCAACTTTATTTTCCCTCTTTTGATCCTTATTTTGGGTGTAGTTTATTTTGTAAATCGATTTAAGAACAACCGAAAGTATAAGCGCTAGTTCAGCGTGTTTTTAGCCATCCGGTAATACTTAAGCGATCTCTTTTGGCCGGTTTTACCTCATGCTCTAACACCTGACTTTCAAAAATAACCATCCGGCCACTAAGTGGTTGAATCTTTTTTGAAAGCTCAATTCCGTTTTCGTTTATATATAATACTAACTCGCCTTCATCTTCGGGCTGCCAGTCCGTATCATTAAGGTAACACACCATGGATAATTTTCGGCGATCATCATTTTGAAAAGTATCTAAATGCCTTTTGTAAAAGGTCCCTTCGGGATACAAAGCATAATGGAATTCCCTGTACATGATTCCCAGAAAGCAAGTCTTGTTCAAATAGTTGGCCAGATCATTCACACGGCTAAAAAACAATTTCTCCGCAGTTTCATCTACTCTTTCATCAATCCATAGGATAAAATCGCCCCGAATAGCTCGTTCAATAAGGGTATTGCCGCCATTGCCAATGGCTGCCTTTTTAAACTGATCTTTTTCATATTTATCAAGCAAGGCATTGCGAAGTGTTTCGACATCAGCCGGAGAAAAAAAATCGTCCACAATACTGTACTGCTGCTCCAGCAAATCATTGATTATCCGTTCATACAAAGGATTTTCAACAAAGTCCAGTTGTTCAAAAAGTTCCGCCACAAGAGTGCCATTTAGAAAGCGGGCAAATGTAGCTCAAATATGGTTTCGTTGCTCAGGAATCCTTACTTTTGTAAGTCAAATCCATTTTATGAGTAACATAAGAATTACCAAGCAATTTAGTTTTGAAACAGGTCATGCACTGTATGGTTACGATGGCAAATGCCGAAATGTTCACGGCCATAGTTATCGCTTGTCGGTAACGGTGATTGGAATCCCTATAACCGACACAAAACATGTAAAATTGGGGATGGTAATCGATTTTGGCGATCTTAAAAAGATTGTAAAGGAAGAAATTGTAGATACGTTTGACCATGCCACGGTCTTTAACAAGAACACCCCGCATGTTGCCTTGGCACAAGAACTAATTGACAGGGGACACAACGTGATTTTGGCCGACTACCAACCCACTAGTGAAAATATGGTTATTGATTTTGCCGCTAAAATAAAGGCTCGATTACCACAACATATTCAGTTGCATTCCTTAAAACTACAAGAGACCGAAACGTCTTTTGCAGAATGGTATGCCAGTGATAATTAAAGCCCCTAGCCCCCAAAGGGAGTATGGATATCGTTAGGTTGAACTTTCAATTTAGTTAAAGGCATCCCCACTTTTTCTATATCTTTACAATCCATGAAAACCATACCACTACCAAAGGACAAGAAAATCTATTTCGCAAGCGACAACCATTTGGGTGCTCCCGGGCAGACAGAAAGTCGCCCACGTGAAAAATTATTTGTGAAGTGGCTAGATGATATAAAAGTAGATGCCGGAGCCATCTTTCTTTTAGGAGACCTGTTTGATTTTTGGTTTGAATATAAAACCGTTGTTCCCAAATACTTTACCCGCACCTTGGGGAAATTAGCAGAGCTGAGCGATGCAGGTATCCCCATTTATTATTTTGTGGGGAATCACGATCTTTGGATGGACGGTTATTTTGAAGAGGAACTCCATATCACCGTTTTTCATAAACCGCAACAGTTTAGCTTTAATGATACCTCCTTTTTTATTGGTCATGGTGATGGTTTGGGGCCGCATGACAAAGGCTATAAACGGATGAAAAAAGTATTTACCAATCCGGTAGCCAAATGGTTTTTCCGTTGGCTGCACCCGGATTTGGGTGTAAAATTGGCCCAATACTTATCGGTTAAAAACAAATTGATTTCCGGGGATGGGGATATTCAATTTCTAGGGGAAGAGAAGGAATGGTTAGTGAGCTATTCCAAACGCAAATTGGAACAGCAGCATTATGATTATTTTGTTTTTGGTCACAGACACTTGCCTTTGGAGATTGCATTAAATGAAAAATCGACATACGTAAACTTAGGAGATTGGATTACCTATTTTACCTATGCCGTTTTCGATGGGAAGAAGCTTTCGCTACACAACTATAAACCTTAAGCCTTGCAAATACTACCCAGATAATTGTCCAGATTGAGCTGAAATAAGGTTCCCTCAACCAAATCATAAATGCCCTGCAATTCTTTGTGATTTACAGCAAGCGAAACTTGAGGTGCAGGAGTATCTATTAATAAAGCGCGACAGTTTTCATTGTTAGAACAATCTGAACATAATGTAGTACTGCCCATGGTACATTTAATATTTTTTAGAAATTGATGTAGCTCCGGAAGCGTAAGTAAAAGTCCCGTATTTCGGAAAACCAGTTGTACTTTATGAATATCCTTTGTTGTATTCCGTTTCCATTGAAATGCAATTCCAAAAGGGTTGTGATAAATTGCGTTGATGTCTTCCATTGAATTAATTTAAAACAAGTTGTTCAATGCCGCTTTAATGGTCTTTCTTTCCAGATGATTATTTTCCTGCTGTATTGGATTCCAGTGCTTTTTGTACAAATTGCTGTATTACCTTTTGGACCTCCTGCTTACTTCCTTCATTCTTTTGTAGTGAATCAAAATACATAAACAGTGGTTTTCCTTCTACTTGTTTTAAAAGGGTAAAATTTCCGGAATGGTTATAAACTTCATCCCATGAACTCCGTACAGTAGCCCAAAATGCATTGTTTTTGTTCCACCAGGTTTTTGCCGCTTTACATTTTTCATCTGCAACTTTGGTGTAGCTATTATATCCTTTCTCCTGTGCAAGTAAGATATCTTCCTTTCCAGAAGTCCTAATTAGTTTATCATTATCCTGTTCATGCATCCAGCCGTATTGGGTAATCTCCTGACGATTGCCTCGTACCATTACATTATAATCAGATCTTTTGGTATGTTCTCTTCTTGGTAGCGGCGAATCCGTTATATTTTCCCAATAATTTTTACCATCTGCATGCACCCATGTGGCTGAACCCGAGTAACGAGGACTGTCATCTACCTGAAATACTTTCTGTGTCCATTGCCCTTTTACCTGCTCTTTGGGTAAGGTTTTAAAAACCCAGTTATTGTCTTTATCATAATAAAACACCTTCTGATTTTCATATTCCCAATCTTGTCTCCAGTGTTTCACCACCATGGTATCATTGATAACCAGCAAACGCTGAATAGATAATTTTTGATCACTTTCAGTTATCAATTCTGCCCATTCTAAGGCAGTTGTTTTGTAATCAGGATGCTTTTTATAGGCGGTATCTGGCGCAAAAGTTTCCGTGTATTTAAACTCAATCTCATAACAACCGCACATGTCCTTAATTGAGGAAATATCTTGTTGCTTTTTGCCGGATTGCGACTGCATTTCAAAAAATACTAATAAAAGAAGGATAGGTAATACAATAGTTTTTTTCATCATAAAGTGTTTTTAAGTTGTTTCTGCTTACAAGGACAAAAATATAAATTTTATTTAGATTGAATAAAAATAACTAATATATTTGTCGAAAATTATTAAGAATGTTTCTAAATAAATTATCGACGCTTGTTGCTGTTCTCTGCAGTCTTTCTGCACTTCAAGCTCAAGAAGCGATAGATAGCATTCAAACTCAATCTCTGGATGAGGTTGTTGTCACAGCAACACGAACCATAAGACAACTATCGGACATTCCGCTTCCTGTTACTATAATTTCTAAAAAGCAAATTCAGAACACCGGAGTGATTCGTCTTAACGAGATTCTAAACGAACAAACGGGGATTATCACAGTTAGTGATGAAAGCGGGTTTGATGGAGTGCAAATTCAAGGTATCGCCTCTGATTATATTTTGATTTTAATAAACGGAGTGCCTCTGGTAGGAAGATCATCCGGAAATTTTGATTTAAGTCGACTAACCGTTGGCAACATAAAACAAGTCGAAGTGGTAAAAGGTCCATCTTCCAGTCTTTACGGCTCCGAAGCTTTGGGTGGTGTAATCAATATTATTACCGAAAACCCTGCAGAGGCTCAATTAAATGGAAATACTTCTTATCGTTTTGCCTCTTTTAACACTCACGATGCCAACATCAACCTAAATCAGCAAACTAAAAAATTGGGTTATGCCATTTTTGCAAATTCCTTGCATAGCCAAGGTTATGATTTAGCCCCGGAGACTCCGGGACAAACCGTGAGTCCATTCCAAAACTATACGATACATCCACAAGTATGGTATTCCTTTTCTGACCGATTAAAAATGTACACCTCGGGACGACTTTATAATCAAAAACAAGAGGCGGCTGTATTTGTAGATAATGAATTGTACGAAGGAGATAGTGATATTAATGAATTTAACATTCACGGCCGTTTAGACCATACGGTAAATGAACGGTTAAGCTTTCAGTATGAGTTCTATCGAACAAATTACAAGGCTACCGAGCTTTTGCAAAGTCCGGTTTCCAATACCGTTCTGAGCGAAAGTGATTTCGACCAGAAATTAGCGCGTCCTGAAATCAGGGGAATCTACAACTTCTCTCCCAAACAAACTGTAACCCTAGGGTTAGGATATAATCATGAAAATTTAGATCGCACCTTCTTCGATGAAAGAGTGGTCTTCAATTCCCAATATATCTATGCCCAATACGACTTTCATCCCTTAGAAAAACTAAACCTCATATTGGGATCACGCTTTGATCATCATAGTGAATACAGCTCCCAATTAAGCCCTAAATTTTCAGCCCATTATAGCCTCAGTCCTACTATTTCTCTTAAAGGCTCCGTAGGCTACGGTTTTAAAGCTCCCGATTTTCGGCAGTTATATTTCGATTTTATGAATTCGGCTGTGGGATATTCTGTTTTGGGTTATAATGTAGCTGTAGAAAAAATTCAGGCATTAGAGGAACAAGGTCAGCTCACCGATATCCTTTTTGATTACGCTGAACTTAATGCACCTTTACAGCCCGAAAGCTCTGTTGGATATAATCTTGGTGCAGTACATACCCACAAAAAATTAAAGACTGAAATCAACTTCTTTAGAAATGATTTTAAAAATCTGATTGACACCCGTATCGTTGCCCGTAAGACAAACGGACAAAATGTCTTTAGTTATGTCAATTTTAACCGCATTTACACCACGGGTGCTGAATTCAACTCCAGCTACACCCTAAGCAACAACCTTACTATTTCCGCAGGTTATCAATTACTGTTTGCAAGGGATAAGGACAAGGAGGCTGCTCTAAAGCGGAACGAGGTATTTGCCCGGAATCCTGAAACCCTACAGACGGTACTGTTAAGCTCCTCCGATTATTTTGGTCTCATCAACCGTTCACGTCATACAGCTAACTTTAAACTATTTTATGACATCCCCAAATGGAAGGCTAACGCCAACTTCCGAATCAACTATCGCAGTAAATATGGGCTTTTCGATGGTAACGGTAACGGTATTCTGGACACCTACGACACCTCTTTTGTGGATGGATACGCCTTGGTAAATGTTACACTTAATAAATCCATTTCCGATCGGTACGCCCTGCAAATAGGCGCAAATAACCTCTTTGATTATACCGACGTTAACAACATTCCCGGGCTTCCCGGAATACAGTTCTTTACTAAACTTAATATTAATTTCTAAATTTTATCTTATGCAATCAACTTTTAAATTGTTTACACTAGTCTTCATCTTAACAACTTTTATGGCCTGTAACAGCGACGATGATGGTCAAACCCCATTAGATCCCATAGAAAGTAAAGCCATAAGCAATTTGCCTGCACCCCAGACAGGCGGACAAGGACAACCGGTGGGAGGTCCTTTTACTAAATTCAGCTTTGCCACAGGAGCCACGACTACCAGCGAAACCGAATGGGACATTGCCTTTCGGGGTACCACTATTGCGGTTAATGGAGGGGTAGCAACAGGAACAACCGATGAACCTGTTAGAAACGGAGATGCCGGAGCGGCGATTGCCACGGGAACATTTGCAAGTGTCACGGATGCAGCAGTATATAACTTTCTCCAAGACGCAGCAACTTCTTTTGCTATCCCAACGGGTAGTGATAATGGCTGGTATAATTACAGTCCGCAGACTAATCTGGTGAATCCCATTCCGGGAAAGATTC
>JBGTEN010000229.1:0-4388 GCA_041747755.1 Arenibacter sp. | reverse complement strand
TTTAGACAACAACGTTCTGTCTAATAACAACCTACCCCAACCATCGGGAAGGGAATCACTAAAAACACCAAAGAGACCCTCAAAGATATTTGTTTCAGGTATTAAAATACGGTCTGAGAGTTTCAATTTAAAAGGAGAAATATCTAAACTTCTTTCAATAAAATCTGGATCATATTTAAAAAAAATTTTCCCCTTATCGTAGACCATTTGTCCAACGGGTATAGGTTTGTCGGTAAAACTAAGACTAACTTGTAGTTGCTCAATGGGTTTCATCAGCTACTCTTTTTTGAATCAAATAATTTCTCGATATGCCGAAGATCTTCTGCAGGTTTCAATACCGTTTCAAAATCAGATAATCGCCCTAATACATATACCAATTTCAATAACGACTCTAAGGACACCTGTCCTTTTGATTCGAACCTTTTTAAGCTTCCAAGGGATACTCCGGAACGTTCCGCAAGTTCATTTTGGGAAAGTCCTCTCTGTTTCCTAAGCTTTTTATGTTTGTCCGCAATTTCTAAACGAACTTCTCTTGGAAGTTTATCTACACTATATTTATTCATAAATAGATAATATATTAGCTAAATATATATAAATATACAAAAAATAGATAATATATTAACCATTTTATATCCAGTTAACCTTTACCATAACAAAACTTCTACGGCTTCATCCAATACCTCTACTCCAAAATCACGGACATATGCTTTAGTGGTTATTACGCTTTGGTGGCCAAGGGTCTCCCCGATAATGTCAATACTAACCCCTTTTTCACGCAGACACATCGCAAAACTGTGCCTGGATACATAACTGGTTACGTTCTTGGTAATACCGGCCATTTCAGAGAGTACTTTTAGACTTTTATTAAACTCAGATAGAATCTTATGCTTTCGGTGCTCAATTTGAGCGGGTGTTAGAACATCGTGCAGTAGAATGGGAAAAACATAATCCGTATCCCGACGATTTTCGCTATAGTAGTTTAGAATTTCCTGTACCGGAGGAACAATTTTCAAAGAGAAATTACCTCTGGTTTTTGCCCGGGCATAGGTAATGCGGTCACGAGCGATATCAGACCATTTTAAACGCATCATGTCAGCGAAGTTCATTCCTCTAGTATAAAAGCTAAATAGAAAATAATTTTTAGCATTTATAAGGTGTACATCCCCTTGGCAATCAACATTTTTAAATTCCTCTATCTCTGCTAAGTTTAGGGCATGTTTAATTCTTCTTCCTTTCAGTTTGGCAATTTTGTATTTATGAAAGGGGTATAGGTTGGCTTTTATTAAATCCCTTCTAATAGCGAGGTTAAACACTGTGCGGAGACTGCGCATCCTTACGGCTATTCCTCCGTTAGTGCCACCTCGGCTTCTAAGAAATACTTCATATTTATCCAAAAAAGTGACATTGATTTCGCGGAAATATAAAACAGGCTTTTTGTGAAATCGTTGCAAGGAGCGCATGGTATCTTTATTGCTTCGGGCATAGCCAATTCTTCCGGAGAGTTCTAAATCTTGAACCACGGATGCCCAGAAGGCAAATAAGTCTATTTTACTTCTTTTAGAGCCAAAACGAAAACGATTTTCGAATTCGTTTAAGGTAAAATCGATATCATCAATTTCAAACTCGGAAATAATGTTCCTGGCTTTAATCTTCATGGCATCTAACAAACGATTGTTTTGCATAGCATTGGGATGCCGGGTTTTGAAACAATGCTCTGTTTCATCCCAAAGCGCTGTTTTGACTGAAAGACCGGTAGCTATAATTTTCTTTTCCCGATCCTTAAGTAACTGTAAAACGATGGCATGTTTGCCTTCTGAATTTGCTTTCGGTTTGAGTTTTAATTTGATACTAATCATAATTTTTAGTTAGGGGGGGGTGAAACCTCCGTGAAACATTTTATGATTTTTTAGTAAACGCATGAAACCAAGTAAAAACAAAAAGTCAATAAATACAAGGGTTTCCAGAGATTGAAGAAAAATGAAAACAAATGAAAAGACAAATAGTGGCGCTGTTAATCAGAGGGTCCTTGGTTCGAGCCCAAGAGGGGGAGCCCAGTGATAGAAAGCCTTTCGAGAAATCGGAAGGCTTTCTTTTTTGACTGGGTACAACATAGGTACAACATTTATTTTCTACTCCATTTTTTTACTTTTACTTATATTTATTGGCAGGAAGATTGGATCTCAATGGAAAAATTTATCCAAAATGCCGGTAGGGCACTTGCCAAGGTGCGGATCACCACCAATGATTTTTTGAACGAAAGAATCGGAGGCAATAGGAGGAACCTTATTTTTTTCCTTGTTTCGGCATATATCCTACTTATACTGATAGTTTCGGCCGTACTTAATTTTAGGTCACTAATCGACCATTATCACATATATCTTGGTCTATTTTTGACTTTGATTCTGGCCATACTTTGGGTAGCTATTTTTTATGAATCAGAAAACCATATGGATCTGGATCGACATTCGTTTTTGATGGAGCCCATAAGAAAGAACAGGATCAAGTATCAACTTCTCGATTTGGAAAAAGATTCTGAAAAACAATTGGAGCGTTTGGTAAACGGAAAAAATGTACAACATAAAATAAACTTCACCTTAGAAAACAAAAGCAAGGATTCCGCCAATCACCGGGTACTCTTCACCCTTTTTGATGAACTTGTTTTGGGAGGCATCAAGGATCTGACAGGAGAACATAAACAGGAGTTTTTTCAATTGTTAATGGATTCCTTTTTAATGAACGGAGAACCTGTAAAACCCACTACACTATCCTCCAGTTTTTCCGCTTGGAAAGCCGACCAGGAGAAACTAAATTCAAGAGAACAGCGGCATCTGGTAAAAAAAATCCTCGGGAAAGAATAATTATAGCGTAATTTCTATTTCAAACCAATTATCCTATTGATTTATTGGCAGTTGTCGGCATATGTTTGTCCTGTACAAAAATGTAAATGGCCATTTACTCATTCTAATTTTTAAAATTAAAACAATGAGTAATCAAGACAATGTAGTAGCAATACTAACCGAAATCAAGGGATTGTTATCCCATAACAAAAAAGTGCTTAATGTACAGGATCTGGCCAACTATACCGGGCTGTCCAAAAGCAAGATCTATAAGCTTACCCAGTTGAAACTAATCCCAACCGGGAACAATCCTAACATTCGACAGAAATTCTTTGACAAGGATACCATTGATGCCTGGCTCTTAGGGGAGCCCGACCTTTCTGATGAGACCTTGGAGCACCGTTTCAATGAGTCCTTGTTGAAAAACAGGAGGTAATTGGATGGAACCTACGGAAAGAAATTTTCAAGGTATCTGGATACCGAAAGCGATCTATCTGAATAAGGAGGTGAACTGGTATGCTAAAATTTTATTTTTGGAAATACACAGCTTCACGGAAAACGGTAAGGAATGTTTTATGTCCAACAGGTATATAGCCTCCTTCCTTCATATTTCAGAACGACAGGTCACCAGATACATTTCCGAATTAAAATCCTTGGGCTGGATAGAGGAGACCTCTTTTAACGGAAGGAAACGCTACCTCAGAAGTTTGCTTCTTTTTGGGTCCGGAACCGGCGACCCTGCCTCGACAATGGTTTCCGGGCTGCCTAGACATTCATGTCTAGGCAGCATAGACAAAATTGTCGGGTATACTAAAGAAGTAACAAAACAAGGAAAAAAAGAATTTACGTTTTTAAAAGAAGAAAATAAAAATAGAACTCCAATATTGGAATAATCGATATGGAAAAGGAATGGTCAGATCAATTTCGGAGAAAACAAGTGGAACTAAAACCGCTATGCTCCCCGGATCTTTTCAAAAAAGTCTTCTTTAAGGCGGCACAGGAATTTTATGCCCGAGTGGATCTCGATTTCGAAGTGGACGGAACCAACAAAAATTTCCTCGGGCATTTTTGCAGATATTGGAACCGGGATCCCACATTCGAACTTTTGGAAAATATCTCTCTGAGAAAGGGGTTGTTGGTCTTTGGTTCCTATGGCACCGGAAAGACATCGAGTTTTAAGATCATCCAGAACATGTCCAAAGAATATGGTCTTAGGGCATTGTGGTTCCCTGCCATCAGTGCACAGCAGGTTGTGGACAAGTACAATGCCGAAAAGAACAAGGATGAGATCATAGAATACTATTCCAAAGGAACTTTCCTGTTCGATGACCTGGGATCAGAAACGACGGGGAACAATATGTACCAGTACGGAAAGGAAGATATATTCGTTAGGATCCTGCTCAACCGCTACCGTAATTTTGAAGACCTTGGGACAAAAACACATATCACGACCAACTTGAACTCTTCCCAAATAGAAAACCGATACGGAAGACAGATATCGGACAGGTTCGTAAGGATGTTCAACTGGCTAAAGTTGGACGGCCCGAGTCG
>JBGTEN010000228.1:0-34657 GCA_041747755.1 Arenibacter sp. | reverse complement strand
AGGGTAGAGCCTTCCCAATATTCATCAAAACTACCAAAGTCGTAGTTTAATAGGATACAGATATCACCCTTTGGCATCATTAATGCATCGTTAGGAGTTTGCCCGTAGGTGCTTGTTGATAGCATAGCTACCATAATAAGAAAACTAATCCTAACAGCTTTGGTCAGGATATTTTTCACAAAATTTATCCAGTACCTCTGAGTTATGTACTTCAGTTTAGGGAATAGATTCATAGTTTAATTCAATTTGGTTGGTTAATTTGTTGTTTATGTGCAATGGTGAAGTGAATTAGCCTTTAAATTTTTCTTGCAATACCGGATCTATATCAATTTTTTTGGTTTTAGAAAACCGGTAGGAAATTCCAAAATTGATTAAGTAATCGGCGAAAGCTGCGTCCCCAAGACGCGGTTCCCCAGTAAGGATTTCAGTTTGTCGGTCAGTTACACTCTGCGGTCTTTCTCTACGAGCAGCAAAGGGCACATTGAGGTTTATTGAAATATTATTTTTCATATAGCTTATGCCAGGATCAATTGATAATACATTGCCAGGTCTTCTAAACCCCTCATTTCCCCCAATAAGATCTTTTACGGGAACACCCTCGTAACGGGCACCCAAAGAAGCCGAAATGGTATTGGAAATGCTGTAACTGAGTCCACCCCTAATAGAAAATTGGTCCGGCACTGCCATGATAGCTTCGTTTGCCAACAATGAGCTTAAGGTTTCTCTAAAAGTGCGGATACCATTTGTTTCCCTTGGGTTTAGCAAATAGAACCCACCAGCGTAAGCAAAGAGACCTGTACTTATTTTTTGATAGAGTTGAAAATCCATAGTTATCCCAAAACCACCATCACCCGGTTGAATGGACTGGTCAACAGGTCGTACTTGAGGAGAACCTTCCGGACCAACATTATAAAATATGTCTGTGGCATTGTAATTTCCGGTAGGTATTTTTAGACCTAATCCTAGGGCTATATTACCATTTGGGTTTTTTTCCAGGTTTAAGAGCCAATATCCCATTCCAAGACGGATATCTGCTAGTCCGCGTGAGAAGCTTTCATTTCTCTCGGTTCTACCGTGTTCGTATAATGACGATCTGACATTAATTACGGTGGGTATAGTTATGCTGGCATATAGTCGTTCTGAGATACCGTAGGTCATAAAAAAATCCCAGGAGTGGGAGTAATTTATTACTTCAGTGTTATTGGAAACCCTATCAGGTTCTTCTTCGGTTCCTCTGAAGTGTCTGAAGGATTCAAAATATCTGTAGTTCATTCCTATTTGAATATCCCCTGTATTTAGCAGGTTGTTCTCCAAATTATTTCCAACACAGGATGAAAAGTGGCGTATTGCAACACACCCTTGAGCAGATACAAAATTGGTAAGGACTGAGCATAATACTAATAAAAAGAAGAAAGCACACTTAAGTAGTTTGGAAATTTTCATTTTCTTTGATGGTTTTTGGTTTTAACAAAAAGCTAACCCATGAGGGTTAGCTTTAATGGTATTCTTTTCTAAAGATTGCGCTACACAATTTCAATAAATAACTAAACTTGAGAACAAATGTATTTTATAATTTTAGGTGCAGAGATTAAGGATAAATCAAAGATGTTAATAAAAAACTAAGTAGATTAATAAAAGCTTAATTATGCTAAACCAAAATTATTTTTGAGTTACTTAGTACTATAAATTTGAAAAAAAGAAAAGTATATATAGCCATTTTTATCATTTCAGTTCTTGGGTTGGCTTTTATTCAATACAGGTATCTTGAGATAGGTCTTAATTTGGCTAAAATTCAGTTTAACAGAAAAATAGCTCAGACCACCCAGGATATTAAAGAAGATTTATCACAAAAGGATCAACTTACTTTTTTGGTGGGTAAGGCTATCACTCAGGATGCCTCTTTCTTTAGATTAGGTTTGGATAGTGTTCAAGATGCTTCAAGTCACTACCTTAATGATTTTATTACAGAGCGACTTGTAAAAAACGGAATTGAAACCGATTTCTCATATTCCTTAGTTGCGCAAGACTCTACGGACTACCTAACCTCTCCTAAGGTATTTCGAGAAAATGAAAAGCTAAATAGATATCCAATTGAATTGGATGGTTATTTACCTTTACTTTTGAATAAAAGGTTAATTCTGGAATTACAATTCAAAGATATCAATACCTATTTTTTGTTTCAATTAAATGGTCTTACCATTCCCAGTCTAATCTTTATTTTAGCAATTATAGCAGTGGTCATATGGGTGCTACGTTCATTTTACTGGCAGCGAAACGTTATTACCACAACAAATGAATTTGTCAATAATTTAACTCACGAATTAAAAACACCAGTTTTTGCAATAGGCCTAGCTACTAAGATTCTTGAAGAGGATATTTCTGAGAAAAAGAAGCCTATTGTGGCTATTATAAAGCATGAATTAGAAAGATTAAACGGACATATTGATAAGGTATTAGAGCTTGGAAGTCTTGAGAACAGAAAAAATGTTTTTCAATTAACAAAAATTGACTTACTGCCTATTTTACAAAATATTTGCGAAGAATTTTCTGCCCTTACAACCCTAGAGGGAATAACATTCTCCTATTCTTTGGAAGGGGGACCATATTTATTGAAGGGTGAAATTTCGCATTTGGAAAATGCGATTAATAATCTGTTAGATAACGCCAGAAAATATTCAGATGGGGCGGAAATACGTTTAACGGCATATACCTGTGATAATAAATTGGTTATTGCAGTTAGTGATAAGGGTAAAGGAATAAGTAAAAAAGATCAAAAGCGAATTTTTCAAAAGTATTATAGGGTTACTAACGGAAACCTATACAAGGTAAAGGGATACGGCTTAGGTCTAAGCTATGTTAAGCGGGTAATAGATGGCCACAAGGCAAAAATTAAGTTGGAAAGTGAACTGGAAAAGGGTACAATAATGACTATAATGATTCCATTATTAAAGAGATGAAACAAGAATATAAACTTTTGCTAATTGAGGATGATCCTTCTTTAGGATATCTGCTTTCAGAATATCTCCAGATGAAAGGTTTTGATATAGCATGGTCAAAGACGGGTCAAGATGGGTTAAATCAATTAGAGTCTAATGCATTTGATTTGGTTATTTTGGATGTGATGATGCCGGATATAGATGGGTTCGCAATGGCCGGAAAAATAAAGACGCAACATCCACGACTACCTTTTATTTTTTTAACTGCAAGGTCATTAAAAATAGATGTCTTAAAAGGTTTTGCACTCGGCGCAGTAGATTATTTAAAAAAACCAATTGATGAAGAAGAATTGGTTGTACGAATAGAATCTTTATTAAATAGGTTGGTAAAACCGGAACAAGAAGAAAAGCAAAATGATTTATATAAAATAGGAAATTATACTCTCAATCGCTTAAATCAGCAACTTATTTTTAAGAATAAGATCCAGCACTTAACCAGCCGGGAGAACGAATTGCTGGTTTATTTGGTGATGCATCGGAATCAACTGTGTAGTCACAGGGATATTTTACTTACCATTTGGGGGAAGAATGATTATTTTAATAAAAAAAGTTTAAATGTTTTTATAACTCATCTCAGAAAATACCTTAGTGAGGATAGCACTGTTAAAATAGATAATGTTCATGGTGGAGGCTTTATTCTAAAAATTGAAGAAGAAACGTTATAATCAATTCTTTATCCTAAACTTATGAATAGTATCACAACCCCCTACCTCTTTACTCTTAAGTTGTCTGTTGGCAATGTAACCTGTATTTGATTTTTAGACTATTTAATAAAGAACCTAATTTCTTATATTTGTTAAAAGGGTACTCTAATTTATGGAAACATACGCTAACGCGCTCTTATACGCAATTCCTTTTTTCATTTTCCTTTTGGTGGTGGAAATTTCTTATGGATACTTTTTTAAGAAACAAACGCACTCAGTTATGGATACGGTTTCCAGTATTAGTTCCGGGCTAACTAATATTATAAAAGATTCTATTGGACTGGTTTTTATAGTTATTACATATCCTTTTTTATTAGAACATTTGGCAGTGATCTCCCTTAAGACCAGTTGGGTGCTATGGATTATAGGGTTTGTAGTATTGGATTTTGCAGGTTACTGGAATCATAGACTGAGTCATAAAGTTAATATTTTTTGGAACCAGCACGTTATTCATCATAGTAGCGAGGAATTTAATTTGGCATGTGCATTACGGCAACCTATTTCCAACCTTGTTGGGTATTTTCCATTATTTCTTATTCCCGCAGCTGTTCTGGGAGTCCCCAGTATGGTTATCGCCATTTTAGCTCCTATTCATTTATTTGCTCAATTTTGGTACCACACACGACATATTGGCAAGTTGGGATGGCTAGAATACATTATTGTAACTCCCTCTCAGCACAGAGTGCACCATGCAATAAACCCCGAGTATATTGATAAAAATTTGGGTCAGATTTTGTGTATTTGGGACAGAATTTTCGGTACTTTTCAAGAAGAGCTAAATGACGTTGAGCCCCAATACGGAGTATTAAAGCCTGCTGCTACATGGAACCCCATGATTATCAACTTTCAACATTTTTGGAGTTTATTAAAAGATGCATGGAGAACCAAAAGGTATTGGGATAAAATGCGTATTTGGTTTATGCCTACAGGTTGGCGACCATTAGATGTTAGAGAAAAATATCCTATTGATACCATAAAAGACGTTTATAACTTTCAAAAATATCGGACAGAAGCGAGTTTGTTTTTTAGCAGTTATATTGTTTTTCAGATGGTTATCAGTTTGATACTACTGTTATTTATGTTTTATAATTATTCTGAAATTGGTTTTAACGGGCTGGTTTTGTTCAGTTTTTTTATTTTTTGTGGAATTTTTGGATATACGTCCTTAATGGACGGGCACAAATTTGCGGTTTGGCTTGAGGTATTTAGAGGCATTGGAGGGATCTTGTTGATTGCCCTTTCGGGAGATTGGTTTGGGTTGAATATGTTTTTATCCGGGGGAGCTATGGCGATGGCAATTTATTTTAGTATTACCATCATCGGTGGCATTTACTTTACCTATTTCAAAGTGGATAGACAACACTCCAAAATGCTATTTTAAGGGAAGCAAATTTCTTGTTTAAACAGATTATTTCAGGTCTTCCATTACATTGAATTATACAAATATATTATGAGGCCATACATTTTAGCAGAAACCAATTGGAAAATAATTAATGACAGTAAATTTGAGTTAGCTGTTTTGCCTTGGGGCGCTACAGAGGCTCATAACTATCACTTACCATATGCAACTGATATCTATGAGTCTGACTTCATAGCAGCGGCTTCGGCTAAAATTGCGTGGGAAAAAGGAGCTAAAGTTGTGGTATTACCAACCTTACCGTTTGGTGTGAATACGGGGCAATCTGATATTTATTTGGATATTAATCTGAACCCAAGTACACAATTTGCTATTTTGAAGGATATTATTGAGGTTTTAAATCGGCAAGGTATTTATAAACTTTTGATTTTTAATAGCCATGGCGGTAATGATTTTAAGCCTTTAGTAAGGGAGTTGGGGCTTATGTTTCCAAAAATGTTTATTTGTTTTTCCAATTGGTTTCAGTCTTTGGATAAAAGCCAGTTTTTTGATGAAAAGGGGGATCATGCTGATGAAATGGAAACCAGTTTAATGCTTTACTTACGGCCAGATTTAGTGCTGCCTCTGGAAAATTGGGGAAGTGGTAAATCTAAAAATCACAAAATAAAAGCGTTTTCAGAGGGCTGGGTATGGGCAGAAAGAAAATGGTCTCAAATTAGTGAAGATACCGGTGTGGGAAATCCTATGCATGCTACAAAGGAAAAGGGAGAGGTGTATTTTAAGGCCGTTACAGAGAAGTTAGGCAATCTCTTCTTAGCGCTTTGCGAGGCAGATACTACCCACCTATACGAATAATAAGAGCAGCTATTTTTTAACCTTAATTTCCTTCTTAACCAGCTGAATATATTTTTTCATTGCCTCTTCCGGACCAATATTTTTTGCCTGGAATAGAGCATTAGATTTAAAGGCGTTAATTAAAGGTGTTTTACTTCCAGGATGTTCGAAATTTTGATTGGCAATTTTGTAGTATGCATATAGTTTTAACAATAAATCCGCAGGTAAAGGATTTTGAAAGTCATTTACAAGTTGAACAGCCGTTTTAAAATCGGCACTTAGTTTTTCATTCTTTGTCATCCTTTACTAAAAGAGTTGCAATACAGGTTTTAGCCCCAACAACTTTCTGATTTAATTTTACGGTAATAGCGCAATCTAAAGGTAAGAATAAATCTACCCGAGAACCAAATTTAATAAATCCTGCATCCTCACCTTGCTGGGCACTTTGTCCTTCTTCAGCGTAGTTTACAATGCGTCTAGCCATAGCACCAGCTATTTGCCTGTACATAATTTCACCAAACTTTGGAGTTTTAATAACTACGGTTGTGCGTTCATTTTCTTCGCTGGATTTGGGATGCCAAGCAACCAAATATTTTCCCGGATGGTATTTTGAATAGGTAATTTGACCACTTGCTGGATATCGGGTAACATGTACATTAATCGGAGACATAAAAATGGATACCTGTTTGCGTCTACCCTTAAAATATTCATTTTCTTCTACTTCCTCAATGACTACAACTTTTCCATCTACTGGAGCAAGAATCTCATTAAAATTTTTCAGAGCATTTCTAACAGGATTTCTAAAAAACTGAAGAATCAAAATAAAAATGAGCAGCATAAGCACTTGTAATATAGTACGAAGCCAGAAAACGTCAATAAAAAAATGAGATACAAGTATAATACTGCTAATAAGGAAAAAGCTAACCAATATTATTTTTTGGCCTTCTTTATGAAACATAATAGAAAATATTTAAAGTTAAATAAGCAAACGGGGCGGCAAAAACCATACTATCCAAACGATCTAACATACCACCATGACCAGGTAAAATAGCACCACTGTCCTTAATTCCAGCAACTCTCTTAAACTTAGACTCAATCAAATCGCCTAAATTACCCATTACAACAATAACAGTAGCCAAAACAAACCATTGTGTAAGGGTTAAATTTGGTTCGTATTTTGCAAGAAAATAGGCCACAATTAGTGCAAAAATATAACCTCCAACAGCACCTTCAATAGTTTTTTTTGGTGAGACCTCTGGAAATAATTTTGTGCGTCCAATCAGTTTTCCAACAACATAAGCAAATGAATCATTTACCCAAATGAGAATGAATATTCCCGAAATCAAAAATTTAGCAAAATCATCATTTTTGTAGGGAATCATCGTAAGAAAAATGCAGCCACCACCTATGTAGAACAAACCAACAATGAATTTTTGAAAGGTACTCAACACAGTTATATTTTTGGAAAATAGATAAATGAGCAATCCAAAGTTAACAAGGATTGTAAGGAACATCAAAATATTTATTAAATGTTTGTCATGTATAATATAGATATATCCCCACCATAAGGAGAGATACGCAATAAAAACATGATAACCTCTTAACCCAATTAAGCGCTTATACTCATAAAGACAAGCTAAGCCAAATATCATAAATAAAAAATCAAAAGCATCTGAGCTCAAAAATATAGCAGAAAGTAACAGTGTAACATAAATTGCCCCTGTAATAAGACGTCTAAGAATTTCTTTCATATTAAAGATCTTCCAGAAGTAATAAATACAAATTTTTAGAACTGCTACCATAGGTAAGAAAATCTTCCTTGTTGGCAATTGAAGGCATAAAATGTTTAATAGTGGTAATGTTTGCAGGAATACTGTCTCTATATTTTTTTTTAATAAGCTTTAAACCCTCTCCGATAGATTCTACCAACTGACTTGTAGTGGCGAAGACAATGAGGTTGTCCGGTACCTCATTTAGTTTCTTCTCGTTAAGTTGATTAGAGCACACTAAAATAGAGCCATTTTGTGCTATGAGATGCTCGCAGGTGGTAAAGAAAATTTCACTTTTGTTAGACTTGTCTGTGAAAGTAATTCCCTGTTTGGAAAATTTATGTTCTAACCTTACATCCATAGTAAAGAAAGGCTGTTCTTCCCAACGGTTTTCTTGGATAATACTCTGCAATGTTTTATTTACCTCATCTAGGGAATCACAATAAAGGAATTTACCGCCATTTTTTTTAAAGTTGATAGTGAACTTCTCGTCTACGGGTATGTTTAGATCGGGCATGTGCTGACCTCTTGTCTCCGTTGTTTCTTTGGAGGCTGTTTTCTTTCCCCCACCAAAAAGTTTATCAAATAGGCCCATCAATCTTTACAAAACTTCAATTTTCTAGTTAACCAAATAGAAGAGAGATTCTAAATTTGTTTGTTATCTTCTTCTTCTTCTTTAGATTTTTTATCCACATTATTTTGTTCTACTATGTCAACTTGTATTTCCTGACCTTTTTCATCAAACTCTTTATCAAAAGATCTTTTTCCAAATATTTTTTCTAAATCGTCTTTAAAGATAACTTCTTTTTCTAACAATCGTTCTGCTAGGGCAATAAGTTTATCCTTGTTTTTATCTAGCAGGTCCACAGCCCTTTTGTATTGTTCTTCTATAATTTTAGAAATTTCCTGATCAATTTTTCTGGCTGTCTCTTCACTGTAGGGTTTGGAGAACCCATATTCATTCTGACCTGAAGAATCATAATACGTAAGGTTACCTATTTCATCATTTAAACCGTAAATGGTAACCATAGCTCTTGCTTGCTTAGTTACTTTTTCTAAATCGCTGAGGGCTCCGGTAGAAATCTTATTAAAAATCACTTTTTCAGCAGCTCTACCACCCAAGGTGGCACACATCTCATCTAACATTTGCTCGGGCCGCACTATGAGGCGCTCTTCGGGCAAGTACCAAGCAGCTCCCAATGATTGTCCTCTGGGCACAATGGTTACCTTTACCAGGGGAGCCGCATGCTCCAACATCCAGCTTGTTGTAGCATGTCCTGCTTCATGATAAGCAATAGTTTTCTTTTCTCCAGGAGTAATTATTTTATTCTTTTTTTCTAGTCCCCCTACAATTCTGTCGACTGCATCTAAAAAGTCTTGTTTAGTTACGGCCTTTTTTTCTTTTCGGGCTGCTATTAGCGCTGCTTCATTGCAAACATTGGCAATGTCTGCACCGGAAAATCCGGGGGTTTGCCTTGCCAAAAAGTCAAGATCAAGAGTTTCTGCGGTTTTTATTGGTCTTAAATGAACTTCAAATATTTCTTTACGTTCTCTGATATCCGGAAGATCTACATAGATTTGCCTGTCGAACCTGCCAGCTCGCATTAATGCTTTGTCCAAAACATCCGCACGGTTAGTAGCCGCCAAAACTATTACATTGGTATTGGTTCCAAAACCATCCATTTCTGTAAGTAATTGGTTTAAGGTATTCTCCCTTTCATCATTTGAGCCTGTAAAATTATTCTTACCTCTAGCTCTTCCTATGGCATCTATCTCATCAATGAAAATAATGGAAGGTGATTTGTCCTTAGCTTGTTTAAAAAGATCTCTTACTCTTGAGGCACCTACGCCAACAAACATTTCCACAAAATCTGATCCAGATAATGAAAAGAAAGGGACTTTAGCTTCACCAGCAACAGCTTTGGCTAGTAAAGTTTTTCCTGTTCCGGGAGGGCCTACCAAAAGCGCACCTTTAGGAATTTTTCCGCCTAAGGAGGTGTATTTATCCGGAAATTTGAGAAACTCAACAATTTCCTCTATTTCTTCTTTGGCACCTTCCAGCCCTGCTACATCTTTAAAGGAAGTTCTTGTATCTGTTTTTTCATCAAAAAGTTTTGCCTTAGACTTACCAATATTGAATATTTGTCCGCCACCACCTCCGGCACCACCTCCGGACATTCTGCGCATGAGATAAATCCATATTCCTATTATGAGAATAAAAGGAAGAATACCCAATAATAAATCTCCTATTACATTAGACTCAGTGTCATAATCTACAATAGTGTCTAGATTGTTCTCTTTTTTAATATTTTTTATCTCATTTTCAAAATTTTGAAGATCTCCATAATCCAGAACATACTGTGGAATAGTACCTGTTGCGATTATCATTGGTTTCTCTGCAACATCTTTGTGAACATCCTTTTGCAATGCTTCCTCTGTTAGGAAAACTTTTGCCTGACGTGTGTTGGTTATAATAAGTATTTTGGAAATATCACCATTTCGGAGGTATTCCTGAAGCTCCGAAGTAGTAGTTTTCTTAGTACTTGTGAAATTTCCCGAACCAAAAAATTGAAATCCGATGAGTAGTATTGCAATTAATCCATAAATCCACCAAGAACTGAACCGAGGTTTATTAGGAGAGGTATTGTTATCTTTTGCCATAATTTGTTACTGATTAAAACTGCTTTCTACTGTAGTAAACTTTGCATCCCCCCACAGACCCTCAATATCATAGAATTCCCTAATTTGTTTTTGGAAAACATGTACCACAATATTAATATAATCCATAAGAACCCATTCTGCGTTATCTGAACCCTCTACATGCCAGGGTTTATCTTGAATGGCTTTACTCACTGTTTTTTGGATTGAATTTACGATTGCATTTACATGGGTGTTGGAGGTACCATTACAGATTATAAAGTAGTCACAAACAGTGTTTTCAATTTCCCTTAAGTCCAGTAAATTTACATTATGACCTTTAACTTCTTCAATTCCGCTTAAAATTAAGGTAATCAATTCATCTGCGCTTGCTTTGCTTTTCTGCATTTAAAAGTTTTAGTTTTACAAAGTTATCGTTTTTTTGTTTTTTTTGCTATTGTTTTTAACATAAGATTGTAGATACAAACAAAGCATATCCATGCAGCTAATCAAACTTAATGCCACGGACTCTACAAATGCTTACTTAAAGACCCTTTTGGGGTCTAAAGGTTTAGATGATTTTACGGTAGTCGTAGCGGAAGAGCAATTAAACGGAAGAGGGCAAATGGGGACAGTATGGGAATCCCAGAAGGGTAAAAATCTGACGTTTAGCGTTTTAAAGAAGTTTCAATCGTTTTGTATTGCAGATAAGTTTTTACTAAATTGCTGTGCCTCCTTAGCAATTTATCGGGTACTTGAGCAACAAAGAGTACCTGATTTAAGTATTAAATGGCCAAACGACATTCTGTCAGGTAACTCAAAAATTTGCGGTATTCTAATAGAAAATATTGTCGTGGGAGACAAAATTCAAATGTGTGTAATTGGAATAGGACTCAATGTGAATCAATCTGATTTTGGACAACTTCAACAAGCATCTTCCTTAAAATTAATTTTAGGGAAAGTTTTTGATCTGAACGAAATACTTCAATTAACCCTTAAAGCTTTGAAAATTGTTTTTACAGATTTAGAACAGGGGGAAAGCAGTACAATCATAAAAGCTTATGAGCAGCTATTATTTAGAAAGGATAAACCTTCAACTTTTGAGGATAGAAATAACGATAAACAATTTATGGGCTTTATCAGAGGGGTATCTGTGGGAGGGAAACTTAGTATTGAACTTGAAGATAACATAGTAAGAGAATATGACTTAAAAGAGCTAAGACTGCTTTACTAAATTCTAAATTCAGTTGACCTTGCCTAGGTTTTCTGAAAGTGTTGCCATAAAGTTAGTAATAGGTGTTTTAATCATCATAGCCATCATTGCATTAAATTCTCCTACGAAACTGAGGATAACTTCACTTTCGTTTTCACCCAGAGCATTAATGTCTGCTGTCAGAGTAAACGGCAGTTTGTCACTGGCAGCACCGAGTACTATTTTATTATAGGGGGTTTCCTCTTTTTTTTGAAGCACTATTTCCGGCATTCCTTTTAATGCAAACAGAAATCTGTTATCATTAATGACTTCAAACTTGCTAATGTTTTCCGGCATAAGCACTTCAAAATTTTTAAGATCTGTCAAGAATTCAAAAATCGCTCTGGTACTTTTTAATACCGTTTTTTTTGGAGTTTCTATATGCATTTTTTTTTAGAGTTTCCATTCAGCCGGATTTGTTCTCCAAGCTAATAATGTTCGTAATTGTTCTTCTTTAATATAACTGGTATCGCAGGCCTGATCAATTAAATACTCATAATTACTCAGGGTATGCAATTCTATATTCTTCTTCTTGAAGTTTTCTGTGGCAATAGGAAAGCCATAATTGAAAATAGCAATCATTCCCTTACAGTTTATTCCTGCATCTTTTAAAGCACTTACCGCGTTTAAACTACTTTTTCCGGTACTTATTAGGTCCTCTATAACCACTACAGTTTTCCCGGTTTCTAAAAAACCTTCTATTTGGTTTTGACTTCCATGGGATTTTGGCTCAGGTCTGACATAAATAAAGGGAAGATCCAAATATTCTGCTACCAGAATACCTATGCCAATAGCTCCGGTGGCCACTCCCGCGATAGCATCAGGTTTTCCGTAAAGCATTTCCAATTGTTTGGCAATTTGTTCTCGTATATAGTTTCTAATGCGGGGATAGGACAAAATAATTCTGTTGTCACAATAAATTGGAGAAAGCCATCCAGAAGCCCATGTAAAAGGATTTTCTGGTTTCAACTTAATTGCATTAATTTGTAGCAGAAGCTCTGCTGTTTTTTTTGCGGTGTCTTTGTCTAAAACCATGACACAAATGTATAAAGTTTTTGTGAATGAGTCTCCGCTTATTTTAACAAATAGGTTGTCTGATACCACAGAGGGTAAATATTTTTTACTAAATGGTGGTGCTATAAATGAAGCTATAGAAGCATTATCCAAAAACAAACTTGAGGAAGCCTATATTTACCATCCCAACCATGAAGAAATTTTAAAGAAATTTTCAAAAAAAATACCATTGGTAGTAGCGGCTGGAGGGGTAGTTACCAATAAAGATGGTAAAGTTTTATTTATTTTTAGAAACGATAAATGGGACTTGCCAAAAGGCAAAGTAGAACAAGGAGAGACTCTGGAAGAGGCAGCGTTAAGAGAGGTAGAAGAAGAAACAGGAGTTTCAGGGTTACAAATAGAAAATTTTCTTAGGTCTACATATCATATTTTTAAAAGAAATGGAAAATATAAGCTCAAAGAGGTGCACTGGTTTTCTATGTCCACTGCTTATAAAGGAGAATTAATTGGTAATAAAAGCGAAGGAATTGAAAAGGTGAGGTGGAAAGGACCAAAAAAAATCAAAAAAGCCCTTCAAAACTCCTACACCAATATAAAGGTTCTGTTCGAAGGTTAATTATTCCGTTCCTAGCAAAGAATCTTTAAGCACACGATATATAGGATATTGAAGATATGATGGCTCACTGTATTCTGATTTTTCATATAACCAATTTAATTGTGCTTCCCAACTTCCGGAAAACTCCTTGTCGGTTGCTTTTTTGAAAAGAAAAGTTTCTTTTATTCTTGGACTTGAATTAAGTATTTCTAATGCTATATCCTCAAAGACATAAGGGGAGATATGCTCTTTTCGTTGAAGAATAGCATCAAAAAAGTTCCAATTAAAGAAAGAATCAGTTGCTTCCGGCTCTAGAGTTTCCATAATATATCGTATTCCGGGCTGATTTGTAGAGACAATATAGTCGCCTTGAGAGAACTTAACTTTTTTTAACGAAGCTCGCACAGAGGTACTAGAATGGGGGTAATGACCCTCAAAAGGATTTGAAGCGGTTTTATATGATTCAATTTTATAAGATTCAACTAAAATGGTAGTATCTTTTGTTAGAGTTTCAACCGTTATTTGGTTCAATTCTAATAAATCTATTACTTTAGACCACCCTTTTTTAATAATATAAGTAGCCGGCACTTTTACAGAGCGCGATGAAATAAATGAATTGTAGTATGGAACTTCTTTAGTATATGGTTTGGTTCTATCATATTTAAGTCTGGAAAAACCTGTTATTTCACTTGGAATACTATTTACTTCAAAACCTTTGAAATTTAGTGGAGTAATTTTGGTCGAGTCCAGAGTCCACTGTAAAGGATAATCCTCTATTTCCATGAAATATTTAGATGTTTCTTTTCTTAACGATTTTATTTTCTGCATATCCGTTTCAGCAATTCCAATTACTTTAGTCATAAGCTGATAAGTTCCTTCAACTCTTTGGGCATAAGGCTTTAGCATATGTGTTTCTACCATCATGCCAACTGTATTCCACAAGGTGGTATATCCTGAAGAGTAACGGGGGGAATCCATAAATTGAGAAAACCCGTTTTCTGGTGACGTATTATAAATATTTACATACGGACTTATATCCCAACCAGAATCTAATAGAGCTGTTTCCAGTATAGGCATAAATTCCTCATTTAAATAGGTTCCTAACTCACCACCTAGTTTATTATGTTGTGTTAAAAGATGGGTTAGAGTATATTGATAGTCGGCACCATTACTAACATGGTTGTCTATAAAAATATCAGGGTTTACCAAATGATAGATGGAAGCAAAGGTTCTGGAGTTTTTGGTGTCTGTTTTAATAAAATCCCTATTGAGGTCATAATTTTGGGCGTTACCTCTAAACCCATAGGACTTGGGTCCGTTTTGATTTACTCTTGTAGTGGCATTCCTATTCAAAGCTCCGGCTACATTGTAGACAGGTATGGTAACCAAAACAGTATTTTTTGGCGGGATGATTTTTTTTGTTACCAAATCCCGGTACAAAAGCATAGTTGCATCAATACCATCACTTTCCCCTGGATGGATTCCGTTATTGATTAAAATAATTATCTTGTTTTTGCTGATTTTTTGAAAATTAAAATCGCCATCAGGATTGTAAGTTACCATATGCAAAGGATAACCATTATCTGTTTCGCCTACATTTTGCACATTAATGTCCGGGAATTCTTTGGCCAGACGAATATAAAAATCTATAACTTCTTTATAAGTCGCTGTTTCTTCTCCTTTAGAAATCTCAAAAGGGGTCTGGAAATCTAAAACTTTATCTTTTTTTTGTTTTTCGCAAGATGCAAACAAGATAAAAATACTTACAATTTTAAGAAAAAACTTCATGGAACAAAGTGCATAAATTTTAAGCATTTGCCATACGCGCAACTTGCAATAGCTCTTGTCAAATAAGTGGGTTAACTACAAAAATGCGGAATACCTGAAATCAAAAACGAGCGTTGGGTTATGGCTTGTTCTCAAAATTAATAAAAAAATGATGCTAATAGTTATGCAACCTGGGTTATTTCTTCAATTTTTTGCCTTGTTATGGGTTTATTGTGAAAAGAGATACAATGGTGAGTCAATAATTTAAACATCTGAGATTTTTGAAGATCTAAAGGGTCAATAGAAGAAGTAATGATGTTAATCCGAACCGAATTTTTTATCGGTAGTGAAATAAATTCCTCCAAGAACTGCCATCCATCCATAAGTGGCATATTTATATCCAAAAAAAACAATTCAGGAACATCCTTATTTTCCTTAATTAGGTCTTTTATACCATCAATGGCCAGTTTACCATTGTTGTAACTACTTACAGAATAGCAGATTACAGCACGCTGGAGTATCTTATTAATCCCAAAAATGGTTATGGGATCATCATCAATAATACATATAGATTTAATTTCTTTCATTGAAGTAGATATTAAATATGGTGCCCTTTCCAACTTCACTTTCGATAGATATTTTTCCATTCATCGCCTCAATTTGATTTTTGGTTATGTACAGGCCTATTCCCCGAGCATCTTTGCTATTGTGGAAGGTTTTGTATAAGCCAAATAATTTATCACCATATTTTTTTAGATCTATTCCTTGACCATTATCTTGAATGCTAAGGATAGTGTACTCATCTGTTCTGTTTACGAAAAGCCGTATTAATGGGGACTCATCATTTCTTTTATACTTTACGGCATTAGTTATAAAATTAGACAAAATACTTTCAATGTATGTTGGTATTATATTAATACAAACATCATCCGGTATTTCATTTATGATTTTGGCTTTGTTTTGTCTTAAAAATGAATTGAGATTTTGAGTAACAGTGTTTATTTTTTGATTGAGATTTACTGATTCTTTCTCTAAGGTTATGTTTCTACTTATTGCCACAACTTCATTCAAATTATCCAATGTTTCCATAAGGTTGTCAGAGGCGTTCATCAACATTTCTGTGATTTTATTTTTTTCTTCCTCATCTTTTTCACTTATCAGGAAATCCAGCAACATTGAAAAATTAGCAGCATGCGATCTTAGATTGTGCGAGACTATATGAGCAAAATTAATTAGCTTTTTATTTTGCAGGGAGGTAACGTTAATTAAACGTCTTAGTTCCTCTTCCTTTAGTTTAAGCTCAGAAATATCCAAGCTAATTCCCACAATACCATAAGCTTTTCCGTTTTCTCCTTTAAGGGGAATTTTGGATGTCAAATACGTGCTGGAATAACCACTTTTTTTAGTTATAATAGATTCTTTACCTATAATTGGATTTAGCGTATTTAAAACTTTTAGGTCTTCTTCACGAAAAATTTGTGCCATCTCTTCCGGGTAGAAATCAAAATCAGTTTTTCCCAAGACCTCCTGTGGACCATTTACGTCCAGAAGCTCGCATTCTGACTTGTTAACCAAGATTTTGCGTGATTCCAGATCTTTAATATAAACATTTAAGGGTAAGTTATCAATCAAAGTTTGCAATAATTGTTCATTCTCCTTTATTTTAGTTTCCCTAAAAACCTGTTCCGTAATATCTTGAAAGGTACCGATAAGACTCACCAGCTTACCAGCTTTGTAAATTGGTTTTCCTGCAGCAATAACCCATATTTCCTTACCTTTTGCAGTTATAAGTTGTAATTTTTCTGACCATGAAATACCATTTTCTATTGCTTTAAAGAGGCACATGGAAAATGTGTTTTTACTGTAGCCTTCTTTATAAAAATTTATAGCAGTTTCTACATCGGGCTTATAATTTAGTGGGACTTCATGCAGGGTTTTAGTCATATTGCACCAAAATAGTTCCTGACCAAATATATCATACTCCCAACTTCCTATTCTGGAAATTTCAGATTTTGTATCGAGGAGGAGTTTAAGCTTCTGAAGCTGTAGTTCTTTACTTAAGCTGTTTTCAATGTTTTCTGTTTTAATAATAATCCCAATTATATTTTCTCTATCATCATACCAAGGAATAACAGAACATTCAAAATGTTTTTCAATTCCGCTGCCGTCTGTGTAGGATTCTCTATTATTTTCAATGGATTTGCCTTTAAGACAATCCTGCCAAATGGTCCTCCAGGTGTCATTTAAACCCCCAAATAGCTCATGCAGCGTTTTTCCGTACACGTCTATATTAGTAAAATTAAAATCGGAAACCCATTGGTCTGAGGCATATATTACCTGAAACTTTGAATTCACAAATGCAGTAGCACTTGGTAACTGTTTGATAAGATACTTAGGGGATGCGATTTGGGTTTCCTTCATCATCATGTTGTATTTTCCTACCAAAGTATATTTATTTTCAAAATTGTGCACTACATTGTTGTGAACAGGCCCAAATACGTTGTGTTAATATTACATTTCAATGAATAATTCCTTGATTCTTGATATAAATCAAGTTGCGGTTAAAATTATGTGTTACAAATTTAAGATAAAAAGTCAGATTATTCTTGCTTTGAATTTAAATATCGTTGCTGAAGAAGTGACCTAAAAAACAACCCAATACCTTTAGTAAAGCCTGATTGTGTTAAATAAGAATTATTTGACTCTAACTGTGTTTGGCACCAATCCTGTATAATCTCCACCGTTTCGGATAACATCCCTTACTATAGAAGAACTAATATATGATTTACCGGAAGAGGTAAGTAAAAAAACAGTTTCAATTTCTGATAGTTTTCGATTAGTGTGGGCAATTGCTTTTTCAAATTCAAAGTCGCCCGGATTACGTAGTCCTCTTAAAATAAAACTCGCATCAACTTTTTTGCAAAAATCTACAGTGAGCCCCTGATAGTTTTGAACTTTTATTTTTGAATAATCTTTAAAAGCCTCGCTAATAAATTTTGTACGCTGCTCTAGAGAAAACATGTATTTTTTCTCTGTATTAACGCCTATAGCTATAATAAGTTCATCAAAAAGGGTGATTCCTCTCAAAATAATATCATAATGTCCCAGCGTAAGTGGGTCAAAGGAACCGGGAAAAATGGCACGTCTTTTCAAAAAGAAAATCTTAAGGTATTCTCAAAGTTACTTATTTTCTTTTAAAGCTTCATTAATGGCATTTCCAAAAAGCTCGGTTAGTGATATGCCGGCTACCTGAGCCTGCTGAGGTAATATACTCTCTGTGGTTAGACCGGGAGTGGTATTCATTTCCAGCATATAAGGTTCGTCCCCTACAAAAATGAACTCACTTCTTGAGAATCCTTTCATTTTTAAAACGTCATAAGCACGTTGGGCTAAAAACTTTACTTTTTCCTCTTGCTTAGTGTTGATGCGCGCAGGTGTAATTTCTTTAGATTTTCCTTCGTATTTCGCTTCATAATCAAAAAAATCGTTTTCCGAAACAATTTCTGTGATAGGCAAAACTTTAGTTTTGCCTTTATACTTAATAACCCCTACTGAAACCTCGATACCGTCAAGAAATGCTTCAACAATAATTTCATCATCTTCTTTATATGCATTTTCTATTGCTGTTTTTAAATCTTTCTTTTCATAAACTTTAGAAACCCCAAAACTGCTACCAGCTTTATTGGCTTTTACAAAACAAGGGAGGCCAACAGTTTTAATGATTTCATCTTCATTAATTGCATCACCCAAGTTTAAGTAGTATGACGTGGCACATTGCACACCATAAGGTTTTAACACACTTAAAAGATCTCTTTTATTAAAGGTTAATGCTGCTTGATAGTGATCGCAAGATGTTTGCGGAATTGCCAAGAGTTTAAAGTAAGCCTGTATATACCCATCTTCTCCCGGAGATCCGTGAATAGCATTAAAGACACAGTCAAAGGTTATTAACCGGCTCTTTACGAGGACTGAGAAATCATGCTTGTTCACAGAATACTCTTGCTCATCTTCATCAACGTAAACCCACTTTTCTTTTAAAATATGAATCCGGTAGGAATTAAATTTATCCTTATCCAAGTACGCATGTACCACATTACCGCTTTTTAATGATATTTTATACTCACTAGAGTATCCCCCCATTATAATGGCTATATTTTTTTTCATTGTATAAACAAATTGCAATCCTGTAAAACAAATTTCAGAAAACCAAAGTAAATAAAAAATGCTTCGCGTTTCCTATCTTTGTATTATAATAAAATATGTTATGAGAGATTTTTTGAGCTTTATAAGAAGTAAGCTATTTTTAATCCAATTGGGATTAGCACTCATGGTATCTATTGTATTGGTTATTCTTATTTTACAATGGTTAAAAAGCTCTACCAATCATAACGAATTCGTTGAGGTTCCGGATCTGTCTAAATTGTCTTTAATGGAGATGAGAGGAAAAATTGAAAATGCTGATTTACGGTATGAAGTACTGGATTCTGCGAACTACAATCCTGATTTTCCTAGATTTTCCATTATTGACCAAAATCCTCTTGCCGGAGCTAAAGTAAAGAAAAATAGAAAAATTTATGTTACGGTTAACCCCTCTGGATATAAAAAAGTAACCATTCCCAACATTATACAAGTAACGCAACGCAACGCGAGCTCCATGTTACGTGCCGTTGGATTGGAGGTTGAAAGAGTAACATATATCGATGAGCTTGGGAAAGATATGGTTTACTACATTAAGCACAAGGGTAAAAACATCTCGCCGGGTGATAAACTGCCGAAAACATCTAAAATTGAATTGATTTGTGGCAATGGCACTATTACAGAAAGAGCCCAAATAAAGGAAGATTCCGAATAATTTATGGAAACATTTGAAGATTTAAACATCAATGAAGATGAACTTTTTGAACACCATAAATTTAAAGCTGCTAAGGGACAAGAACCACTGAGGGTAGACAAATACTTAATGAATTTTATTGAGAATGCCACCCGAAATAAAATTCAGCAGGCTGCCAAGGATGGACATATTTGGGTCAATGAAGCTATTGTAAAGCAAAATTACAAAGTAAAGGCAGGGGACGAAGTAAAGGTGCTTTTTGCTCACCCACCGTACGAATTTCTTTTAACTCCTGAAGATATTCCTATAGACATTGTTTACGAAGACGAGGTATTATTGGTAGTAAACAAGCCCGCCGGAATGGTAGTACATCCGGGTCATGGAAATTATTCGGGAACTTTAATTAATGCATTACTCTACCATCAAAAAGACTTACCGATAAATAGTAATGAACGTCCGGGATTAGTTCATCGCATAGATAAAGATACTTCCGGACTTCTGGTCGTCGCTAAAACCGAAGCCGCTATGACCCATTTGGCTAAGCAATTTTTTGAAAAGAGCAGTGAGAGGGAATATGTGGCATTGGTTTGGGGAAATGTTGAAAGTGAAAGTGGTACGGTAGAAGGAAATATAGGTAGACATCCAAAAAACAGGTTGCAAATGACTGTTTTTCCAGACGGTGATCAAGGAAAGGAAGCCATCACACATTATAAGGTACTGGAGCGTTTGGGATACGTAACGCTTATTTCATGTAAATTGGAAACGGGAAGAACCCACCAGATAAGAGCGCACATGAAGCACATTGGTCATACCTTATTTAATGATGAGCGATATGGCGGAGAAAAGATTTTAAAGGGCACTACTTTTACAAAATACAAGCAGTTTGTCGACAATGCATTTAAGATTTTACCCCGTCAAGCGCTACATGCCAAAACTTTGGGATTTGTACATCCTGTGACCCAGGAATACATGAGGTTTAACTCTGAAATTCCGGAAGATATGGTAAATTGTATCGAAAAATGGAGACACTATGCAAAGCATAGTCAGGAAGAATAGCATATTAACAGAAATACATGAAACGCTCGTAACTAAAGTTTCTTAGGGCCCACCAGCAGATTATTATGAGCGTTCAACTTATATGAAGGTACTTGGGTTTGACCCATGAAAAAATATAACTAGAAACACATGAAAATTGTAATCTCTCCTGCAAAATCTTTGGATTTTGAAACCAAATTACCCACTTCAGCTTATACCGAAGGTATTTTTTTATCTGAAGCTGAAAAACTAAATTCGCTACTTAGGAAAAAATCGGCCAAAAGCTTGTCTAAACTCATGGGTATTTCAGACAATCTTGGGCAACTCAATTATCAACGTAACCTAGAATGGAAGCTTCCCTTTGGTCCTAAAAATGCCAGACCTGCAATTTATTCTTTTAGTGGCGATGTCTACAGAGGTTTGGATGTGTATACATTACCCATAGAAAAAGTAGATTTACTTCAAAATTCCGTTCGAATTCTTTCAGGTCAATACGGGCTCTTAAAGCCTTTAGACCTAATGCAGCCTTACCGTTTGGAAATGAGAACTAAGTTTCCGGTAGGAAAAAGTAAGGACCTTTATGGGTTTTGGAAATCCAAAATCACCAAAGCATTAAATGATGAGTTACAAGATGGTGAGTTATTTATAAACTTAGCAAGTACTGAATACTTTAAAGCTATTGACACAAAAACATTAAAAGTACCTGTTATTGATATTGTTTTCAAGGATTTAAAAAATGGCGAATACAAAACCATCATGACCTACGCTAAATTGGCAAGAGGTTACATGACCCGATATATTATTGATAAGAAAGTAAAAACTTTAGAAGATTTGAAAGGGTTTAATTATGAGGGTTACGGTTTTAGTGAAGCACTTTCGAAAAAGGAAAATGAGTTGGTTTTTGTAAGGTAACAACTTATGGATACGCAACCCTTTTAAAGTTAGTGAATCTCTTAGGTAAATTAGCTATGAAAAAGTTGCTATTGCTTTTGGTTTTGTGTGTCATTGCTAGTGGTTGCAATAATGATGACCTGCAAGAAACTCCTGAGCCTAATGGTAGGGTAAACATCAGGGTTAAAAACCTGAGCAATGTTTTTTTCAGGAGGTTGGTGTATGTTCCTTACGTTTTGTACCTGTAGGCCGCAGAAATACTACAGCATATGTTACTGCAGATGGCAATGATGCAATATGTGGAGTTTCAGGAAAAGTTAATGGGCGAGAATATGTTTGGGTTATAGACTATGTCTCCGGAGCCACTACAGAAAACGGATATTATACTGTTGAGGTAAGTTTCAATGAGAACCTCTTTAATTATAAGATTGTTCAGGATTAGAAAACGTTTTCTTTAAGATTGTCGAGTTTGTAGGGCATCATAAATTTATAGGACCTGTTTTTGGAATTCCATACGGTTCCATAAAATATTACTTCACCTCAAACGTTTAGTTCGTATATCTCTAAGCTATGAAAGCGAAATTTTTTACTCTCATTTTGTTGTTTATTTTTTCTTTGGGTTGTACAGACAGAGATGATGATGTAGCAATTGTCAATATTAGAATAAAGAATACAAGTGCATTTACTTTTGGAAACGTTCAGGTAGGAGATGAAGAAAGTGTTCATTTAAACGTAGCCCCAGGAGCCTATTCACCCTATTTGGAATATGAAGAGGCCTATAGGTATAATTATATACGAATTGAAGCCAATGAAGAAACGTACGTTTTGCAACCTATAGATTATGTTGGCGAAACTCCTTTACCGGTTGGCTTTTATACTTATGAACTTTTTATAACGGAAGAAGGGGATGTACAACTTACTTTTAAAGTAGACTAATTATTTCTTTTTTTTAATATCAATCTTTTCTTCAACCGTTGGGCGAATTTTAATTTTTCGCTTTCTTCTTGTTCCGTAAGTACCGTTAACAATTTTACCACGTCTGGATTTTTTATCACCTTTTCCCATATCCTATATTATTTAAAGAAAATACTTCGTAAAGTAGTATTTTTCAGTTGATTTTACAAGAACTCTAGTTTTATCTTTTTTCTATTACCCGGTATATTTTAAAAACATATACGTGTACGGTTATTTAAAAAAATAATATTTGAAAGTAATTATTTAACATACATATGGTTAAGCCCTTCCTACATACCCACCCCTATGAGCCTTTTCTTTTTCCTGAAGCTACAAAGTTAATTGTGGGTACCTTACCGCCACCCAGATTTACCCAAGGCCTTTTAAAAGAGGGTGATGTAGACTTTTGTTATGGTAGTAGAGACGGACAGTTATGGCCTATTTTGGATCGTATTTTTGAGTTGAATCTATTTTATGAAACAACCAAGGAGGCTATTGCTCAGCGAAAAAAATTTCTTATAGATAGGAAAATAGGGATTTGTGATATAATTGCCAGTGCCGAACGGGATAAGATAGATGCCTCGGATTTAGGGATGCGAACAATAATCCTTCGTGATATTATATCTTATTTAACCCAATATCCAAATATAGATACGCTGCTTTTTACCGGAGGGAATAGCAAAAACGGGCCTGAGTATTTGTTTCGAAAACTTTTAAGGGAGTATCAAATAGGATATACAGTTATCAATGATTCAGTACCTCGCATTCATGAATTTCAACTTTCGGAATCTAGAAAGGTGAAAACTGTTTCTTTGATAGCACCGTCCGGAGCGGCCAATAGGGCAGTGGGAAGTTTGGAAGCCTATAAAAAATTTAAAGATGTATTTCCGGAATTTACCACTTTTGATTTTAGAGTTTTGCAGTACCGCCAATTCTTCTGAATTTTTATACAAACTCGCAAAACTAAAAAGAGTCCTCTCAGTTACGACAGGACTCTTTTACGAGAACACTATATGAAAATGAAAAAAATTTAAGTCTTTTTTTAATTATTTAGTAAAAGTATTTTCTTTTTACGCTTTGCCTAAATTATTGTTGTAAACCCTGTTATTTTTGTGGTGTCCGAGGGTTATTTTGTTATTTGGATTTAATCTGAGCGCGACTAATTGAATAATACCGATATTTGAAGAGAGAAGCTTTTCGAAGGCTTGCTTTAAATACAGTTAAGAACTTATAAAATTATGCATCAGTCAGACAGATTAGAAGAATTTAAGAAATCGGTAAATAATAAATTCAATATTTACAACAGTTTATTTCTTAGTCTTCCTTACAGAAATATTGAAAATGTAGGTATGCTTTTACCTTTGCTACTAGATCAATGCCAAAGAGGTCTAAAAGCTGGTCTTAATCCACAACAAATTCTGGACGATTTCTTTCAGAACTATGCCCATATAGAATTGGAAGAGGACCGGATAGATTTTATGTTTCGCATTATACAGTATGTAGAACGACAAGTGGTTTTATTTGATAGTGTAGAGGATGCTGCTTTTCCAAAATTAAATGAACATAGCAGCTCATTATCTATAAAGGATTATTTCCAGTTTATTGAGAAAAATAAAAATTGGGATGAGATAGCCGATAAATTAGCTACTTTCAGTGCTCGAATTGTTTTAACAGCTCACCCCACCCAATTTTACACTCCGGCTGTTTTAGATATTATAGCCAATCTTAGAACTCTAATTGAGGAAAACAGAATCAATGAAATAGACGTGAGCCTGCAGCAATTAGGACTTACTTCATTAATCAATGCAAAAAAGCCAACACCATTGGATGAAGCCAAAAATATCATATATATATTAAGAAATGTTTATTATGATGCGGTTGGTGAGCTGTATTCGTCCATAAAGAATAGTAGCAAGGGTGGTTTTTTTGAGAACCATGACATTATTAAGCTTGGCTTTTGGCCTGGAGGAGATCGCGATGGCAATCCGTATGTAACGGCAGATATTACTAAAGATGTTGCTGATGAGCTCCGCATTAACCTTATGAAATGTTATTACAATGATTTAAAGCGTCTTCAACAAAAACTTACTTTTAAAGACTTACAAGAGCATCTGAATTTACTGCGAAGGAACTTATACAAAGCCATGTTCGACCCTACTCAGAATGTGGGTTATGATGCTATAATCAATCCACTTTTAAAAATTAGAGAAATTTTAATAGACAAGTACCATGCCTTATATCTTAAGGATTTGGATGATTTAATTGATAAAGTCAAGATTTTTAAAACCCATTTTGCCACTCTGGATATTCGCCAGGATCATAGTATGCATCTAAAAACTGTAGAAGCTATTTTGAAGTTGAACGGTTTAATTTCTAAAACTATTGACGAATTAACAGAAGATGAATTGGTAGCCCATTTGCTTCACACGGAGTTGAATGTATTGCCCAAAGACTATGAAGAGGATATTGTAAAGGATACCATCAATAATATTCGGCAATTAAGTGCCATACAAGATAAAAATGGGGAAGAAGGTTGTAACCGCTATATCATTAGTAATTCAGAAGACTTGTTTTCTGTGCTTTTTGTTTATGGTTTGTTCAGATGGTGTGGCTGGGATGCATCAGAAATCACGTATGATATCGTACCACTTTTTGAAACCATGAACGGCATGGATACAGCTGAAAATACCATGCAAAAGCTGTTTCGTTTAAAAGAGTATCGTAACCATATTTCCAATAGGAGTGGTAAGCAAACTATGATGCTGGGTTTTTCTGATGGGACCAAAGATGGCGGCTATATGAAAGCTAATTGGGAAATTTTGAAAACTAAAGAAAAATTATCACAAGTGTGTGCACTTAATGATGTAAAAGCTATATTTTTTGATGGTAGAGGGGGCCCACCTGCTCGTGGTGGGGGTAAAACACACCGGTTTTATGCCTCTCAAACTAAAGACATTGCCAATAATGAGATTCAGCTAACTATTCAGGGGCAGACCATTACCAGCACTTATGGTACCAAAGAACAGTTTGCTTATAATTGCGAGCAATTGTTAACTGCGGGGCTATCTAATAACTTATTTGGAAAAGAAAATGTTATTACCGTTGCAGAACGTGAATTAATGGAGGAACTCTCTAATTTGAGTTTTGATAAGTATGATGCCTTGAAACAGCATGACAAGTTCATGCCCTATCTTGAAAATAGGAGCACCTTAAAGTACTACAACAAAGCTAATATTGGTAGCAGACCCGGAAAACGTGGTCAAAAGGCAAAATTAGAGTTAAGCGATCTCAGGGCCATTTCCTTTGTGGGTTCTTGGAGTCAGTTAAAGCAAAATGTCCCCGGTTATTTTGGTATTGGTACCGCTATAAAGACCTTACAGGATCAGGGCCGATTAGACGAAGTAAAGAATTTATACCAAAATGTGCCTTACTTTGCAACCCTAATGCAAAATAGTATGATGGCCCTTGCCAAAACTTATTTTGAATTGACCAGTTATATGAAAGATGATAAAGAATATGGGGATTTCTGGAAAATACTATATGAAGAATATCAATTGTCCAAAGAAATGTTATTGCTCATTTCTGATACTGCAGTTTTAATGGAAAAAGAAGAGGTCTCCAGGGAATCTGTAAAAATAAGAGAAAATATTGTACTGCCTTTGTTGGCAATACAGCAATATGCCTTACAAAAAATAGCTAAAGGGACTAATTTTCAGGACCGATATGAGAAAATAGTAACCCGGTCACTTTATGGCAATATTAATGCAAGTAGAAATTCTGCCTAGTAAAAACACATTAAAAAAACCTGCGAAATTTTAATCCGCAGGTTTTTATGAATACTACTGAAAACAATACACAGCTTATTTCTTTTTTTGCTGTTTCTTTATGGTATCTTCATTAATATCGAATGTATTTGTTTTAATATTGGTGTTTCCTGTTGGATTGGTTGGATTAGTCTGTCTTACTTTCCGTTTTAATCGCTTATCATTAATTACTCCCATAACATTTTATTTTTAAGATTCCTAAACAAGTTACAACACTAATTTAAAAAGGGCTGTTAAGGGGCTACTAAACCTTTGTTAGAAAGTGTTAAATGTAAATTTTTGAAATCTATTAGATCCCAATCCCCAAAATACCATAAAAAGCCTCAATGCCATAGGCAATCTGACCAATTTTTAGATTTTCATTAGGGCTGTGTTGGTTGTTGTCCGGATTTACCAATGGAACAATAAAAGCCGGAATTTTTAACTCATTAATAAATGGCGCAATGGGTACAGTACCGCCCATTATTCTTATTCTAACAGGGTCTTCTTTAAAAGTCTCCCTCAATACTTTGGATAAGTATTCCCCGTAAGGATTATTTAAATCGGTGCGGAAAGCATTGGTAAACTCTCCTTCTGTAAGGGTCACAATTTTGTCGTGAGACATTCGCTCTTCCTTTGTAGGCACTTTGTTGGTTACAAAAAAGCCTTGTTTTTGAATATGGGTTTTAACTAAATTTTTTAATTTGGCACCATCGGTTTCCGGGACAAGCCGAATGTCGATTTCGGCTCTTGCACTTTCGGGAACAATGGTTGTTGCCTTGTCCCCAACATATCCTGAACTTAAGCCACGAATGTTTAAAGAAGGATATTGAAGCGATTCCTGATAGGAGTTACCAACTTTTTCTGAAGATTTTATTTGAAGCTTAGTTTTTATAGCCACTTCATCATCCGGGACGCTTTTTAAAATGGTTTTTATGGACTCATCGAGGACTATACCGTCGTAAAAATTCGGAATAATTACTTTTCCATCCTTATCTTTAAAGCTTGCCAGTAACTGTGCCAACTGAATACCCGGGTTTGGGGCATAGTTGCCATAATGTCCACTATGTCGGGGGGTTATCGGGCCATACGTGGTTATAGATAATGTCGTTATACCTCTGCACCCATATACCAGCGTGGGCTTACCGGATGTGTGAACTGGACCATCGTTAATCACTAGAAAATCGGCTTCCAATAATTCACTGTATGTTTTTACTGCCTTTGGAAGCGGATTGCTACCGCGTTCCTCTTCTCCGTCCAAAATAACCTTTACGTTAAATGCAAGGGTTTGATTGTTCTTTTTTAATAAGTCTATAGCGTTCAAAAACATTACAATGGGACCTTTGTCGTCCGAGGTTGAACGCCCAAATAAACGCCAGTCATAATCAATGTCGCTATTTAGCTCATCAAAAGAAATCGTTTTCCACGCTTCACCATCAGCGGCTTTTAGAACTATTTCATATGGATTGGGTTGGTCCCATTTGGATTTGTTAACCGACTGTCCATCAAAATGCATATAAAACAAGATAGTAGGTTTTTTATCTTCCAAAGGAAGTGCAGCAAAAAATAGTGATTCTCCTTCTGTTGGTAAAACTGTGGTATTAAACCCACGTTCGTTAAATTTTTTAGTTAGCCAAGTAATGTTTCTATTAATATCGGCATGTTCCAGAGCATCATTTGGGATAGCAACAAAATCCCGAAGCTCATCTATGGTATGTCGTACTTGTGATTTTAGTTGCGCTTCTTCTTGACAAAATACCAGCGTGTTAACACATATTAAAAGAAGTAAAATAATTTTTTTCATTTAATTGAACTCTATTTTTAGTGGCTAAAATTAGCGAATACTTTTTACAAAATCAGCTACTCCTACCACTCCATTTGCTGAAAGGTGTTTAATAAATGCAGAACCAATAATTGCCCCTTTGGCCGTTTTGGTTGCCTGTTTAAATGTCTCAGCATTATTGATTCCAAATCCTACGATTTGAGGGTTTTTGAGTTGCATAGAAGCAATTCGTTCAAAATAATCAGTTTGTGTGTTACTAAATCCTGCTTTGGAACCGGTAACACTTGCGGAACTTACCATATAGATAAAGCCATCTGAAGCAGCATCAATCTCACGAATACGTTTCTCACTTGTCTGTGGCGTAATAAGAAATATGTTAATAAGGCCATATTTTTTATAGATTTCTGCATAATTGTCTTGATATACATCCAATGGTAAATCGGGCATGATGATACCGTCAATCCCTATTTCCTGACATTTTTTACAGAATGCTTCCACACCATACTGTAGCATGGGATTAAAATACCCCATCAGAATAAGTGGGATGGAGACTGTTTTTCGGATATCTTTTAATTGCTGAAACAATAGCTCTGTATGCATCCCTTTTTTTAGAGCAGCTGTGGAGCTTTCCTGAATGGTAGGGCCGTCAGCCAATGGATCACTAAAGGGCAATCCAATTTCAATCATATCTACTCCGTTCTTTTCCAATTTTTGAATTATAGTTACAGTATCTTCTAAATTGGGATAGCCCGCCGTGAAATAGATGGATAATAATTTTTTATCCTCCTGTAATTTTTGGTTTATTCTGTTCATAATTTTATAGTACTAAGTATTGAGTAGATAGTATTGAGTAAATTTCTGCCAATATCTATATTGAGTTCTAATACTATATTTCTCAATACTCAATACTAATTACTCCGTACTTTATTTATAATTTAAAATAATCGATGTACGTATTCAAATCCTTATCACCCCGCCCGGAGAGATTAATAACTACAATATCTTGAGGTTTAAAGCTTCGATATTCTAACATGGCAAATGCATGAGCGCTTTCAATAGCTGGGATAATTCCCTCCATTTGTGAAAGCATGAGTCCGGCAGTCATTGCGTCATCATCTGTGATAGAAATAAATTCTCCTCTTCCCGATTGAAACAAATGTGCATGCATGGGTCCCACTCCAGGGTAATCGAGTCCTGCTGAGATGGAATAAGGCTCAGTAATTTGTCCATCTGGTGTTTGCATTAAAAGCGTTTTGCTTCCATGAATTATCCCAACCTTTCCTAAGGCGGATGTGGCTGCACTTTCTCCGGAATCGATTCCCTTGCCTGCAGCTTCAACTGCAATAATACCTACTTTTTCATCATCTAAAAAATGATAAAAAGCTCCGGCGGCATTACTACCGCCACCTACACATGCGACTACATAATGAGGACTTTCTACACCTTCTTTTTCTAAGAGTTGCGTTTTTATTTCCTCCGAAATAACAGATTGAAAACGCGCTACCATATCAGGATAGGGATGAGGTCCAACTACAGAGCCTATGATATAATGGGTATCTACCGGATTATTAATCCAATCCCTGATTGCTTCATTGGTTGCATCTTTTAAAGTTCTGCTTCCTGAAAGCGCCGGACGCACTTCTGCGCCAAGCATTTTCATACGGGCTACGTTGGGTGCCTGTCGGGCAATGTCAACTTCGCCCATATACACCACACATTTAATTCCCATTAGGGCACAAACGGTTGCCGTGGCTACACCGTGTTGTCCGGCACCAGTTTCTGCAATAATGCGATTTTTTCCCAACTTCTTCGCCATAAGTATTTGTCCAATGGTATTGTTTACCTTATGTGCGCCGGTATGACATAAATCTTCCCGCTTTAAGTAAATTTTGGTAGTATACCTTTTCGATAATCTTTCTGCATAATATAAGGGAGTTGGTCGTCCTACGTAATCCTTTAGCAATTGTTGAAATTCTTCCTGAAAAGATGGTTCTTGCATTATACGGATATAGTTTTCTCTTAGTTCCTCTGTATTGGGATATAACATTTCCGGTATAAAAGCTCCCCCAAATGCTCCATAATATCCTTTTTCGTTCGCGTGATAGCTCATATTTAGTTATTCGTTGATAGTTGATTGTTTGACTTTTGTTTCTTGTTTCAGGTTTTTAATTGCGATTAAACTTAAACTTAAACTTGTACCTGAATTTGACGTTTGAATTTGAGTTTTTATTTTTAGAACTCACCCAAAAATTCCTTTATCTTTTCTATATCTTTCAGACCAGGTTCCAATTCAAATTTGCTGTTCACGTCTATAGCATAGCAATGTTTGGATTCCGGCTTGATAAAAAATTCTTTGAGGGAATCTGCATCTTCTAAGCCGATCCCTCCACTTAAAAAGTAAGGCTTAGTTGAGGGGTAATTTTCCAATAACTTCCATTCAAAGGCATATCCATTTCCACCCGGGAGTTCTCCTTTGGTATCAAATAGGTAAAAATCGCAGACCTGTTCGTAGGGTTCTAATTGGCTGAATTCAAAATCAACTCCAACGGAAAATACCTTTATAATTTCTACATTGTTTTGTTTAAGTTGTTGGCAATAAGAAGGACTTTCGGCACCGTGTAATTGAACAGCTTGAAGATGAAACTGCTGAACTTTTTCATTGACTTCCTCCAATGCGGCATCAACGAAAACACCTACTTTTTTTATTTTATCGGACAAATTTGGAATAGTTCCATCGAAATAACGTTTAGAAGATTTCCAGAAAATAAACCCCAAATAATTAGGTTGAAGCGCTGCCACTTCGCTGATGTTATCAGGATATTTCATGCCGCAAACTTTGAGATTCATAGATTTAATTTTTTGATAAATTCACGGGCACTTTCTCCAGGATTACTAGTTTTCATGAAATTTTCACCTATAAGAAATCCTTGAAAATTATATTGAGTCAATTCCTGAATGGCCTTAATAGAGCTAATGCCACTTTCCGATACTTTTACAAAATCATTGGGAATTAGTGAGGATAAGGCTTTACTGGTTTCCAAACTTACCTCGAAAGTTTTTAAATTTCTATTGTTTACACCCAGCATATCCAGACTGGGCATAATGGATTTATTTAGTTCCTCTTCATCATGCACTTCTAACAAGACTTCGAGATGCAAGCTTTTGGCTAACTCGGAAAAAACTTTGATTTCCTCTTTGGTCAAAATGGCTGCAATCAATAAAATTACATCTGCCCCATACGCTTTAGCTTCAATAATTTGATAGGCATCAATGATGAATTCTTTGCGCAACAAGGGAAAATGAGTTGCCGATCTGGCCAACAACAAATCATCCAGAGAACCTCCAAAATATTTTGCATCCGTTAATACTGACATCCCGCAAACACCAGCCTGCTCATATCCTCTTGCCACATCCTGTACATTAAGGTGTTGATTGATTTCTGATTTGGAAGGGGACCGGCGTTTATGCTCCGCTATGATTCCACTAGTTCTATTTCGCAACGCAGTAGCCAAAGAAACAGTATTCCTAGAAAATAAAACTGATTGCTCCAATTGGGATATGGGAACAATTGATTTTTTGAGGGCAACCTCCTTTTTTTTATCTACTACTATTTTATCTAAAATATTCATTTTAAAATTGAATCATTAATTTTAAAGCTCAAAGTTGGATATTTTAAGCGCTTAAGGCCTGCAACTTTTTTAAAGTTGCCAACCCTTTTCCGCTAAAGAGGGATTCCATAGCTTGTTCAAATCCTGCTAATGGCTCAATGCCTTTTACGGTTGAAATAGCCATACCTGCATTAGCACATACCACGTTGTTTTGCGCTTCAGTACCTTTTCCTTGTAATATATTGATGAAAATTTGTGCAGAATCTTGAATATCCTCTCCACCAACTATATCAGACTGGGAAACAAGGCCCACCCCAAAATCGTCAGGACTTAATATCCTCTCAGTAGTATTTGTAATAGCTTTGGTACTGCCAGTCAGAGATATTTCATCATAACCATCCAAGCCATGTAGAATGGTAAACTTTATATTGGTGTTTTGGTACAAATAGCCGTACATCCTTGCCAACTCCAAATTAAATACTCCAACCATTTGATTTTTTGGAAATGCGGGATTCACCATGGGTCCCAACATATTAAAAAATGTTTTCACTCCCAATTCACGGCGTATGGGAGCTACGTTTTTCATAGCAGGATGAAACAAGGGAGCATGTAAAACGCATATCCCGGCTTGGTCAATGGAGCGTTCGAGGAAATTAGCGTCGTTGCTAAATTTAATACCTAAAAATTCCATTACATTACTGCTACCACATTTGGAAGACACTCCGTAATTACCATGTTTTGCAACCTTTACGCCAGCTCCGGCTACTATAAAAGAAGCCAATGTAGAAATATTAAAGGTGTCTTTCCCATCGCCCCCGGTACCACAAAGATCTATTGGATTGTAGTTTGAGAGATTTACAGCCAAACAAAGTTCTAACAAGGCATCTCTAAAACCTTCTAATTCTTCAATGGTGATGCTACGCATCATGTATACCGTTAAAAATGCAGCAATTTGGCTTGGATTGTAATCTCCCTTTGCAATATTGACCAAGATTTTTTTCGCATCTTCTTTAGATAGAAAATCATGGTTTATTAATCTGTTTAATGTTTCTTTCATAATTCTAACCTGAGCTCCCATTGAGAAGCATATGGCCCTCATGTTTAAAGTATTGGTTTACTGATTTTTTACTTAAACGACAAACTATAATTTTATAAAATTTAGGTTGTCTTATTAAAATTCAAAGAATGTGTCTGTACCCAATTTTTTAAAATTTGCTTTCCAAATGGAGTTAACACAGATTCGGGATGAAATTGTACCGCACAAACATCAAACGTTTTATGTCGTAAAGACATAACCTGTCCATTAGAATCCAGGGAAGTGGCTTCTAAAACATCCGGTAAATCTGGGTTCACTACCCAGGAATGATACCTACCTACTTCGATTTCCTTTGGAAGTTCATGAAACAAAATATCATCTTTTATAATCTTTATTTTAGTCGCAATACCATGATACACTTCTTCTAAATTTATTAATGAGCCGCCAAATACTTCAGCTATGGCTTGTTGTCCCAAACAGACCCCGAAAATACTTTTGGTTGGAGCATAGGTTTTTATAATTTCTTTGAGTAAACCTGCTTCATCCGGAATACCCGGTCCGGGGGAAAGTACTATTTTATCAAACTGATTAACCTCTTCCAATGTTAACCTATCATTTCGCTTTACTATTACTTCGCAGTCCAAATCCTCTAAATAGTGAACTAGGTTATACGTAAAACTATCATAATTGTCTATGACAAGCACAGCTGTTTTTCCGGGTTCCCCGGAAGATAGTAGGTTTGTTTTTGTGCCTTTAGACTCTTTAATCTTCATTTCGTTTTTCATCATCGTTACTTTCCCTTTTTACAGAGAAAGGTTTTTTTTAAATGGTTTCTGCGAGTTCTAATGCTTTGGTTAATGCCCCTAACTTATTGTATGTTTCCTGTAATTCCAGTTCCGGATCGGAGGCAGCAACTAATCCTGCACCGGCCTGATAGTGCAACTGGTGATTTTTACTTAAAAAAGTACGAATCATAATGGCATGATTAAAGTTTCCTTTAAAATCCATAAACCCAATGGCACCGCCATAGTACCCGCGACTCGTTTTTTCATACTTTTCAATGAGTTGCATTGCCATGTGTTTTGGAGCACCACTTAAAGTACCCGCGGGAAAGGTATCAGCCACAACTTTCATTGTGGGAATATCATTCTTCTTCTGTCCTGTAACTTTGGAAACTAAGTGAATTACATGAGAAAAGAATTGCACTTCTTTGTAATTTTCTACATTGACTAGGTTACCATTCCGGCTTAAATCATTTCTAGCTAAATCTACAAGCATAACATGTTCGCTATTTTCTTTGTCGTCTTCAGTTAATTTTTTTGCCAATTTAGCGTCTTGCTCATCATTGCCTGTTCTTTTGAAGGTGCCTGCAATAGGATGAATTTCCGCTTTTCCATTTTTAACAATCAACTGCGCCTCGGGTGAGCTTCCAAAAATTTTAAAATCACCATAATCAAAGTAGAAAAGATAGGGAGAAGGATTTACAGAACGCAAAGCTCTATACACATTAAATTCATCACCTTTAAAATTTTGAGAAAATTTACGGGAAAGTACCAATTGGAAAACATCTCCCCGCTGACAATGTTTTTTAGCTAATTCTACATGTGCTCTAAATTCAGCATCTTCTAAATTTGAAGCAGGATAACCTTCTTTTGAAAAGTTATAGGAGGCGAAATTTTTAACACTAAGTAAGTGTTCTATTTCCGGGATATTACTCTCTTTCTGATAGCAATGTGCAAAAATGTAAGCCTCATTTTTAAAATGGTTGATAGCTATAATATTTTGATAAAC
>JBGTEN010000227.1:0-3886 GCA_041747755.1 Arenibacter sp. | reverse complement strand
ACCCCAATGCCCATTTTTCTATCGGCAAATGCATATTTGGCAGGGTTCCATTGTTGTGAAAATGCATCTGTGGATGTTGCAACTCCCATATCACCCATACCGGCAGATCGTGCATCCGCAGCAATAGTTAAAAACGGAACCGCAGTGGTTATGACCCTATTTTCTTGAGCTGTTACCTTACAAGCAACTCCAAGTAATACCAGTATCAGTATTTTTTTCATTTCTTTCTTAAATAGTTTAATTGGTTCCAAAAATCTTAATAATTACTTAAATCACCAATTTATTTAGACGTAATACCACATAACGACCATTTTAAAAATATCTTGTGCCAAAGGTCGATTATTTTTTACTAATTCTTGAGCACCAAAAACAAATAAGTCATATAGCCAACTAAAACGGTGTAGAGACCAAGAAACAGGTAGCAAGAAGAAAAAAGAAGACAGTGACCCATACTAAGACAAAATTAAAGCCGTTATAATGCTAAGTCCCTTTAAAAGCAATACAAAGAGACTAAAATGGCTGAAATATTTTTGATGTGCACAAAATATAATATGCAATTCATCGTTTTAAATGCCGAAAGTGACCTATAATTAATCTAAAAATGAATACCGGAGTGCCCAATCAGCATTCTATATTTTGAAACCAAGTCCTTATTATGAAAAAACAATTTATTAAAGTTGTACTCTCTTGTTTAATGATAGCTGCTGGGGTTACAAGTTGTAAAAAATCCAGTACTTCAAAAAATGTATCAAGAGGCACAGGATGGAATATCAATGCCAAAGAAGGTGGTTTTCAATACAACACGGATTTTAAAGAGCAAGAAACGGCTCCCGGTCTTGTGTTTATTGAAGGAGGTACTTTTACAAAAGGTAAAGTACAGGATGATGTTATGCGTGATTGGAACAATACCGCTACACAACAACATGTACAGTCTTTTTACATGGATGAAACAGAGGTTACCAATGTCATGTATTTAGAATATTTGGATTATTTAAAAAGTGTTTATCCCCCGGAGAATCCACAGTATTCAAATATCTATGTTGGAGCTTTACCAGATACTTTAGTATGGAGAAACCGTTTGGGCTTTAACGAAACCATGACTAATAATTATTTGAGACATCCTGCTTACTCTGAATATCCTGTTGTTGGGGTGAATTGGATTCAGGCTACACAATATGCAGAGTGGCGAACTGACAGGGTAAATGAGGCCATGTTAGAACGCGAAGGTTATCTCGCAAAAGATGCAAAATACAAGGCTATGAACGGAGATTTGGCCGGCACTTTCAGCACTGAGGCCTACTTAAATAGACCGGAATCGGTTTATGAAGGTCAAATTGATTCGTTACAGGGAAAAAAGAAAAAAGACTCTATTTCAGTTTTCGCAAAAAGAAGTAGTGGTGCCATCTTACCTGAATACAGGCTACCAACTGAAACAGAGTGGGAATATGCAGCTCAAGCCAACAGCGGCAATAGAGAATATAACAACTACCGTGGTAGAAAAAAATATCCTTGGGATGGTGATTACACCAGAAACGGGCAACGTGTTGGAAGAGGGGATCAATTAGCAAATTTCAAGCAAGGAAAAGGAGATTATGGTGGAATTGCAGGATGGTCTGATGATGGGGCAGATATTACTGCTCAGGTGAAATCTTACAAGCCAAATGATTTAGGTTTGTATGATATGGCAGGGAATGTATCAGAATGGGTATCTGACGTTTACCGACCTATAGTTGATGATGAGGTAAGTGATTTTAACTATTATCGTGGAAACATCTATATGAAAACAGCTATAGGTGAAGATGGTAAAGTAGTGGTTCTTGACCGAGATTCCATAGTCTATGATACGCTGCCCAACGGAAAGATAGTAGCGGTAAATTTACCGGGGGAGATAAAGATGGTGCCGGTTGATGAGCAAGAAACCTATTTGAGAACTAACTTCTCTTCTAGTGATAACAGAGGGTATCGTGACGGGGAACCGGGATCGTCTAGGTTTTATGATCGTTTTAATGAAGATGACGAAAATAGTAAAGAGCAGGCCAAAATGTACAATGCTCCAAAACATAAGGTGGAGCGAGATTCGCTTGGAAACTTGGTTCGTCAATATGATAAATCAAATCACAGAACTTCTTTGATAAATGATGAAGTTAGAGTATTTAAAGGTGGTTCTTGGAGGGATAGAGCTTATTGGTTAGATCCCGCACAACGAAGGTATTTGCCACAATACATGGCAACAGATTATATTGGTTTTAGATGTGCGATGTCCCGAGTGGGCTCCAAATCAAAAACAAAAAATAAGACTATAAGAGGTAAAAAAGCGAAATAACCTCAAAGACAAAATGAAGATAAAAAGCCCTTTCATCAAAGGGCTTTTTTTATATCTTAGTTTTATGAAAATAGAAAAGCTTCACCAACTATTTATTAGGTTTCCAATAGCTTGTACAGACACTAGAAAGATAGTCCAAAACAGTATTTTCTTTGCCCTTAAAGGGGATAATTTTAACGGGAACACTTATGCATCGGAAGCTATTCGAAAAGGAGCAAAATATAGTATTGTAGATGAAGAAGAGTACGTCACTAGCAGCGATATCATTCTGGTTGATAATGTCCTTAAAACGCTTCAAGACTTGGCCGCGCATCACAGAAATTACTGTAATGCTAAAGTCATAGGATTAACCGGTAGTAATGGAAAAACTTCAACCAAAGAACTAATCTATGCGGTACTTTCTAAAAACTATAGGACAGTGGCTACAAAAGGGAATTTAAACAACCATATTGGCGTTCCTCTTACCTTACTTTCCATTAAGGAAGATACTGAAATAGCTATTGTAGAAATGGGTGCGAATCACCAAAAAGAAATCGCCTTTTTGTGTAAACTGGCACAGCCGGATTATGGGTATATTACGAATTTTGGAAAAGCCCATTTAGAAGGTTTTGGAGGGGAAGAAGGGGTAATCAAAGGGAAAAGTGAACTCTATGACTACCTTATTGAACATAATAAGCCTATTTTCTTAAATGCGGACGACCCTATCCAAAAGGAAAAATTACGCTACTATCCCCGTAAATATGGTTTCAGCAAAGCAGACCATGAATATTACAACATCCATTTTTTGGGAGCGGACCCCTTTGTAAGGCTTAAGGTTGAAAATACAGTTATCGATTCAAAATTAATAGGTAAGTACAACTTCACTAATTGTTCTGCTGCAGTTCTTATAGGAAAATACTTTAATGTGCCCATTGAAAATAGCAGGGAAGCCCTTGAAGACTATATCCCGGAAAATAATAGGTCTCAGCTTCTTTCAAAAAACGGACATCATATAATCTTAGATGCCTATAATGCTAATCCTAGTAGTATGAAAGCTGCTCTTGAAAATTTTAAGGGCATGGAAGGTCAAAACAAACTACTTTTTCTAGGAGATATGTTCGAATTGGGAGATGCCGCACCTGATGAACACCAACGCATCGTAGATTATATTGCAGAACTTAATTTTCAGGATGTTATTTTAGTAGGAGAAAATTTCTATAATACCAAATGTAATTTTCTTAAATTTAAATCCTTTGCTAATTTGGAAGAAAGTTTTGATCAACTTAAACTAAAACATCATTTCATTCTCATAAAAGGTTCAAGAGGAATGGCTTTAGAAAGAATATTAAATTTACTTTGATTTAAGAACCCGTTACGGTTTACAAATGATGTGGGATATACTGGATTCGAACCAGTGACCTCTGCCCTGTCAAGGCAGCGCTCTAAACCAACTGAGCTAATATCCCTTAGAATAGAGAACAAAAATAACAAATGATTTCAACAAAAAAATCCTGTTCTCCAAAAAAGGTGAACAGGATTTTGTGGGCCCTACTGGGTTCGAACCAGTGACCCCCTGCTTGTAAG
>JBGTEN010000226.1:0-6617 GCA_041747755.1 Arenibacter sp. | reverse complement strand
CGCTTGAGCACATCGGTTTTACTCCAAAAGCCTACGTGCCTGAAGAAATCCAGTTTGGGGATCGCCCTTTTTCATCCGCTATATTTTTAAAAAGTTTTTCTATTGCTACCAATTCCAATCGCGGTATTCGATTCTCGCAGGCGTTAAGCATTGGTATAATAGGGCCTGCGGCACTTGGAAAAGAAATGCAGGTTGAAATTCACAAAGCAACGGGCAACAAAATACCGGGAGGTTGGAATAACCAGATTCAAAATGATCTTGTTCTAAATTATAGAGTGGATTATGAAAAACAAATTCTAAGGTATCGAAATTTATTTTCGTTCCAAACAAATGCTACGGTTCAAGCCGGGACAATGTTTACAAATGTATCTATGGGGTTTAATACTGTTTTTGGGATCTTTGATTCGCCTTTTTCCGAATCTAATAACAAACCCGCTTTTCAGTTGTATTTCTATACACAACCTTTGGTAAATGCTGTGGGATATGATGCTACCCTTCAAGGGGGCTTATTTAACAATAAAAGTCCCTATACCCTTGCGTCAAATGAAATAGAACGTATAACGGCACAGTTTAATTATGGTCTGGTTTTAAAGATCAAAACGGTTTATGCTGAGTATACAAGAACAGTATTAACTCGGGAGTTTACTACCGGTACAGCCGCTAAATGGGGAGGAATACGTATTGGGTTTACTTTATAGTCACCTTTTTTTACTAGTACTCACCTTGCGGTTTTATAACGGGTTATAAATATGCGTTTTTGAGTAAAAGCAAAATCCATATTTTCTCTAGCGTTTCAACGAAAAATGCAAATGGCACGGATTGCAAATCCGCGCCATCGGGTTTTTATTTATTTACTTTTCTGGGGCAGGCAAGCTCGGTACGGTACTAGTTGAAAACAGGCACTAGCAACAGGTGACTAGGAAAAATGAACGTCATAAAAAAAACCGGCTCTATGGGAGGTCTTCCTACTTTTGAAGATATCTCTTATTTTAGTATATCAGCTGTTTGGCACGATTTGTCATCAAGTTTTGTAACTATGCTTTCTTTCTCAAATAAAGTAATCAATGTAAAAGAAAATGAATTTAAAGTGCAACCAGAATCTCTTTCGAATATTCTAACATTTCTTGCCAAATTATCAAAATTCGTTACTACCTCGTTCTTGGTTTCACTCCAATTTTCTAATAAATTTTCAAACGATATTTTATTGTTCCCAAAAATAATCGCATAGAAAGTTCTTTCGCCTTGGAACCTTTCTGACACAATAAAATCTTTAGTTTCAATATCGTAATTGGAGAATAAAAATTTTAAAAAACTTTTTCTTCTCGCTTCATATTGTCCAAAACCTGAGGAAGCCCTTTCCGAATAGTTGAGCATATTTTCAATATGCCGATTCTCATTGTCATCTTGTAGAAGTTGCTTTAAACCTTCAAGATATGTTGCATTATTAGAAGCCCATTTAGCAACAAGTGAATCAAGAAGTTTCTCGTCCGTAAATGATTCAGATGGAGTTGTACTCGATTGATAGGATTTACAACCTGCGACTATCAAGATGTAAATCGTCATTATTAATGCTTTTGCCATTTTAATTTCCTCCTTTATTATTAATTTGTTTCAAAAATTCACCCCCGATAGCGCGGATTTGCAATCCGTGCTTGTACTTAAACATAAATTCCTTGCTGGCAACCAAAGCCTCAAAACAAATTTAAAACCAATACATCCAATTCATTCTCTAAACCCGAATAGTTTCTTGCCGAACTAAAATAATAGTCCTCCGGTAGCGTAACTATTTTTTCTTTGACAGGGTTATTATGAATATACTCAATTTTTTATTTAATAAAGGAATTGCTATAAATGTGCTCTGCATGATAACCATCCTGCCAAACTTTATATTGCTGTCCTCTTTTTAAATGTTGACAAGCTTTTTGAAAATATTCCAATAACCATTCTCTTCTGCTCTCTGGCTCCTCAATAATGGTTTGAATGATCTTTTTTGATGTAAACTTTTTAAAATCCCTGATGACATCAGACAAGATAATTCCCCCTGTCGTCTTACAAAACAAATGAATGTGGCTGCTCATTATGCAATAGGCATATACCTCTAAGCCTTTACTTTGTTGGCAATATTTAAGGGCGTTTAGGATAACATATTTTAGATTTAATCGAGTAAAAACATCTATCCAACCAACGGTTGTAATGGTTATAAAATAGGCTTCCTCCGTCGTCGTTGCTTTATACTTTGTAGACATTCATCAAAAAATAGTAAATCTACGATTTTTTAAGGTTGTAGTTTGATACCGACTTTCTTAGTTTCATGGGCACGGATTGCAAATCCGCGCTATCGGGTTAAGGGCGTTTAGGATAACATATTTTTGATTTAATCGAGTAAAAACATCTATCCAACCAACGATTGTAATGGTTATAAAATAGGCTTCCTCCGTCGTTGTTGCTTTATACTTTGTAGACATTCATCAAAAAATAGTAAATCTACGATTTTTTAAGTTTGTAGTTTGATAACCGACTTTCTTAGTTTGATGGGCACGGATTGCAAATCCGCGCTATCGGGTTTGTAATCCGTGCTTAGTTCACATTTTACTTATAAAAATAAATTAAAGTTCTTATTTCCAAACATTCACCCTTTCATTCTCGCATATCACGAATGGAATTGGTTTCCAGGTCAATCATAAAATGGTCAGCAGGTTCACCTTGTAAAGTGCCTTCAAAAATTCTAGCCCACAACCTATAATTTGGATCATTTGATTTGGCCATACGCGTGCACACAAAACGATATTGGCGCAACTTGTTTTCATCCATATCCGCAAAAGCAAGTTTGTCTGCATTGCGCAACCGATAAAAATCGTAAACCATGTCTAATCCGGACCAGGTTTCAAAATCACTCTCAGTTAAACCCATTTGGTCTAACTCATTTAACACCCGCTTTAGATCCCGTTTTTTGTTTGGTAAAAACAACAAGTCTTTCCCGGACTGCTTTAACAGTGCCGCACTGAACTCTTGTGGCCAATCTTCAGGTATAAATCGCAGTCTGACCAGCTCCTTTAAATGCCATTCCGCAAAAGCACCATAGCTTTTTGTTTCCAAGATGCTTTTATCCCAGACCTCCTTCACACCCTCTTTTTCTAAAAAGGAATACTCTCTTTCGTATAACGGAAAGAGTTCATTAAACCCGGAAACTGTATCGACTACCAAGGTTTCTATTGCCAGTTTTTGTTGCTCATGAAGAGTAAGTATTTTATACCCGGGTTTATAGGCTGCCAAAGAGGGAACCTGAATATTAAAAAGGGTATTCCCTTGGCCCGAAGTATGCATTCCGGTATCATTCATATGCATGTGTCCGCCGAAATGTATTTTTAAACCGGCATCGGCAAATGCGTCGGCAACCGCTTTTCCCGGAACGCGCCGTAACTGCATTTTGTTTACCCCAAAGAATAATTTCATCTCTTCAGAGACACTATCGTTAAAATCCACCATAGGGTAATGGCTAAAGGCGATCAGAATTTTGTTTTTTTTAGCTGCTTCTTGAGCAATCTTTTTTACCCAGGCCACTAAATGTGCTTTATGGGTTAAAACATCATCATAGCCCGTACCTGCTCCGTTAAAATCGGCTGGGTTCTTCATTTCTCCGGATTGCTGCTCTTTCGGAATATACACATTGGCATCTAAAGCCAGTAGCCAAATACCATCCACGGGTTCCACCAAATAACTGGCATCCGGGACTACGCTATTCTGTGGTGGAATTGGATAATTCCTATACTTTAAATTTGCAAAAAGTTCTGCCTTTTCGTAGCTATAGGTATCATAGGTGTATTTGGAAAAAGGGGTTTCCCAATACTGAAATTTTTCCTGAGGAAAGAACCCAAAATCGGATAGTTCTGTGAGAATACCATCGTATCCCATTTCCTTGATATCCTTACTAATTACCGTTGGGAGTTCAGTAGCCTTTTTGCCTCCTGCCTTATCTTTACTTGTAATACGTTGCTCCCCACCATTTTCACCAAGAAAGTCGGTTTTGCCTCCATCCCGGGAAAAAGGCCTCACAGGATCATGATTCCCGGTGATTGCCAAAAAAGTTATTCCATAGGTGTCCCGGTAGTGTTCTAATATTTTTCGCAGGGCCCTGAGGTGTATGGGCTGACCGTCATCACTAAAATCGCCCGCTAGCACTACTATTTTTATTCCTCTTCGCGCAACATCCTCCAAAGCAGCCAGAAAGGCAAAATAGTTTTCATTAAAAATTCGGGTAGAATGCAATTGGGCATCCATAGTCCGTATGGTATTATATTTTCGGGTAACGGGGTTTTCTATTCCTTTATAGTCAGTATCTGAAAATTCGGCATAAATATTCTGAAAATGAACATCTGCCATAAAGGCAATTCTAATCTCATTTTCTTTTTTAGGTACGTCACTCGTCCATCCATTGCAAATAAATGCAATACATAATAGCCTTATGATGCTTATTCGTTTCAACCGCTAATTTTTTATGCGCTCAAATTTCCCGTCATCAAACGTTACCCTATAATCGGATTCAAACAGGGTACTTGGTATATAGTAATCTGTTGTAATGATTTGCGCCCCGGATGCCTTTGCCTTTTCAAATTTAGTATAATCGTTAACTCTGGCTTCGCGAGTATCCGAATCTGCCCGGGTACGTACCAAATATCCCTTAGCCACTAATTCCTTAATCTTGTCAAAGTTCTTCACAGGGTTGTTGATAATCCTGAAAGCAGCTTGTGGATGTCCTTCTTCTTTATTTAGGAATAATACCGCATTCTTAAGATCGGGAAACTTTGTCAAATAGCTATCTGACCTTGCATCTCCTTCGTCCAAAACGAATAGAAACCGACCCGAAACTTCCTCAAGTCGTGGCCAACCTGTTGTTAAAATAGCCTCCTGCAAGTTAGGATAATCCCCTTTTACCCTATCCGGGGTAAGAAGTTTTTCTTCAGGTAATACTGCTCTAATTTCCATATCGATACTGGCTAAGGCATCGGCATCAAAAGGTAATGGGTCTCTGGTTCTTGGCACAATACCGTCCTTGGTATTCATGGTAATGATGATTGGGGTATGACCGGGATTGGCATTGGACCAGGATAACAGCTCCGCAAGAGCTTCTTTAAACAACAGTTGATGGCTTCTAAAATCGATATCTTGAACATGAAAAATTTTGAGTCCGGCTTGTTTTAACTTCCCCTCGGGATCAAAGGGCAAAGGTTCTTGTCCGGCACTTCGGACAACTTCCAGTCCGGCAGGATTTGAATAGTGCCCTCCTTGAGGATCGTGGAAAACATCCAGTTCCAGACCTCTAAGTCCCAGATTCAATTGTTCGCTAAGCGAAATATGTTCGTACTCCAAAGAACTCGTAGCCGGATTTAAGTTTAGCAGATATTCCATAAGTGGCTTTTCTATGCCAATTTTGTAGCTGTTATGACTTCCTATTACCTGAATATCAATTAACTTAATACCAGTGACTTGATTCTTACCGCTGTTTTGCGACTGAGCAAATAGGGTAATAAGCATTATAAAAAAAATACAATTTGTTTTCATAGTATTGTGGTTAATATTTAATACAACTGTTTAATGTGATTTTTAGAAGGAATTAGTTTTTATGATTGAGAGACTTCATCATTTTATGATAAATATCGCTATTCTCATAGATCCCCTGAAAATTTTCAGCTCCCCTACCCTTTGCAAAAACCGGTATTAACTCTCCTGTATGCTGATCGGTATTAAAGTAAACTGCTACTTTTTTGGGCACTTCTTTTTGTTTGCCGGTGACAGTATCCACTTCATAATACTTGCCGATGCTGGCACCTCCGGTTTCATGGTCTGCCGTAACTACCAACAGCGTATTAGGATGTGTCTCTACATAATCCAGAACTGCTCCGAGTGTTTCATCAAAATCCTTTACTTCTGTAATCATCATATCCGGGTTTTTGGCATGCCCACCCCAATCAATAAATGAACCTTCTATCATTAAGAAAAATGGCTTATCAGTTTGCTCAAAAAATTCCAAAGCGCTTAAGCTAGCCTCTTTTAAGAAATTTCCTCTACCATCAATGATAGCGGGTAAGCCATCTTCTGCAATTATAAATGCATTTTGTTTACCTTTCATGGGTTTAGAAAGCGACAAAGTATCGAGATGATATGCCTTATTCTTTAGAGATTCAAAAAGATCTTGCCCATCATTTCTTTGGTTGAAATACTTTTTTCCACCCCCAGCCAGAAAATCAATATCTGCCTTTACCAGTTGTATTGCAATTTCTTCATGCATATCCCTATCTTGTACATGTGCATAAAAGCTTGCCAGTGTTGCGTGAGTTATGGTTGTAAGACTTATGAGTCCGGTTTGATAGCCCTGTTTTTTTAGGTGTTCCAAAATAGTTTCTTTGGGTAAGGTATCACGGGAGACCCCAATAGCTCTTTTATAGGTTTTCTCCCCGATAGCGAATGCGGTTGCTCCTGCAGTGGAATCGGTAATCCAATGGCTTGTAGAAGCTGATTTATGTAACCCAATACTTTCAAAACGTTGAAAATTTGGTATTTCCTCGCCAAAATAAAAGGCCATAGAAATTTGAGCGACACCCATACCATCCCCAATCATA
>JBGTEN010000225.1:0-7320 GCA_041747755.1 Arenibacter sp. | reverse complement strand
TTCATGGTAGAAATGAATGAAACTGCTTCGATTCTAAATAACCTCTCCGAGCGAAGTTTAGTACTTTTAGATGAAATAGGCAGAGGAACCAGTACCTATGATGGTATATCTATTGCTTGGGCCATTTCTGAATATTTGCATGAACATCCTGCCAGAGCAAAGACTCTTTTTGCTACCCATTATCATGAGCTAAATGAAATGGCATCTACAATGCCCAGAATTAAAAACTACAATGTCTCTGTCAAAGAACTGAAAGATAATGTTCTTTTTTTAAGAAAATTAGTTGCCGGAGGTAGTGAACATAGTTTTGGTATTCATGTGGCAAAAATGGCCGGAATGCCGCAACAAGTAATCTCTAAAGCCAATAAAATACTTAAAAAGCTTGAAAAATCGCACTCAAGTGAGGAACTCACAGATAAATTACAATTAGCGCAAAGTGAAATGCAATTGAGCTTTTTTAACTTAGATGATCCTCTTTTAGAACAGATAAAAGATGAGATTACTCATTTGGACATAAATACCCTAACCCCCGTGGAAGCCCTTATGAAGCTCAATGAAATCAAGCGGTTGCTAACTAGAAAAAAGAAAGCTTAGTTCAGAATCAATTGATTTATAGTATCCTTTTACTCTTACATTTAAATTTTTAGCGCTTTTGTATTAAATTCCTTTGCTTTTTATAGAATTGTATTAAATTTGCATCCGCGTCTTTGAAAAATGCCTTGGTTATTATGGAGTAAATTCCTCCACAATCAGCTTAGTGAGAAATAAGTTCTTTAAAAATTATTAATGCAAAAATAGCTTCCCGAAGCCTCGGGAGTAGAGCGCAGTCCGCCTAAGGCGGATTGAGGTCGAAACGTGATTATAATTAAATTAATGCGAAAATAGCTCAGTTGGTAGAGCGCAACCTTGCCAAGGTTGAGGTCGCGGGTTCGAATCCCGTTTTTCGCTCAAGTATTGACCGAAAATTATTTTTATTACTAATTGGTTAAAGTTACGGGTTCCCCCGAAGCATCGGGGCCGTTTATAGCTCCAAAAAAGCCACGTTCTGCTAAGACATTCGGGCTCGAGTGGTGGAATTGGTAGACACGTTGGACTTAAAATCCAATGAACATTAGTTCGTGCGGGTTCAAGTCCCGCCTCGAGTACAGGGAAAAAGCCAAGATTTTTATCTTGGCTTTTTTGGTTTTTTAATTGTCTCCATTTTTAAAACATCAGATAAAATGATGTTTCTTCGTTTGGGATTGATTTCACTTTTAAACTACCTCCATGCAAATGCATAATTTGTTTGGATAGACTTAGCCCAATTCCTGTGCCCGTATTTTTTGTGGTAAAGAAGGGAACAAAAATCTCATCTAACAGTTCCTGAGCAATCCCGGGTCCATTGTCTTGTACAACAATATGCTTTTTGCCATGAGCATCCATCCCTGCCGTAATTTGTATGTTACCTCGCCTATGTAATGCCAGAGCCTGAAAGGCATTTTTGCTTAAGTTAACCAGCACCTGCAAAATTTGCTTTTCATCAATAAACAGCTCAAGATCACTTGGAGCCACATCAATTTCAAAGCTTATCGTGTCGCTACTTTTTAGCTCCTCGTCCATCAAAACCTTTACTTTCTCCAGTAAGTTCAATGCATTTACCAAGGTCTTATCCGGTTTAGGAACGCTGAGGAAACTGCGGTACGACTGTACAAAATCCATTAAATTAATTCCCTGTTCTTTAATTACTTCCAAGCCTTTTACTGTATTCTGAAGTTGACCCTCACCAAATTTATTCGCAGGCAAACTCCCATCTTCCGCTTTAAAATAGCGCAGAATAGTATCAGAAATTGAAGTAATCGGGGTAATGGAATTCATGATTTCATGCGTAAGTACCCGAATCAAACGCACCCAAGAATCCGTTTCGTTTTCGTCTAATTCCTGATGGATGTCCTGTGCTACAACTAATAAGAAAGCATTCTTATTCACGGTCATTTCCGTTGTTTTAATTGCAATTTGTTTTTTATCTCGTTCAGTCGTAAGTTTTATTAACTTTCGCTCAAAAGGTTTTAGTTCGGCAAATAAAGTATACAAATCTTCATCTACTTGAGCTAATTGTTTTATATGGTTTAAAGGGGTATAATTAAACAATTCCTCAATTTTGGGATTGGCAAATAAAATATGTCCTCTACTATTTATGGTTAGGATGCCAATATCTGCCTGACGTATAATTTCCAAATAATACTGCTCCTGAGCCTGATTTTTAAGATGAATTTTCTGAATCATTCCGTTTAACATATTAAGGCTTTGATTCAATTCTTTTAAAGATTTCACATTAGCTTGTTCCGGGAAACGAAGCGTAAAATCCTCATTTTTGATAGACTCGAAGAAATAAGCAATCTTTCTGTTGGTGTGGTTTACGAATTTAATCAAGAAAATGGTCTGAAGAACTATCAATAAAAAAAGAATACTTGTGCCCAAATAGTACGCTTTAAGTATTGCAAAAGCGAACCCCAATGCCAGAAGTACAATAAAAACAACCCGGATAATCAGTTGAGTATAAAAGTTTTTGCTGACCATTATTTGCCCAATTTTTTCAATTTGTTGTACAAGGTTTGTCTTGAAATACCAAGTTGATCTGCGGCTGCACTATAATTATTGTCATTTTGGTTTAAGGCTTTGGTAATCATTTGTAGCTCCATTTCCTCTAACGTGTGGGTTACGGCGTCCTTTGAAACCATTGGCTTCGTCGTATTCAAAAGAAAATCTTCCGGCTTTACCACCTGACTTTCTGAAAGAATTACAACCCGCTCAATAGTGTGCTGCAGTTCCCTAATATTTCCCGGCCAATTATAGTTCAATAATTTTTCTTGTGCCATTTGATTGATACGCAATCCCGGTTTTCCGTATTTGGATGCATATCGGTTCATATAAAAATCGGCCAATACCAGTATATCATCAGCTCTTTCTCGGAGAGGAGGCACCTCTATTCGAATAGTATTAATTCGGTACAACAAATCTTCCCGGAACAGGCCTTCAGAGACCATTTTATCTAAATTACAATTGGTGGCGCACAACAAGCGAATATTAATTGGAACGGGCTTATTAGAACCTACTCTTACAATTACCCTGTTTTGAATTGCTGATAACAACTTAGCCTGTGTCTGTAAGGAGATATTTCCTATTTCATCCAAAAACAGTGTTCCGCCATTTGCTGCCTCAAACTTGCCAACGCGGTCTTCTTTGGCATCGGTAAATGCCCCTTTTACGTAGCCAAAAAGTTCACTTTCAAAAAGACTTTCTGAAATAGAGCCCATATCTACACCAATAAACACTTCGTCTTTACGATTGGAAAGGCGGTGCACCTCTCTGGCAATTAATTCCTTACCGGTACCATTTTCTCCTGTGACTAATACGTTAGCATCGGTTTTGGCTACTTTCTGCGTTAAACTCAAAACTGAATTCAGGGCTTTGGAGTTGCCAATGATGTAATTTTTATTTTGGTTAATAAGTTGCTTTAAATTGCTTTCCTGTTGTTTTAACTGTTTGATTTCCTTTTGGGATTTACGTAGTTCGAAGGCCGATTTTACTGTGGCCAATAGCTTGTCATTATTCCATGGTTTCAATATAAAATCAATAGCACCTTCTTTTAATGCCTGCACTGCTAAGTCGATGGCACCATAAGCGGTCATCATAACTACTGAAATTAATGGAGCCCTTTTCTTTATTTCCTTCAACCAGTAAAGACCTTCATTCCCTGTATTTACCCCGGCAGAAAAATTCATATCTAATAAGACCACATCAAACTCGGATAAATTAGGAAATGAAGATATTTGATTAGGGTTCGAAATACTTTTTACCTCTTTATATTCAAATTGTAAAAGGATTTCAAGGGCACTTAGGACACTCTTGGTGTCATCGACTATTAAAATTTTTCCGTCCGTCATGGCTAAAAAAATAAATACATAGTTAAATCTACAAATTCCATTTCATCCTAAAATAATAGTGTCCAATTTTTTGACAATATCTGTACAAGTATTTTACATCTCAAAAACGAATTTAAAATTTAATTATTATAAGTAGTTTATAATCAATTGTTTATATTTATGGCACAACAATAGCATATGGTTTGGCATATTATAATAGCATATGAATACCATAACCAAAATAGTACTCTTACTTTTAATTGCCCTCTCTATTCGTTTATCGGCACAAGATGTATGGACATTAGATGAATGCGTAGCCTATGCATTAGAAAATAATTTACAGATAAATGACTTCAAGTACACAGCTCAGGCCAATAGAGAGACGTATCGCCAATCTTTTCGTGACCTCTTGCCAAGTGTAAATGGATTCTCAAATTATAATATCCGGTTTGGGCGGTCTATTGACCCCAATGACAACTCCATTGTAACAACGGACTTCTTTTCCAACAATTACTCTTTGGAAGGCTCAATAGATTTATTTCAGGGGTTTCAAAAAATAAATGCCATCCAAGCTTCCAAGTTTTTGCATAAGGCAACCCAACAGGAAACCTTACAACAAAAGTATTTGTTGGCTTTCCGGGTGATGTCCGCCTATTATGATATTCAATTTTTTGAAGGTTTGGTTGCTATTTCAGAAGAACAATTAGAGGTATCACAATCAAACTATAACTTGGTGCAAAAGCAAATTGATTTGGGTCTCAAGGCCGGAGCAGATTTGTACGAGGCAGAATCTGTTCTATTAGGTGACAAGCTGAATTTGACCCAAAGCAAGAATCGATTGTTAACGGCCAAATTAACCTTAATGCAGGAAATGAATCTAACCAATGTTCCCGATATTTCCATACAACCACAACTCTCAGAAAATCCAAATGCTTTCAGTAGCCAAACCATTTCATCCGATTCAATCTACTTGGAAGCAAAAAGTTTTATGCCAATTATAAAGGCTCAGGAACTGCGAGCGAGAGCTGCCAGAAAGCAAATTGCCGTTGCCAGAGGAGATTTATATCCTTCCCTCTCTTTATTTGGTGGCTACGGTACTGGGTTTTTTGAAACCACAAGGGACTCCCTTGGCACAACAGTGCCCTTTCGCCAACAATTTAAAGACAATACCTTTCAGTTTATCGGGCTTTCGCTCCGGGTTCCAATAAGTAATGCCTGGTCTGGTCGTTCTCGAATAAAACAGCAGAAAATTGAAATGCTGCGGACAGAGAATAATTTAGAAGTTCAGGAACAAGAGTTATGGCAAACCGTACAACTATTGGTACAAGACTATACCTCTTTACTAGTAGAAATTGAACAAAGTAACCAAAAAATGGAAGCTCAGAACTTGGCTTTCAATATTGCTCAAAGACGATATGAAAAGGGCTTAATCAATACCTTAGAGCTATTTACAGCCAAAAACTTGTTGGCCAATGCGCAAAATGAAAATTTACAGGTAAGACTACGATCCGAAATCAATAAAAGTACGCTCGATTTTTACCGGGGATTGCCTGTTTTCTCGGTAGATTAAAAGTTGGAAGCATAAAATTAGAAACAAGAAATACGATGTAGGAAACAAGAAACAGGCGGTCAAAAGCAAAAAGTTGGAAATATGAAATTAGAAATTCGGTGCAGCTGAAAAAAATCAAAAACAATAAAAACGTCTTTATGGCTTTCGACATAAGACATTTAGACAAAGTCATTACTTAATACTAAATACCAAAAATGGACATTCAATTAGAAAAGAAAAAAGGATTACGGCCAAAACACTATGGTTATATAGCACTTGGATTGTTGGTGATGTTCTTCATTTGGAAGATAGCCTTCACCACTTCTGTTTCTACCTTCAGGACCGATAAAGACAAGCTCTCTGTAGCAGATGTTACTCAAGGTAAATTTGATGATTACATTACCATCAATGGTTTTGTTGCCCCCATTACCACAATTTATATGGATGCTTATGAAGGTGGAAGAGTCACAGAAAAATTAATCGAAGAAGGTGCCATGGTCAAAAAAGGAGATATCATTCTGACATTGGAGAATATGAACCTTTATGAACAAATTTTGGCCAGTGAAAGTAACTTAGCCTTAAAACAAAATGACCTGCGATCCACAAAACTGACATTCGATTCCAGACAAGTTGAGGGGAAAAAATCATTGGCTACGGCTAGTAACGACTTGCAAAGAACCAAACGTAATTATGAGCAAAACAAAGCCTTATATGATGAAGAGCTTATATCCAAAGAAGTTTACCTGCTATCAAAAGAAACCTATGAGCTTTCCCAAAAACAATTTGATATCGTAAAAATCCAAACCGAAAATGATGATGAACTGCGGAAAACATCACTGACCGGTCTTGATGCAGATCTCGCCCGAATGCAAAAAACACTTGGAATGGTGTATCAAAGGCTAGATCATTTGAATGTTAGAGCTCCTGCCGATGGTCAACTTGGCTTTTTGGATGCAGAAATAGGTCAGAGTATCGCTCCGGGAGAACGTATTGGGCAAATTAATGTGTTGACCGACTACAAGATCGAAGCATCCATAGACGAGCATTATATTGATCGTGTACAACGAGATTTGACAGCTATTTTAGAAAGAAACGGTAAAGAGTATACGCTACGCCTGCGTAAGGTCTATCCCGAAGTTCGCAGTGGAAAATTTAAGGTAGATCTCGTCTTTACAGAAGACCAGCCGGAAACCATTAGAGCAGGACAGAGTTATAATATCAAATTGCAACTAGGTGAATCTTCAGATGCCCTTTTGTTACCCAAAGGAAGCTTTTTTCAAAGCACTGGCGGACAATGGATTTTTGTTGTAAACACCGATGGGGAAGAAGCCGTAAAAAGACCTATCCGTATCGGGAAGCAAAATGCGCGGTATTATGAAGTGCTGGATGGCTTGCAAGCCGGAGAAAAAGTCATCACCAGTAGCTATGATAATTTTGGGGAAGCGCAGCGAATTGTGTTAAAATAGAATATAAAGAGTCACATTTTGCCCATTTCGAAGTCTTTAAGGAGTAATAACCAACTAATTGTTAATATAATACCATCATAATGATACAGATAAACAACCTAAAAAAAAGCTTTAGAACAGAGGAAGTAGAGACACTTGCGTTAAACAATGTAACCCTCAAAGTAGCTCCCGGGGAATTTGTAGCCATCATGGGCCCTTCCGGTTGCGGGAAATCTACTTTATTGAACATTATTGGTATGCTGGACAACCCAACGGATGGCAGTTATAAATTTGCCGGCCATGAGGTAGGCGGCCTAAAAGAGAGTCAGCGTACTCAGTTGCGTAAAGGTAATCTGGGATTTGTCTTCCAAAGTTTTAATCTTATCGACGAACTCACAGTGTATGAAAATGTGGAGTTACCGCT
>JBGTEN010000224.1:0-5535 GCA_041747755.1 Arenibacter sp. | reverse complement strand
AGTTTTACGTTTGCCTCAAGTGCTTTGTGTTTTATTTTTTGAAGGGCTTGACAGACTAGTAACGGACGACTATCAACTATCAACGAATTTTAGACACCTTCAGCGTATTGGACTTCCATTTTACCAAAAATTGCGGTCGTTGGTCTGAATGCCGGGGAGCATTATTTAATTAATACCTACATTTGTCCTATAATTAAATGCTATGTACCCCAAAGTAATAAAAAGAGTACTGGATATTAGCTTTTCCTTCCTATTACTTGTTTTAGCTAGTCCAGTTTTATTAGTAGTCACTGTGCTACTGGCCTTTGCCAACAACGGAAAGCCCTTTTTTTTTCAGGCTAGGCCGGGTAAAAACGAACGGATTTTCAACATCGTGAAGTTCAAATCAATGAACGACAAAAAAGGCCCGAATGGCGCACTTTTACCCGATGGGGAACGCATTACTAAAGTCGGAAATTTTGTACGCAAAAGCTCTTTGGATGAACTGCCACAACTGTGGAACGTACTTAAAGGCGATATGAGCATGATAGGTCCCCGACCCCTACTCATTTCTTATCTTCCCAGATATAATGAAGAACAACGCAAACGCCACAACGTGCGGCCGGGTATTACCGGATGGGCTCAGGTAAATGGACGAAATGCCATTTCCTGGGATAAAAAATTTGAGTATGACGTTTGGTATGTAGAACATATGTCCTTTGCCCTGGATCTTAAAATATTAGTTATGACTCTTCAAAAAGTAATTAAGAGAGCCGATATTTCGGCAGCGAATCACGCTACCATGGAAACATTTATGGGAAATGAGCAGCACAATATAAGTAAGTAATACTAATTTAAGGTGAAGTGCGTTATGCTTTATCAATCTAAATTGAGCCAATGAAGACTATAATGATTTTGGGAGGAACCAAAGGGGTCGGCAAAGAAATACTGAAATCGTGTTTGGAAAAAGGATATAATGTTGCTTTTTGTGGTCGAAAATCTTCTGAAGGAAATCAACTTATTCAATCGCTGCAATCAGAAGAAAAACTCTATTTTCATGAACTTGATCTAAGCAATACAGAAGAAATAGAAAATTTCTACCTTCAAACTATTAAGCGTTTTAGCAAAATAGATGCCTTAATTTTATATGCCGGTATTACTCCGGTATCATCTATACTGGAAACCGAAGAGGCTACATACGATATGGTGTTTAATGTAAACCTCAAGGCGCCTTTTTTCTTATTAAAGCACGTTTTAAAGTTTATGGTCGGTCAAAAATCCGGTTCCATTGTTTTCTTTGGATCGGCCCATATGGATTATGGTGAAATTGACAGGGCTCCTTATGCACTAACCAAAAATGCCCTTTATACCTTATCCAATCATATTGCGCATCATTATGCCAAGTATGGCATCCGATCCAATTATTTGGTAATGGGTTGGACCAACACAGAAGGAGAACTGGCATTGAGAACCAAAGAGGGAATTAGTGAAGCGGAATTGAAAAACAAAGCCTCCGGAATTGTCCCCATGGGCCGAATGCTAACGAGTTTTGATCCTGTACCGGCGGTACTCTATTTTATTTCTGATGAATCTGCCATGACCACAGGTTCCTTATTGAGAATTACAGGGGGAGAGTATATTTAAACACATTCTAACTTATATTTGATAACTGCAAAATCTTAGTCTGAAGAAAATTTTTATGTTGGAGATTTGTTTTGTTTTGAACTAAAGAAATATGAATTTATTAAATACACCTGAAATTAGTGTAATCGTTCCTATTTTTCGAATAGAGCACTATTTGCCCAAATGTATTGACAGTCTTTTAAAGCAATCGTTTTTAAACTTTGAACTGATTTTGGTAGATGATGGGAGTCCGGACAATTGCCCGAAAATTTGTGACGATTATGCCGCATTAGACTCCAGAGTCCGGGTAATTCACAAAGAAAACGGAGGGTTGTTAAGTGCAAGAAAGGCAGGTTTACAAGAGGCAAAAGGCAAGTATATTTCTTTTGTGGATGGTGATGATTGGGTAGATAGATATTATCTGGACATTCTTTATAAAATGATGGAAGCAAATGCTTCTGACCTTGTGGTAACAGGCCATTTTAGAGAATTTGATGGAAAAATAGAAACAATAACATCGAAGTTAACAGGAACTTACGGAGCTCAAGAAATACAAGCTCTGATACTTCCAAATGCCATATATAATGGCCGTTTCTGTGAGCATGGGATATCTACCTATGTCTGGAATAAACTTTTTAAAAGAACATTGCTGGCAAAAATTCTGTACGATGTTCCCAATGAAATTATTATGGGAGAGGATGCTGCAATTACCTATTCCTACCTGTCCATTGCAGAAAGTCTCACTATAAGCAGTATTCCCTTGTATTACTACAGGCAGCGACATGATTCTATTGTAAAATCTATTGAAAATCCTAAAATAGAATACTATAGACTGGGCTTGCTCGTGAATTTTTTAAAATCCAAACTGCAAACGGTACTGGATGAAAAAAATTTAACAGAACAACTCACCTATTATTTATACTCGCAGATTTTGGTGCGATCGGGCGGTTTAATCTACGATGAAAGCGGAGAAATACTCTTTAATCCTTTTTTAAATGTAACTCCTAAATCAAAAGTGGTTGTTTATAGCTCCGGGTCTTTTGGGCAACATATTTTATCTACCAATTCCAAAAACCATTTTTTTGAGATTACGAAATGGATAGATCTTGATTACCATGAGTTGCATATTGGTGGAAATTATGTTAAACCTTTTAGTGCTTTTAATAACGCTGAATTTGATTATTTGATCATAGCAACCATAAATCCATCGTATTACGATTGGATCAAAGAAGAATTGATTCTAATGGGTATGGATGAAAAAAAGATTGTGAGAATTAATACAGACAGAAAAGAAATCAGTAAACTCCTTAATCGATTAGGATTCGATACTGACTTTAAATTTCAAAACAATTAAGCCGATATCTTCCGTGACTCCCATCTTAAGAACTCGGGATTGAATGGGGATAAAACAAAATAATAATATACATTAATACATCAAATGAGCATAAGCAAATTTAATTTTTTGCTTACCAACCGAAATAATTAAATTTCTTATGCGAAAGCGCAGCGGTTGATCTAAGCAGAAAATTTTTATTTGTTTGATTTACAAAATAATAAAAATTTTTAAATAGATGAAAAAGCTTATCATATTAGGAGGAAATCCTGAAACAGCAGTTCTGGTTAACACCGCAGTGTCCATGGGCATTTATACCATTGTAGTTGATCCCAATCCGGATGCACCGGCAAAAAAGAATGCCTCCGAATCTCACGATATAGACGGTTTTGAGGTAGATAAAATTGTTCAGTTGGCGAAGGATTTAAAGGTCGATGGTGTTTTGGTGGGTGTAGCAGATATCCTGGTAAAACCGTACAGAGAAATTTGTGAAAAATTGAATATGCACTGCTATGCAACCAAAGAAGCTATAGAAGCTTTTTGCAGTAAGGACGGTTTTAAAAGATACTGCCTGGAACATAACATACAAGACATCCCGGGTATCTATTTGAACGAAACATCGAGCATTGACAAACCAAAAAATGTAGATTTCCCATTAATGATTAAACCCGTTGATAGTGGCGGGGGTGTGGGTATGAAAATATGCAGGGACGAGCAGGATTATCGGGAATCCGTGAAAACTGCCTTAAAGTATTCAAAAAAAGGAGTAGTCCTGGTAGAAAAATATATGGATTGTGATGATATGGCTGCCTACTATACCTTTAGAAATGGTGTTCCGTATATTTCAGCATTATCAGATAGATTTACCAGCAAAAAACAAGGAGATGCGAGTCCGGTGTGTATAGCCGCAGTTTATCCTTCTAAATATACAGACATTTATGTTAGAGATGTGCATCCCAAATTATGTGAATTATTTAAAGCACTTAAAATAAAGGACGGAGTGCTTAATATTCAATTTTTTGTGGAGAATAATGTAATTTATGCCTATGACCCGGGTTTTAGATTGCAAGGTGAAGCACCTAATATCCATTTAGCCCATATCAATGGGTTTGATCATCGTGAAATGCTTGTAAATTATGCACTTACCGGGGTTTTAGGCGACGATGATTTTCCCGAGAAGAATGATTATTTATTCAAAGGTCAAATTGCCTGTACCATTTGGATTCTCTTAACCGAAGGAATAATTGATTCAATCACCGGTCTGAATGAGATAAAAGCAGATGAAAGTGTTGTCTTTGCTTTAGAACGGTTTACCATTGGGGATACCGTTCACAAAGAATGGTTGGGAACAGAAAAACAGGTTTATACCAGAATTTATTTGAGTGCCCCCTCAATTAGTGAAGTAAATAGTAAAATTGAGAAGTTTAAAGCACTATTAGAGGTTAAAGATGTTCATGGAGAAAACATGATTCTGGAATGGCTAAAACCATTTAATGAAGAAGACTATAACTAAATTATAGTTCGACTTTCGGAACAGTAACTCCCAAAATTGGTATTCTCTTTTTGTCTCTACCAATTCACTTATAACTATCTTTGCTATTCCGGACAATTTTAATGGAAAAATAGCGTGACCGCGCTTGTTTTACTATTTTAATCGAGAATCCCGAATGATTTAACGATAAGATTGCTGAATTTGTTTGAAATTTTACAATTTTGTAACGTAAAAAATGTTTTTTCTAATCCCATTATATATTATGCTAGCATTTATTATTCCTGTTAAAAGCAAAGTGGTCAGCTCGGATTGGACTACCGTTTCGAATCTTTTAAACCGTTGTCTTGATTCAATTTGTAATCAGACCAACCCGGATTTCAAGGTAATAATTTCGTGCCATGAAATACCTGAGACAAGATTCACTAACGATCCCAGAATCGAATTTTTACAGGTAGATTTTGCGCCTCCGGTCTTGAAAAAAGATGCGGGAGACCGTTGGATAAAAGAAGCCGATAAGGGTAAGAAAATTAAGTTTGCTGCCGATTATGCAAAAAGCAAGGGAGCCAAATACGTAATGACTGTAGATGCCGATGACTGCATTAGCAACAAAATATGTGACTACGTCAACAAAAATGCCGAAGATTCAATTTCCGGTTGGTATGTAAAAAAGGGATATTTATATCCTGAGGGGGCAAGATATTCATTTCTGAATCTGAAAAATTTTAATACAATTTGCGGATCTTGTGTAATCATGAAACCGGAGCTTATTGATTTAATGTATGGGGAAAATCACTGGTTTGATCATGAAAGAACCCATTTCGATAATGGCATCTTCTTACTTCCACTTCCATTTCCCGGTGCCTTATATAGTATGCTGAACGGCACAAATCATGTTCTGGATCGTCAGGAAATGAAAAACAGAACAAAAGTAAATCCCTTCAGCATAAAATCTATAAAGACCCTTTTCAGAAGGTTAGGAAAGTATGTTATTGTCCCAACCGTATTCTTAAAGAAGGAGTTTGCTATGAGCAACAAGAAGGGTAATCCCGAAAATGCTTTCCAAGCCATTGAGAATAAAGAAGCGGTTTCCGTACAAAAAGTGTAGCTC
>JBGTEN010000223.1:0-3523 GCA_041747755.1 Arenibacter sp. | reverse complement strand
CTTCAGGTACACTTCTAACTTCCGTAGGACAATTACGCATTAAATCCGTTGAAAAAATCAAATACAAACAGCTTTCAGATAGGGAAATTGAAAAGGCAGGATATGTGAATAGGAAAGAACTAGATAAAGAGCTTTCATTGAAAAAAGAAGGGGATTTATATAAAATTTGTTTTGAACTTGAACGTGCCGATCCCAGAATTGAACTAAGAGAGAATATCCAGATTTCTGAATTAGAAATGGCTGAAATCTTAAAGAAGCTTAAAAGTTTGGATACTAAAGGAAAAGTAAAACATTGGACTTTAAAAATACTTGGAATTGTTGATAGAGAACCTGGAAAACATGCAATGGAATATGCTACAAAACTGGGATATGAAAAAGAGTGGTTTAAGCTGAACATCAGAAAATTAAAAGACTTAGGACTAACCATTAGCCTAATAGATGGGTATGAAGTTTCGCCTAGAGGTAAAATTGTTTTAGAAAGAGTAAAGCAGCTAACTGTTAAAGAAAATAGGACAATTTTGAAAAACGAAAATGATTTTATCCAATGAAATACTTTACATAGGTTTTGAAGAAACTTAAACATATGATAACCATTGATATACTTAGAGCAATTGCGCTGTCATTACCTGAAGTGACAGAGGAACCCCATTTTGAGAAAATATCCTTCAGGATAAAAAAGAAGATTTTTGCCACTTATGATGGAAAGAACAATAGCGCTTGTATAAAACTTTCAGAAATAGATCAAAATGTTTTTTCTGCCGCAGATAAGACAATTATTTTTCCGGTTAATAATAAATGGGGTAAACAAGGTTGGACGCTTGTAAACTTAGAAAGGGTTCAAAGGGACTTATTCATCGATGCTATAACTACCGCCTATTGTGAAGTAGCACCAAAAAGACTAGGAGATCAATTTAAATTAAATGATAATCTGTAAAGGCTGTTCAGTTTAAAACAGTCAAACGATTTTAAATGGTTGAAAGTCAATCACCGCAAAACGCTCCAACCGTTTAAAGCATAAAAAGAATTAGCAGCCTACCAACTTGTATAACTACTTTACACATTAAAGTGCTTATAAAAAAGACCACGATAATAGTATATACTGGGCAAGTGCATCTGAATAATGAGGCAGAGTTTTATTTCATCAGTTGACTTCATATTGTTCTGGTTAATTTCCTTTTCTGTACTTTTATAAGAAGCCATGCTATGATGAGCGAATTAGAACTATACATCAATCAATGTGTACAACTCTCTAGCGATGAACTTAGGGAGGTAAAAGCTTTGTTTGAAAGAAAAATGGTTCCCAAAAAAACCGTTTTATTGCAGGCAGGAGATATCTGCAAATTTGAGGCCTTTATTATCAGGGGCTGTATTAAAACCTATTTTATCGACAAAAAGGGTCTCGAGGTAGTTTTAACTTTTTCTACGGAAAACTGGTGGGTAAGTGATATTTCCAGTTTTGAAAACCAGGAACCAACCAAAATGTTTATTGAAACTATAGAGGATACCGAACTTCTTTTTCTTACTCCGGAAACCAAGTACGAATTATTAGAGAAACACCCTGAATTAGAAAAAATGTTTCGCCTCATGGTACAACATCATTTAAACTCCTATCAGGAACGTTTATTTGGGAATATTGCGCACACTGCACAAGAGCGTTATCAAAATTTCTTAAAAAAATTTCCTGCGCTACCCCAGCGAATTCCGCAGCACCTTATTGCTTCTTATTTGGGTATCTCGCCCGAGTTTCTAAGTAGGTTGCGAAAGCGAAAATTAAAAGAATAATTTGGCTGTCTTCTTTTTTCTTGACCTAGGTCAATGCAAACCGTTAATCCCGGAAGGTATCTTTGCAGTAATAATTTTTGAAAAGATATTTTAACATTATGGCACATACAATAGTACATAAAGCAAATAGTAGAGGAGTTGCAAATCATGGATGGCTACATTCTCATCACACCTTTAGTTTTGGAAGTTATCATAATCCGGAACGAATGAACTTTGGAGTTTTACGTGTATTAAACGACGACATAGTTGATGCAGGGATGGGATTTGGAAGTCATCCGCATAGCAATATGGAAATTATTAGCATTCCCTTGGAGGGCGATCTAGAACATAAAGATAGCATGGGAAATTCTACAGTGATAAAAAATGGAGATATTCAGGTGATGAGTGCAGGCACTGGAATTTCACATAGTGAATACAATAAAAACAAAGACAAAAAGGTAAAATTCCTTCAAATTTGGGTGTTCCCTAACAAAAATGGAGTAACTCCAAGATATGATCAAATTACTTTAAACACGGCTGATCGATATAATAAACTGCAACAAATTCTTTCACCGAATGCGAATGATGAAGGAGTTTGGATACATCAAAACGCCTGGTTTCACATGGGTAAAATGGATAAGAACGTTTCCGTACCCTATTTTCTAAAAGATAATACCAATGGAGTATATGCTTTTGTTTTAGAAGGTGAATTTACCATAAGTGGTCAAAGGCTGCAGAAACGAGATGGTTTTGGAATTTGGGATGTAGAATCTTTGGAGATTACAGCTAATTCTCAAAATGCAGAAATTTTGTTAATGGAAGTCCCAATGACCTTGTAAATTTCGTAATTATAATAAGTACTAATGTAAAATTTAAATATAATGGCAAAAACAGTTTGGGTTATAGACCCCACACATTCCGAAGTTGGCTTTAAAGTAAAGCACATGATGTTTACTAATGTATCCGGTAAATTCAATGAGTTTTCCGCTACGATAACCAATGAAAATGATGACTTTTCTTCCTCTCAAATCGATTTTGAAGCTGAGACCAGTTCCATAGACACGGGCAATGCAGAAAGGGATAACCACTTAAAAAGCGCCGATTTCTTTGATGCAGAAAATTTTCCAGTAATGAGCTTTAAGGCCACAACAATAGAGAAGGATGCAGACGAAAACTATACCATAAGTGGTGATTTAACAATAAAGGATACCACAAAGCCTATAAAATTAAAGACAGCCTATAGTGGATTATTGAAAGATCCTTGGGGCAATACCAAAATAGCAGTAAGTGTTGAAGGCAAAATAAATAGAAAGGATTTTGGACTTACCTGGAATGCTGCCTTGGAAACAGGAGGTGTTTTGGTTGGAGAAGAAGTAAAATTAGAAGCGGAAATTCAATTTGTGAAGCAATAAGTGCATATAAAGCTAGTAACAATTACTTGCCACACATCATTTATCCTGAAAATCCATCGTTCCTTATACTAAGGACGGTGGATTTTTGATTTTGGGTAGCATCAAAGATTCATTGTTTCCTTTATAATTTTAAAAATCCCACAATCTTCCGGTTTATCTCTTCCTGATGCAAGGAGTGTCCCAAACCTCTTGTACGAAGCAGTATGCTGTTTTTCCAATGAGAATGCACTTTTTCAGATGCACGAAAAGGAGCGATGGTATCTTCTTCGTCATGAACCAAAAGTCCCTTTTTTGAATTTTTTTGCACAAACTTAGCAGTTGAAAAATCCGGAATTCTGAAATTATACTTC
>JBGTEN010000222.1:0-9707 GCA_041747755.1 Arenibacter sp. | reverse complement strand
CACATTTGATGAATATGAACCTAGTTTTTATCATTCTGATTATAAAAAATAGTTCTTTAACATTCTACCTTGAACAATCAGCGCCCCAAACCTCGCCATCTTCTGTAAAAGCTATAATTAGATTTCCCTCATCAATAGTAATTAATCCATCACTGCTAACAAAAATGTTCTCGTTCTTTTCCATTTGAATACCCGTAAGACTAGGAATACCATCTGAAAAATCGAAATTATACGTATTCCCAACTTTAACAAGTGTTACCCGACCATCATCTGTTGCAATATTGGTATTACTATCAGCTTGGGAATAACTTATAGAGCCATTATAAGTGCCCACAAATAGATTATCATCTACCGGGTCATTATCTTTACTACAAGCGACTACTATAACGATTGAAAGAATCGTCGTACCTAAAACCTTTACAAAATTTTTCATATGTTTTATTTATTATTTTAAATCAAAACTATGATCTTAAATAGGAATAGAAATGCTCATTCAAGAATACTTATGACTGCAATGCTTTTGAATCAAACTTCTTATCGATAACGCAAATTATATTGCTGTTACTGCCTGCAACTAGGCAGCTTTTATTTTGACGACAAATTCAGAAATACTACCAAACTAAAGCTCCCATGAAAACATATCCTAAAATAAAAATGGGTTTAAAAAGCGTAAACACCAATTCGATTTACAAAAACTTGCGTGTAGTCAGCTTCCGTAGTAAAAAAAAGCTCCCTTTAAAAAAATAGATTTATACAAGCCATTTCAAAATTCAAATTGTAAATTTCCACTTCAAAATAGTATCCCGAACTGATTTAAAATGAGTGACTCCATTTCATTGCGTGCTGTTCATGTGACCAGGTATATAATGCCGTTGCGTGAAGGCGGTTCGCTTCCTGCACTTGCCGAAGCCGATGATGATTTTAAATATGTTTTAAAGTTTAAAGGAGCGGGTCATGGGGTAAAGGCATTAATAGCCGAGTTACTGGGCGGAGAGATTGCCCGTATGCTTGGTTTACGGGTTCCTGAATTGGTATTTGCTCAATTAGATGAAGCGTTTGGACGTACCGAGGGGGATGAAGAAATCCAGGATTTACTACGGGCCAGTCAGGGGCTTAATCTGGGACTGCATTTTCTATCCGGGGCCATAACATTCGACTCAGTGGTTACCCATGTCGACCCTCTTTTAGCCTCCAAAATAGTTTGGTTGGATGCCTTTACCACGAATGTTGACCGTACCTTTAAGAATACGAATATGCTGATATGGTATAAAGAACTTTGGCTAATCGACCATGGAGCTTGCTTCTATTTTCACCATGCCTTTACCAATTGGGAAACTCAGGCTAAAACCCCTTTTGCTTTGATAAAAGATCATGTACTGCTCTCGAAAGCATCCCAATTGGAGCAGGTCAATACGCTGTTCACATCTATTTTAACACCAGAAAAAATGAGAGCCTTGGTGAACCTAATTCCTGAAAATTGGCTACAATGGAAGGATGTCAAAGAAACTCCGGAGGAAATCAGGGAGGTCTACTACACGTTTTTAATGACCCGTCTGGCACATTCAGAACTATTCCTAAAAGAAGCTCAACATGCCCGATAAACACCTATATGAATATGCCGTAATTCGGGTCGTTCCCAGTGTGGAGCGCGAAGAGTTTATCAATGTGGGCATCATTTTGTTCTGTAAAAAAGAACAATACATAAAAGTGCTGTATCATCTTGATAAAAGCAAATTGGGTCTTTTATGTGCGGATTGTGATGGGGAGCAAATCGAAAAAAATCTGCTTGCCTTTCAACAAATCAGCCTTGGGCTGCTTGAGGCCGGACCTATTGCTAAATTTGATGCTGCCTCCCGATTTCGGTGGCTTACAGCTATTAGAAGTACGGTAATACAAACCTCCAGACCCCATCCGGGATTAAGTACCGACTTAGAAACCACCGCAAGAAGATTGTTTGAAACATTAGTTTTATAATACAATTTCATTAGATTTAGTATCAGTGATTTAGAAATCGTTACTGTGATGCTGTATCAATTTCCTGAAAGCATCAATAAAATTATCAGGTATTGCAGTCTCTTTTTAAAACAGGAAATCGCTAAATTTAAAAACATAAATTCGATACCTCAGGGGTGACCCATCCTGCTGCCAAAGAAACCAAAGTTGAGGGTTCCATTGCGGCGCCCATGATGCTAAACGGTACTTTATACGGTACATTGGGTATTGCCAAACCAGTTCCCTATGATTTTCTCCTAAAGAATCTGATTAGTTTTTAAAATAGGATAGAAATTAGTAAGCTACTCCATAATCGTTAATGATACTTTAGTGGGCAAGCCAAAGAGCAAGCTACTTCATCTTTGGGAGCTAGGCGTGCAATTGGGTACTAATTTGGAATAAGATGAAAATAGACTTTTGTATTTAACAAATACCTCAGATATTTGCATTCCACAAAAACACTCATGGAATTAAAAGCAAAGCAGCGAATTGCCTTAAGTATATACTTTTTTCTTTCCGGTTTCGGTTTTTCAACATGGGCTTCTCGTATTCCTACCATAAAGAATTACTTTAACTTTAATGAAGCTGAACTTGGAAACGTGCTTTTGGCTATGCCTGTAAGTTCACTCATCGGCCTTCCTATATCCACTTGGTTAGTAACTCGCTACAATAGTAGAGTTCCCTTGTTGGGAGCATTTGTATTTTTTTCTTTATCCCTCGTTTTGGTTGGTTACTCAGGCAGTACTTTCGCCCTTGTGGCGAGTATTTGTTTGTTTGCCTTTTGTATGCGAATTCTTAATATTTCCATGAATACCCAAGCAATTACACTACAGCGTGAATTTGATAAAAAAATAAATGGAGCTTTTCATGGAATGTGGAGTACCGGAGGGATTGCAGGAGTGGGCTTTTCAACGTTAATGATTTCCTTGCAGATTAGCATGGGAATTCACTTAATTCTTGTTGCCATTTTTACGTTGATAACGGCAGCCGTTGCCTATAACTATGTTTTAAAACAAGATAAGAGCACTACAGGAAATAAGTTAATTTTAGGCAAACCTGATCCGTTTATATTTTATTTAGGCCTGCTTATCTTTTTTGCAGCGATTTGTGAAGGGGGTATGTTCGACTGGAGCGGTATTTATTTTAAAGAAGTTATTCATGAAGAAATATTTACCCTTGGCTATCTTATATTTATGATTTTTATGGCGCTTTCCAGATTTTACTCAGATCGTTTAATTTCGATTATTGGGATGGAAAAGACCTTCATTTTTAGTGCCTCTTTTATCTCGCTAGGGGTATTGTTGGCTATTGTATTTCCCTATTTCTGGCCTTCCATGATTGGTTTTTGCCTTGTAGGTTTTGGCTCCGCAGCCGTTTTTCCAATGACCTTTTCACTCGCCGGAACTTCCACAAAATACTCCGCCGGAATGGCAATTTCTATAATTGCGACCTACGGTACAGTAGGGATGTTTATTGGACCACCATTAATAGGCTACTTAGCGCATGCCTTTAATCTAAAAATTTCATTTATAATTTTTATTTTCTCCGGCCTAATGCTTATTCCGGTGTCTAAATTGTTATTTAGATATCAGAAAAAGATAAGCCAAGAGGGGGAAGGATAGGTGTAGGTATAAATCATTTCGACTTATAAACCAAAAGCCATTCTTTGGTAGTTGAATCACTTTCTGCCACACATTCAAAACCGTTCTTTTTATAAAACGCTTTTAGATTTTCTTCTTCAATGGTAAGCCAATAGGACTGATTTTTGTTTTGCGCTTTTAACAAAGAGAGCCATTTGGAACCGAGTTCCCTTCCACGATATTCGGGAATAACCCATAAGAACCCAATATACAAATAGCCAAGGTCAAAATATACTTTACCTTGAGTCTTTTCAAAATGGGTCATATCAGGTGAGGCAGATGCAAAAACAATACCCCCTCCAACAATTTCCTTATGGTTTTCCAAGACATAAATAGTGGAATTAGCTTTATAGCCCTCCCAATAGGGTACTATTAAACACCTCCAGTCTTCCGGCAAGATGTTGAAGAAATCATTTGGTGTGTTTTGTGCAGATCTTAGACTAACGTGCATTTTAATGTAATAAGCAGGTTTACAATAAGCCCCAAGACCAGAGCCTATCCGAATCTTCCAACCATCTATCGCCAATATCCGTGCGGTAATACACATTATTGATAATAATGTTACTAATTCTATTTTGCATCATTTTCTGTGCATCTCTCATGGTTAACCCTGTACCGGTAACCAGCAAGGCAATTCCGGTATTTCCAGTAATCAACCATTCGTTATTAATCTTTTTCACATGCATAGGATGCACACCCTCTTTAGCATCTTTCTTAAATACAATTACGGAATCTTTAGAAAATAACTCAAAGGTTTTTTTATCATCATAAGGAAAAGGGGGGACAACTAAATACGCTCCCACTTGAAATCCTTTTTTTACATTAATTTTAAAATGCTGACCAGAGGCCAATTTATAAAAGAAATTACCGATGTTTTCGTTAATCCCTGCTCTTTGAATAAATATTTGAGGAAAGCCAAATCGCGATGTAAATTCGAGTGGATAGATACCATTCCCGTTAACTATACAATTGATATCCAGCTGTCCGACAAAATTCTTTTTTGATAATGTAGACTCAAATTTCTTTAAGGTCGCATCAAATAGAGGTGAATCTTTGGTCCAGAACATACTAGAGCCCATCTCACCCGTTGATACCCCCAACTCCCTGGGAAATAACTTTTTGTGTTCAAAAGTAACATTAATGGGATTTATAAACTCCGCTCCATTAAAATAGGCCGCAACCGAAACCTCTACCCCCTTTACCTTTCGTTGTAACTGAAAGTTCCCGAAATCGTTCCCCCAAGAACGCTCATAAGCCTTTAAGACACGGATAACGTCCAAACCTTCATCATCACTACCTACAAAAAGCAATTGTTTGTATTCCTGAGTCTCTCCGCAAGGCTTTATTACATAGGCATTGGGATTGGCAATGACGTAGTTTATGGCGTCCTGAAAATTAAAAAATTCCTTAGATGGTAGTATTTTTATTCCATGCTTTTTAAGTTCCTCTTGCCCAAAATTCCGATCTAACTCCAGAAGATCCGTATACTCGGAGCCTCCAACAACAAGTTTCCCTGAATTCCGCAATTCCTGACAAACCGTTCCATAACCCGTGTAATCGAAAATTATGACATCTGCCCATTCTATGTGCTTCTTCCAATCTTTAACTTTATTTACAAAACCAAAGCCAATTTCCCGGGAGGATTTATCCTCAATGAACATCTTCACTTTATTTCCCTCTTGCAAAATGGTATTGGCTATATCTAAAGTTTCTCCCCACCTGGATACCAATAAAAATTTCCTTTTTAGCTCTAGCTCTTCCTTTTCTTTCTGTTCTGCTTTTAGTTTCAAACTTTTATAGATGCTAATTAAGTTGATTAAAAATGGTGCTTTTTAAGATAATCGTATTGAAGTATTAACCTCCGTGAGCTACCTGAATACGTGTCTTTTGCTATATTGAAACAGTTTGCCATTTGAAAACTCGTAAGCAGTTAACTTCCTTATTTACAAATTTTTAAATAACGCCTAGTATAAGAATTAATTACACGAAACGCCCTTATACAATGGGCAAAATTAATTTTAATTTACGCACAAATGTATATCAAAAATCAGATAAAAAAAGACGCTGTAGTGTTTGGATTAAAAATATTTTTTTAAAGTTCCCGCGGATAAAAAGACCCTTGGATATTCCATTTTGTCTTTAAACATTAACGGTAGAAACACTATTTTTGTTCCAAATTTTGTGTGTAATGTTGCATATCTTTAGTAAGAAAAAGTATCTGGTGGACTATCTGGATGGTTTTGTTGATATTCATAACCATATTCTTCCAGGAATAGATGATGGAGCAAAAACCGTTGAAGAATCTGTTGCCTTACTAAAAGGTTTTGCAGAATTTGGTGTTGCCCGGTTTATTGCAACACCCCATATTATGCATAATTACTATCCAAACACCCCACAAACAATTTCAGCATCACTTGACCTTTTAAAAAATGCTATGCTTCAAGAGAAATTGAAGGCTATTTCTATTGAAGCCGCGGCAGAGCACATGATAGATGCTAATTTTGATCTCATTCTAGAGGAAGGTTTAATTATGCCTTTAAAAAGAGAGTATCTGCTGCTGGAAATGTCATACCTGCAACCTCCTTTAAATTTTCAAGAAGCTATTTCCAACACTGCCAGTAAACGGCTATTTCCCATATTAGCCCATCCCGAGCGTTACACTTTTCTACACCAAAAAACAAAAAAGTATACTAAGTACAAACAACAAGGCATTCTTTTTCAATTGAATATGTTATCTCTCGGAGATTTTTACGGCAAGGATGTCCAAAAAATTGCACATACTCTTCTGGATGAAGGGAAGATTGATTTTTTAGCATCGGACGTGCATAATCAAACACAGTTGAATGCAGTTAAAAGCATAGTACTTTCTAAAAAGATAGAGAATAAAGTACTCTCGGTTATTAGTAATACCATTGAAAATTTTTTCTAAGTAAAATTTATTGTTTTATTGTATTAAATCTTAATGACTTATCGGAAATCCTCAAATACAATGCGGATCCGCTTTTATGATCATGTTCGATAGTAAGGGTTCATTGATTGTGATAAGGACCATTCTTTTAAGTAGATTATATACGGCGCCATGCCTTAGTGCTACTTGTTCCATCAAAGCGGTTCCGATTCTTCTCATCGGAGGAATTCAAAAGGATATTGATTAAGTTAAAATAATATTCATCCACACTACAATTAAAACAAATTGTTACTTACATTTAGCAGGAAAAATAATACAAATTTTAAAAAAAAAGTGCAATATGCAACGTAATTTAATCTCAAAACTTTTTCTGATTTCGCTCCTTTTTTTCTCTTTTGTTGCAGTCCCCATTGCATGTAGTAGTAAGGACGATAGTGTAGAGATAACTCCGGATCCGGAACCCGAGCCTGACCCAGTTGCTGATCCAGCCAATGTAAATACAACCATTAAAGCCACACCCCCGGAAGGTAGCGGTACTACATTAACCTCGGCTATAACGGTACAGTTGGCAGAGTCTGATGGTACTTTGATGACAATTAGTGGTGGAACTGTAGTTTTAACGATAACCGGCCCTTCAGAAATCTCTGCGGTGACGGATAATGGTAACGGTACCTATTCAGCAACCGTTTCCAATGACATGGATGAAACTGTAATTGTTACAGGTACTTTAAATGGCGTTGCCATCAGCAATGCAGCTGTCATTATTTTCAACCCGGACGAATCGAATCCGGCACAGGAAGTCGCGCAGGCAACAGAACCCATTGGGCCATCAATTCTTAGAATAAATAGCGGTGGACCACAAGTGGCTTATGGCGACATAGTATTCCTGGCAGACCAATATTTTGAAGGAATAACGGAAACCTATACCAATCCATTTGTCACTGAAATAGCGGAAACTGATATGGATGAAATATATCTTACGGAGCGGGTAACTAGTAGCTTCAACATTCTAACACCATTTTCCTACACAATTCCAGTAACAAATGGTACTTACACTGTGAAGTTCTATTTTGCAGAAATATATTGGGGTTTAGATAATCAGAATATGATAGAAGGAGGAGATGGCAGTAGAGTCTTTGACCTCTCCATGGAAGATGCCGAAATTTTTAGTTCCTATGATCTTCATAAAGAGGTAGGTGCTGCCACCGCCACTTCAAGAATGTACAATATTGAAGTTACTGACGGAGAACTAAATATATCATTTAGAGCTTCTAAGGATAGACCAAAGGTGTCCGCTATTGAAATTTTTGGTACAGGTTCTATAGGTTTATAAATATGTAGATTTTTATAAACTAAGAGCCCCTTTGTAAATTTACAAAGGGGCTCTTAGTTTTATTAGGCTCTCCAATTAGTTTTTAACTATAAGCTTATAAGTAAAAATCTTCTCGTTTTCGGTTGTAAGTAGTACCTGGTATACTCCGTCTTCAAAGTTATAAATATCAATTAGATATAAACCATCATATTCCTTTACCAAATTTGCAAAATAAGTCTTTAATAGCCGCCCGGTAATATCCATGATTGCTATTTCTTTTATAATGATTTCCGGCTCAACAGCAACATAAACTTGATTTGAAGCAGGATTCGGAAAAAGATATCCACTTCCCTTAGTGGGTTTGTCGGCAAATTCTGTCTCCACAATATTTGTTAAATCCATCTCTTCAGAAATTATTTCAATAATGGAGTTCTTGTTTTGATTTCCTTGAACAATAGAAAAAAGCAGGGTAGCCGTTGGTCCCACAGTTCCTGTCCTGTTTGCTCCACTATAGGGTATTGCACTTACTGTATAATTCCCTAATGGAAGGGGTAAAGGATTGTAGTTACCGCTTACATCTCCAAAAAGGGCATAAGGTGCAACATTCTCAGTTATGGTTCTGTTTACAGGGCCGCTCAAGGTCATATAAACACTACCTATTACTGCAGGATTGGTATTGGCACGTATGTTTAAACCCTTGCCTTGATTTATTGTTGAATTGATTTGCTGACCATTAGACAAATTGAAAAGGTCAACATCCAGATCCGCATCTATTAATGTGAAGCTCACCACTCCGTTTTGAGGCACTGCATTTACCGTTATTCCAATAGTCTGTGTGTTTTGAAGTCCGCCACCATCGGTAACCGTAAGCGCTGCAGTATAACTACCTGCATTGGTATAGGTATGGGTAGGATTTGCCGTAGTAACCAAAGGACTTCCGTCTCCAAAATTCCAGAAATATCCGGTAACTGCCACGTCATCTGTAGAATTACTTCCTGTGAAGTTTACAGTCAAGGGTGCATTGCCTGTCAAGGGAGTTGCGCTGGCAACAGCCACAGGGGGTTGATTGCCTCCGCCTCCCGCAACTATAGAAAATTGTAAGGTAACTGTTTGACCTGCTGTACCTGTTCCATTAAGACCACTATATGGAGTTGCACTTACTGTGTAGTTTCCTAATGGCAATGGTAAGGGGTTATAATTAACGCTTACATCTCCAAAAAGGGCATAGGGCGCCCCATTTTCTATAATATTTCGGGTTACCGGACCGTTTAAAGACATGGTAACACTGCCCACCACAGCGGGATTGGTATTGGCGCGTATATTTAGACCTTTTCCTTGGGTAACTGTTGAACTAATCTGCTGACCATTAGATAAATTGAAAAGGTCAACATCCAAATCAGCATCTATTAAAGTAAAACTAACAACACCATTCTGGGGAATACCTGCTTTGGCAATATTCCAAATAAACTGTATTGATTCATTTGCAGGAGGATTACCCGAAGAAGCCACACTGACCGTTACATTGTACGGACTGTTGTCTGCTGCTCCTGCACCACCAGTAGGAGACTGAGGGGTATTGGTAAATTGAGTGCCATTGTTATTTGTTCCATATGTGCTCAACTTGTAAAGCGCAAATTTATCTATGGCATGCCCCGCTGAGCGCTCTGATATCTCCATGGTATAAGTACCGGGATTTACAAACCATACGTAAACATTATGGGGATCGAAATCACTGGTCACAGCCTGCCAACTATAAACCTCAGAGGTTCCGCCACTGCGATATATCTTAAGATACCCATTGTTACTAGATCCTTCCGGTGTTGTCGCAGCTGTTTGTCTGGACGTACCTCCCGGG
>JBGTEN010000221.1:0-8478 GCA_041747755.1 Arenibacter sp. | reverse complement strand
TGAAGAATTTCAATTGGCTGATGATGTGGAACGCCTTCCTGAAACACGCTTTAAAATCCCAGTGGGTGCCCGATTCTCCTACTATCTTAACGACCTCATTATAGTAAAAGGATTCCTACGCTACTATTATGATGATTGGGGAATAAACTCTTTTACAGGCAATTTGGAAATTCCACTTAAACTATCTGAAAAATTCACGGTTTATCCCATGTACAGATACTACACCCAAACTGCTGCTGATTACTTTTATTCCAAAGAAACAGCCCGTTCTACAGATCGGTTTTATACCTCAGATTATGACCTGTCGGGTTTTGATGCCCATCAATATGGCATTGGTGTTACCTACAAGGATATTTTGGCTCAATCCAAAGTATGGCTCTTTGGCATGAAATCTATTAGTCTTCGTTTGAATCAATATGAAAGGAGCAATGGTCTCAGCGCCAGTATTATTGCTTTAGGTTTTAAATTTACAATGGATTAATTTTTGCTCTAAAAAAATTACCTCTGTGTCAAAGATTTGCCCTTTTATCTCTAATTTTATCATGTTTTGAGTTTATATTTAAAAACTAGTGGAATAGCATCTATTTAACCAAACCGACTCATGAGTAAAACCTCCAACTGTCTTAATTGTGAATCAGAACTTGATACTTCATTTAATTATTGTCCTGTTTGCGGACAAAAATCAAGTGAAGATCTCACCATGAAAGTTCTATTTAACCAGACGATTAGTAATTACTTTTCTATTGATGCGCGTTTCTTTAAGAGTTATATTCCTTTAATGTTTAAGCCCGGAGTGGTAGCCCGGCGATACGTAGACGGTAAACGCTTACAATATTTACATCCTGCCCAGTTTTACCTTTTTATTTCAGTAATTTTCTTCTTTCTCTTTTCCTTAGTTACCAGACAACAACAACAAGAATTTGAAAGTGCTATTAAAAAGGGTTTTGAGACCGATATAAACGAAAAATTTACTCCTGCAAATCTAAATCCTGAGAATACCAAAAACCTCAAGGAAGCTCTTGCCAATAATAAAACCCTAATGGACTCCATTTCTCAGAAGGAGCAAGCTGAAAATCTAATGCTGCTGGATTCTGTTCTCGCTGATACGATTAATATTGAAATTTTGGGTTTCAGTGCTAAAAAAAGCAGTTTAGATTCTTTAATCTTAACCAATGCTCCCAAAGAAGAAAAATTGGCACTTTTTGGAGTTACGGAAAAAAGTGGTGGATTTCAGCGGTTATTGGGAAGCCAAATGCTGAAAATCTATGAGCAACGGGGTGGAGGAATATTAAAATCATTTTATGATACCATTCCTATCGCTATGTTTTTTTTACTCCCAATTTTTGCACTCATCTTGAAAATACTATACTATAACAAAGGGTATTTTGCCCATCACATGGTTTTTAGCCTGTATTTCTTTACGTTTCTATTTATGGTGCTGTGTTTTGTAGCTTTTATAAATCTAATAACCGATGTTCCCGTATGGCTTGACACTCTAGTTATAGTTTCAACAGGTATCTATCTTATCCTTGCCTTAAGAAAATTTTATGGACAAGGATTTATTAAGACTATTTTCAAAACAGGGATTTTGTCATTTACATATTTCATGATAGTTATACCATTATCACTAGTTTTTATGGTATTTCTTTCCCTTTTGTTATACTAATAAAAACTTTACTTTTAACAAGTATCAATTTTAGGAGAAGCAACAATTTGTCATACCAATTTCCAAATGCAGCAGCCCATTAAAACAGGCATCTTATCTTTCGGTTTGTCCGGAAAAGTATTTCATGCCCCATTCATAAAAGAACACCATGGTTTTGAGTTATATGGCATTGTGGAACGTACCAAAAAGGAAGCCCTCCTCCAGTATCCCGATGTAAAAAGTTACGATAGTATTGATGAGATAATGGAAGACCCCTCCATTGAATTGGTGATTGTAAATACGCCAAACTTTACACATTTTGACTTTGCGCTTAAAGCCCTTCAACACAACAAACATGTTTTGGTTGAAAAACCCTTTACAGTTACCTCTAGAGAGGCAAAACAACTTTTTGAGGAAGCCAAAAGTCGCAACCTTTATGTACTTCCTTATCAAAACCGCCGTTATGATAGTGATTTCTTATCCTTAGCCTCTGTAATTAAATCAGGTAAATTAGGAAGACTGGTAGAAGTTCATACTCGATTTGACCGGTATAGGTATGCCATAGGACCCAAATATGGAAAAGAAACTCAGGTTCCCGGAAGTGGTCTGTTGTATGATCTTGGACCCCACTTATTAGACTGCCTAATTTCTCTCTTTGGAAACCCTCTAAAATGGACTAAGACAACGGGGCATTTTAGACCCAACACTCAGGTAGATGATTATGTACACATTCATTTAGAATACCCAAATCAATTACAGGTTTTCGTAACTACCAGTTTGCTGGTAGCTGCACCTCTGCCCTCTTTTATTGTGCATGGAAGCAAAGGCTCTTATATAAAAGACCGCACTAACATTCAGGAAGAACAACTCCTTTCAGGAATGTCTTTAAATGATCCGAAATATGGAATAGAAGGACCGGATAACAACGGAGTCCTTACTTTAGTTAAAGAGGACGGAACAATAACAAAAGAGCAGATTATTCCCCAAAAATCTTCCTATATGCACGTATTTGAAGATGTATACCAAACTATTCGAAAAGGGAAACCTTATCCGGTAACTCAAGAACAGATTCTACAGCAGTTACAAATTCTGGAAGGGTAAATTCAGAACATACCTTGAAACCCCTCGTATTTCTTATTAGCGTTAACCTGTAAAGCGTTAAGGATAGCATCAATAAAATTCGAGTAGTATCTTTAGAGTTGGTTTAACTTTTTGGTTTAAGAAAATCTCCTAAAATTAAAATAGCAAGACCTATTTTAAAATTGATTTTAGCTTTCATGAATAAATAAAAATGGTCAAAAAAGGCAAAAAGATATCTATTTTCATTCTATCCGGGCTCCTGATATTTTTGATAGCTGGTTTAGGTATACAGTTCTATGCCACGAAAAAAATAAAGAAAGTACTTTCTGAAAAACTTCCTCCTCACATCCACATTACTTATGAAAAATTGAACTTGAATCTATTTTTGGGAAAAGCCCAACTAAACAATTTTTCTTTAAAGATTCACAACCGGGAGGCTGAAATACATACGTCCCTTAAAGGGGAAAATTTAGTTTTGGAGGGTATGTCCTATTGGAAATATTTTAGAAAGGATACCTTACAGTTTGATACATTTTCAATAGATATGCCGGAGGTAAAACATTATCCCTACCTAACCGAGACCAAAAGCGATACCTTACCAAATTCTCCCAAACCCTTTCCGTCCATACAAATCAATACGTTAAAGCTCATAGATGGAAAAATTTCCGTGATTCAGGATAGTTTAGACAGCTTAAAACTGGGGGTTAACGGAATTAATTTAGCTATTGAACATGTTCAAGTTAATAACCAGACGCTGCTTGATAAAGTGCCCTTTGGATATGATACTATAGATTTATCACTTGAAGAACTTTTTTTAGACATAGGCAAATTTGAGACACTGCAGGCCGATAAATTAAATCTTAAAGATAAAAGACTCGCCATTAATAACTTTTCAATAAACTCTAAATATGATAAAAAAGAGCTATCCAAAAAGATCACCATTGAGAGAGATCATATTTCTTTTGAAACAGACTCCATTGTACTGCACCAACTAGAATATGGATTTCGCGAAAAGCGTTTTTTTGTAAGTTTAGATTCTTTGGAACTTATTCAACCGGTCTTAGCAGTGTATAGGGACAAACGTCTTCCAGATGATACCAAACCCAAGCCGCTTTACAGCGCAATGATTCGCAACCTCCCTTTTGATATTGATATTCCAAAATTGGCAATACATGGAGGTAAAATTGACTATGAAGAACTTCCTGAACAAGGAGGTACACCGGGTCATATAGAATTTGATACTATGGAAGCATCTATTCAAAATATCTCCAATGTTGGATCCAAGGATAAAATTACAGAGATCGATATACATACGGTCTTTATGAATCATGCAGAATTTCATATGAATTGGACTTTTAATATATTCAAAGAGTCGGATGAATTTCTAGTTTTAGGTTCTCTAAAAGACTTTGATACCAAAAGTGTCAACGCTTTCTTAACTTCAGGTCTCCGATCTCAAGTAGAAGGAAGGATTCAGGAGCTTTATTTTACTATTAACGGTAATAAGATAAGCTCCCAGGGGGACATGAAAATGAGGTATAGCAACCTGAGCTTTACAGTGCTGGACAAGGATAGAAAAGGAGTTAATAAATTTCTTTCTACGCTGGGAAATCTTTTTGTTTCCAGTGATTCAAAAAAAGGCACTGAAACAGGATATCGGTACGGTGAGATAAAAGCAGAACGAGCTCAGGACAAATCCTTTTTTAATTATTTATGGCTCAATGTAAGCGATGGTGTCTTAAGGATCCTGACCGGCAGTGGAAAAAAGAAAAACTAGTTATATGCAACCTAAAAGAATAATAAAATGAGCGCAAACTCCGAAAATAACAGAAAAATAACACTTTATTACAATGCGAATACTTCTATGGGTAAGCAGACTTTTGCCTATGTAAGTGTTTCCAAAAAGAAGATTTTGGCAATTGATATTTCCAAGACTAAAGTAACCGGTACACAATGGTTGCAATTGGCAGAGAAATTGAATCTAAAAGTAGGTGATTTGGTAGAAACAGAACATCCTGATTTTGTCAAGCATTATGGAACCGAAACAGTAGATTTTAATGATGAGGATTGGATAAAAATAATTCAAATGCACCCGGAAGTAGTTCAATACCCTATTGTCATTAATGGAGAAGTGTATTTACTGATTAAGAATCCATCAGATTTTGCTAAATTCATTGAGTAGATAAAAATCAAAAAAAATGAAATAGTTATCTTCTATGGAAATAATTAAACCAGCTGTTATACGTCAGCTCAGCGTTCTATTTTTAATCTTGGTAACCGGAGGCTTAATTTTTTGGCAAATGCTTCCCTATCTCACGGGTATTTTGGGAGCTATTACGCTTTATGTATTATTAAGAAAATGGATGGAAAAATTGGAAAAAAGAAAGTGGCCTACAAGTATAGCCGCCGTTGTTTTGCTTGTGATATCTGCCATTGTTATTCTATTACCGGTTGGTGGTACTATCTTACTTTTGGGAAATAAAATTGGAAAAGCTGTAAAAAATTCTGAAGAAGTGGTTCGGGCTGTGAAAAATCAATTACTTATTCTTGAAGATAGATTTGGGTATGATTTTACTTCGGAGATTGATGTCTCTGCTATTTCAGCTTGGTTATCTGAAAACTTACAAAATCTTGCAGGGGGAACTTTTAATACTGTAATTGCCCTGGGTATCATGTACTTTTTGCTTTATTTTATGCTTACAAAGCGCACCGCATTTAAGAAATTTCTCTACAGTACCACCCCGATGAAAGATGATAACACAAAATATTTAGGGGAAGAAAGTATAGCTATAGTTTACTCTAATGCTTTAGGAATTCCCTTAGTGGCTTTGGCCCAAGGAATTGTAGCATTAATAGGTTTCTTGTTGTTTCGTATTCCGGACCCTTTTTTTTGGTTTGTGATAATTACTATTGGGTCAATGGTACCCTTTATTGGGGCGCTTCTAGGAATTTTACCGGTATTTATTATAGCCATTTCATCAGGGAACTCCTTCCAAGCATGGGGAATATTATTATATGGCCTGTTGGTGGTTGGCTTTACAGATAATCTTATACGCTTATATGTACTCAAAAAACTAGACGATGTACATCCGCTCATAACGCTTATTGGAGTGATAATAGGTGTGCCTCTCTTTGGTTTTATTGGCCTTATTTTTGGTCCATTACTTCTTAGCCTGTTTTTTGTGCTTGTGCGTATTTATAGAAAGGAATTTGTATTGCCGTTAACTGAAAAATAAAAAACCAGCCTTAAAGGACTGGTTTTGAATAAATGTGTACTATTATATATTATGCTGTAACAGCTAACGCATTTTGATGCTCTTGATAATATTTTGGACTGCAATTATATTTTTCTTTGAAAATCTTAGAAAAATAACTCCTGCTGGTAAGCCCAATACTATAAACTATTTCCGAAATATTCATCTCTGTTGTTTTAATTAAGTGCTCTGCAGCCTCAATTCTAATGTTACGTATATAGTCGGTAACTGTTCTGTTATGCAACAGTTTAAACCCCTCTTGCAATTTTGATGGAGAGATACCTGTTTTCATATTTAAATACTTTAATGTGTACTGTATGTCCGGATAGTTCTTAATAAAAGTGCTCATTTCGTTAATCGCTTCCATCTCTCTTTTGGTTAGTGAACCGGTTTGATTTTCAGAACCCTCTCTATCCTCTTCATACTGTTCTAAGAACAGTGCTATTATCGTGTTAAGAACACCTTCCATTAAGAGACTCCGTACCATGCCCTCTTGAGTAATACTACTTAATTGCTGAAGCTTGCCGCCGATTTTTAAATTATAGGACCCCAAATAAATAAATTCTGTATGATTTTTTAGTTCAGCAATGGATGTCTGAAGTCTATTAATAAGACTATTTCCAAACTCCGCGTATCGGGTTTTACTATTGGTGCTAACCGCTATGAAAAGAACTCTATATGGTACACCGGCTAAAAATAGAAAGGCGTTTTTTGAATTCTCCTTACTACCTATAATGGTGGTCTGTAATTTATTGAGTTGATTCCTTTTTCCTTCGGACGTAAAGCTATGGCCCAAAGAACCCTCAGAGGAGTAAATAAAATGAATAAGCTCACTACCTTCATTGTGGAATACTAGAGTAATATCTTCATTACAAGTGATATCAAATTCCATGTGGGAAATGCCATTTTCATAACAAATACCGTTAATGTAACCCGCTATCAGATTATTCTCGACTGAAATAATTTGTTCTCCGCTTTTGGTCTCCAAAACACCACCTAAACTACTTTCTAAAGTTAAAAAGTTATCCTTTACCGTTTTTCCTTTTAAATTTATTGTTTTCATATGATTAGGTGTTAGCAATTAGTTATAAGCGTACATTTTTAGATCGAAAAAGATTTTAATGTTCTTTTGTGGAAACGTTCTACTACTTTCCTCTTTTTAATTACCTTTTTTTGAGTTAGTCATCCCCAAAATAAAATTATCAGGTAAGCTGTAGTCACTTTTAAATTTAAGTCGCTCCGGAGCCTTGCCTACTTTGACCTTAGACTTTCCCCAAACTATTTTAAAATTTAAAATCTTCATCCTTTGTATTTGAATTAGATTAGGTTTATACCAGTTCTAATATGTATACAAAGTTCTCTAAAAGGTATTGATGGAATATTATATAATTTTCAAAGAGTTTTATATAATCCCGAACTTTACGGATTAAAATGTTGCATTTATGTTAAAATAATGTAGATTTTTAACCTTGAATTACTAATTTGAAGTTTAGGCTCCAATTGGTTGTAGATAAATTTCGGGGTGAGTAATAAGGGTAGATTAGCAGTAAAGTTAAACTGGAAACTATACGGGAAAATATATGATGAATGTTGATCCTTTATCTTTTTCACTAGTCACCCAAATATAGCCTTGGTGATTTTCAACTATTCTTTTACAAATACTTAAACCTATTCCCGAACCGGTATACTCTTCATTTTGATGCAGTCTTTGAAAAAGTTCAAAAACTTTAGTTGCATTTTGTTGATTAAATCCTATACCATTATCCTTAAAAGAGATTTCGTAATAATTTCTGGCTTTTTTTTGAAATAAATAGGGTATTTTCTTTCTACTTATGATTTGAGAATTTATTTCTATTTGAGGTTTACGATTCTTACTTCTGTATTTTATGGCGTTAGACAAAAGATTATTAAATAATTGCTCCATCTGAAAAGGTGAGGCCTTGATGGACGGTAAGGGTTCTACAATCAGCTTTACCTTACCCTCAGTAATAGAAACATTTTGATCTTCTATAACCTTTTCCATTATTTCATTTAGATCTACAATTGTAGTTTTTTTTGAAGTCTTTGTAAATCTGGAATAATCCAAAAGATTATTGATAAGGTCCTGCATTCTATTTGCCGAATTTCGTACTTTCTCAAAATAAGACTTCCCGGTTTCAGAAAGTTTTTCCGTATCTAAGATGAGTGAAATAAAGACTTGTATTTTCCGTAAAGGCTCTTGTAAATCATGACTGGCTACCCTACTAAACGATTCCAATTCGGCATTAGACCTTTTTAAATCTAGATTTTTGTCCTTTAGTTTTTGCTGGTTCTTAAATAAAAGTGTTACATCTTTTATAACCCCTATCAAGTACTCTTCGCTGGCTTCTTCTATAAAATAACCTGAGGACTCAAAATATTTTACTTTTTTATCCTTGGTGATTACTCTATACGTATGCGGGTAATAGACTTTTTTGTTAAACGCCTCCTTTTCCTTTTTCTTATAGTCTTCTAAATCAT
>JBGTEN010000220.1:0-3869 GCA_041747755.1 Arenibacter sp. | reverse complement strand
TGGTGAGTTCCGGGGCTATAGCTGCAGCAAAGCAATTTGTAAAATTAGAGCACAACGGAAAGGAAATTACCGTTAAACAAGCCCTTGCGGCCATAGGTCAACCCCATTTAATGCGGATGTTTCAGGAGAGTTTCAGGGAATTGGGTCTATTTAGTGCACAGTGTTTACTTTCTTATTCTGATTTTGAGAATCCTTCGTCTAAAGCGAATATCAGCAGTACAATCAATGTTTTGGTTGCCAATAATTTCATTCCCATAATCAATGAAAATGACACCGTGGCTACCGATGAAATTAAATTTGGTGACAACGATAAATTAGCGGCCTTAACTGCAGCATTGTTGAAGGTAGATTTATTGATTATTGCAACAAATACGGATGGTATTTACACCAAAAAATCCCTGGAAGAAAATACGCCACAAACCATTAGAATGGTAACGGATTTAGAGGATTTGAAGAATGAAGTAAGTCTGACTAAATCCTCCATGGGTACCGGGGGCATGCAATCCAAAATTGAAGCTGCCACCATTGCAAAAACGGCAAACATTGAAACCTGGATTGTGAATGGTTTAAAAGACAATTTTATTTTGGATGCCATTAATGAAAAAAGTCATTTCACTAAAATAACCTAGAAAAATGCAACATTACCTATCTTTAAAAGATATTGATTCACTTCCTGATTGGGTGGAAGAAGCAAGAGCATTAAAGTTAAACCCGTCCAAACATAAGGATCTTGGAAAGGGTAAAACTATTGTTTTACTGTTTTTTAATAATAGCTTAAGAACACGCCTTAGCACACAAAAAGCGGCAATGAATCTGGGTCTGGAAGTCATGGTTATGAACTTTGGAAGTGAGGGTTGGGCATTGGAGTTTGGAGATGGCACCATCATGGATCAGGGTGCATCGGAACACATAAAAGAAGCAGCGCAGGTGGTTTCCCAATATTGTGATATCGTGGCGATACGCGCTTTTGCGGGTCTAAGCGATAAAGAAAAGGATGAAGCAGAGGTGGTTATCAATGGTTTTAAGAAGTATGCGACTGTACCTGTGGTTAATATGGAAAGCTCCGTGGGGCATCCGCTACAGGCGTTGGCAGATGCGATAACCCTTGCAGAACAAAATAAAAAAATAAAACCTAAAGTAGTACTCTCATGGGCACCACACCCTAGAGCCTTACCACATGCTGTCGCAAATTCTTTTGTTGAAATGATGAAATTGCAGGAAGCGGAGTTTGTTATTACCCATCCAAAGGGATATGAATTGAATGAAAAAGTTACAGCGGGAGTGACTATTGAACATGATCAGGAAAAGGCTTTGCAAGAAGCCGATTTTATTTATGTTAAGAATTGGAGTAGTTATGCCGATTACGGTAAAGTGGTGAATCAGGATACAAACTGGATGATGACCAAGGCCAAATTAGGCGATGCAAAATTTATGCATTGTCTACCCGTAAGACGCAATGTCGTAGTGGCCGATGAGGTATTGGACAGTTCACAATCATTGGTAATAGAACAAGCAAACAATAGAACTTACGCTGCTCAAATAGTTTTAAAGAAGTTATTGGAGCAGTTTTAAAAGATAAGGGCATGGCTCAGAAACTGAAAGACAGGGTTTGCATTGTAACCGGCGCTACAAGCGGTATGGGCAAGGCTATAGCGGAAGTTTTTCATCAGGAAGGTGCCAAACTTGTTCTTTCCGGGAGAAATGAAGAAAGCGGAAAGGCCCTGTGCAGGGAGTTGGAGGATTCTATTTTTATTTCGGGCGATGTCAGTGATGTTTCCTACAATGAAAATCTGGTAAAGCAAGCCATCGCAACATTTGGAAAGTTAGATGCCTTATCCATAAATGCGGGAATTTTGGGATTGGGTAATGTTGTGGAGCTGCCCATAAACTCTTGGCAGCAAACTATTGAAACGAATTTGAGTGCTATTTTTTATCTTTCAAAATATGCCATACCCTATTTGACGGAAAGTAAACACGGAACTATTCTAATCAACGCCTCGATTGCAGCATTTAAAAGTTTTCCGAATCATCCTGCTTACTGCGCTTCCAAAGCGGGGTCCTTGGCCTTGATGAAGCAGATGGCAGTTGAATATGCCCCTAAAATAAGGGTAAATGCCATGTGTCCCGGCCCGGTGGATACACCATTATTATGGGATTCTACAAAAGCTTTTTCAGCACCCGAATCGGCTGTGGAAAATGCTAGAAAAGCCACTTTAATGCAACGCTTGGGTACTCCAGAAGATATCGCTAAACTGGCATTGTTTCTTACTTCTGATGATGCCTCGTGGATTACGGGAAGTACATTTACTATTGATGGAGGAATTTTAAACGCATAACATGAAGCAGAAACTATCCATTATTAAAATAGGAGGCAACATCATCGAAAATGAGTCGGAACTGGCCGACTTCCTAACCTTATTTTCCAATCATCCATCGCCCAAAATACTAATTCATGGCGGCGGAAAACTGGCAACAGAATTCTCCAAGAAATTAGGGATAACCCCAAAAATGATAGGGGGCCGAAGAATAACGGACAGCGAAACGTTGGAAGTTATCACAATGGTCTATGGAGGTTTGGCCAATAAAAAAATTGTAGCTCGATTACAGGCCCATAATTGTAATGCGATTGGACTGAGCGGAGCCGATGCCAACACGATTCAGGCACATAAAAGACAGGTTAAAGAAATTGATTATGGCTTTGCCGGGGATATTGATTCAATAAATGAATCTGCAATAAAAGCTTTGTTAGATGCCGGGTTGGTTCCTGTTTTTTGTGCCTTAACGCATGATGGACATGGCCAGTTATTAAACACAAATGCAGATACCATCGCCTCGGAAATTGCTATTGGAATGAGTGAGCTCTACGAAACGACGTTATATTATTGTTTTGAAAAAAAAGGCGTTTTACTGGATATAACTGAGGAAAACTCCGTAGTACAGCATATCACCAAAAAGACGTATGACGAACTCTTGGAGAAGAAAATCATCGCAGACGGGATGTTGCCCAAGTTAGAAAATTGTTTTCATGCCCTATATAAAAATGTAGATAAAGTATGTATTGGGGACATGAAAATGTTAGATAAGAAAGCCTCTTTATTTACCACCATAACCCTGAAATGATGGAGCAAGAAAAACTGGTAGAGAAAGCCATTGAATTATTAAAGAATTTAATTGCCATTCCCTCGTTTTCATCTGAAGAAGATAAGACGGCAAAGGTGATTGAGGAGTGGTTTAGTAAGTTTGATATCCCCCATAAAAGAGAGAAGAACAATATATATGCTTTTAACAAGCATTTTGACGAAAGCAAACCTACCTTGCTACTCAATTCGCATCATGATACCGTAAAGCCCAATTCCGCATACACCAAAGACCCGTTTTTTCCGCATATTGAAGACGGTAAGTTATTTGGTTTAGGAAGCAATGATGCCGGAGGAAGCTTAGTTTCGCTGATTGCCACATTTACCTATTTTTATGCTACGGAAAATTTAAATCACAATATCATTCTAGTAGCTTCTGCCGAGGAAGAAAGTTCCGGTCCAAATGGATTAAACAGTATGCTGCCTCTATTGCCAAAAATTGATGTGGCCATTGTGGGAGAGCCTACCTTAATGAATTTAGCCATTGCAGAAAAGGGATTGGTAGTTTTTGATGCCGTTGTAAAAGGAACTCCTTCCCATGCAGCACATCCCAACGACGATAACGCTATTTATAAAAGTGTAACGGTGCTGGAGTGGTTTAAAAATTATAGCTTTGATAAAGTCTCCGAGGTATTGGGTCCGGTGAAGCTTACCGTGACACAAATCAGTGGAGGAAGTCAGCATAATGTAGTCCCTGCAGAAGTACATCTGGTTATCGATGTTCGGGTTAAT
>JBGTEN010000219.1:0-2967 GCA_041747755.1 Arenibacter sp. | reverse complement strand
AGAAGGTTAGGAAAGTATGTTATTGTCCCAACCGTATTCTTAAAGAAGGAGTTTGCTATGAGCAACAAGAAGGGTAATCCCGAAAATGCTTTCCAAGCCATTGAGAATAAAGAAGCGGTTTCCGTACAAAAAGTGTAGCTCATTGCAGGATTATGCTGTTGAAAGTGCTTAGCCTAATGCGTACAGCAGGATAAAATATGCTATAGAACTCCGCTTAACTAGCTCTTCCCAATTTTAAGCGATACAGCTTTACTCATATGGGTAACCCTTTATTGTTTGATTATAACTTTGATGGATACCGTATAGTTTTAGAATTATTCTATTTTAAACCCATACGAGATATCAAAAGTAAATGTTGTATTTGAGATTGTATTAAAAGCTCTAAAGCCTGTATTTTCTATACCTTTATACTAATGTGCTAGTTCTGGATAGGGAGTTGCCATAGATGTTGCCTTTCCTAAGTCCTTGAAACAAATCGAACAATATCTTTATAGCAGAATACTGGGCAAGATTCAGATTGGTTTTCTGTCCAATTATTGCGAGTTTGGTAGTGTTAATATCTGCTTCTGGTCAGGAATTGTTTTCTTTTATCCCCATAGCTGAATTCCTTTGGAGTGAAAGTTTTGTTGTTTACCCGTGCTTGGTTCTTAGGTAATATAAGCCACTCCTTGGCTTATTTCTTTTGATACTAATCTTTAAAACCACTAAAGCTATCCTCGTACTGTCACTATAGTGTTTTGCCGTTGACACCGTAGAAATGACCAATAGCTTGGTAATCAGAGGTCTTAGTTGCTACAAACTTCTTTTAGAAAAGCAGGGAATTCGGCTGGTCATCCGTGTTCTTTGTCCTACTAGATTCCAGTTTCTTTGGACAACTTCTTTAATTGATTTTACCAGCCATCATCTTCTGTGTTTTACGTGAAGATATCCTTTAGTACCAAGCAATAGAAAGTTTTAAACGAAAATCTTTTAGAGAAAACCATGAGCTACCAACATGCAATGATTTCTTCTTTAGGAGCATCTTTTTTTTCTCAAAATTTAAATGAAGCGCACTATCTTCTGGAAGATGAGGTCGAATTTGATGATTAATAGTTCGGGCAGTATAAACTTTAAGAGGTCTATAGATAAGTCAAGGCTTACCGTTTTCCTGCTAAAATCTAATCTATTTCAATTTACACACACAATTTTTGAGATTGATCCAACTTACTCTGGGTTCTATGAATCCAAACGAATAGGCTTTAGTTAGTGTTCCTATATCTATATGATCTTAACTGATTAAATACAATGGTCAGAATTTAGAAAAAGCTGCATTAATCATAGCATAATTTATTGAAACGTACTATCCCTGGGGAGGCATCCATAAGAATATACTTCATATGTTTTGAGACTAAAAGGTCAGTAGCGAAATTGGTGCTAAAACCTAGTATATTTAAGTCCATTACTTTTAAAAACAAAAAAGAGCGCTATTTTCATAGCGCCCTTTTCTAATTAGATTATTATTAGTTCTTATTAAAAACTCAACACAATAAACTCCGATCTTCTGTTTACCGCATGTTTTGCTTCGGAACAACGGGTATGGTCATCACACTCATTTAACAGTTGTGTTTCCCCAAAGGCCTCTGATACAATTCGGTCTTGTGCCACTCCTTTAGTCAGTAAGTATTCTACTGTCCTTTGAACACGACGTTCTGATAGCCACATATTATAAGTTTCTGCACCTCTGGAATCGGTATGCGAAGTAACTTTAATTTTTACCTCGGCATTAATTTCGAGGATTACGGTTAATTTATCCAGTAACTCTTTGTAAGGCTTATTTAAGTAAGAAGAATTCAGATCAAAATACACATTACCCAGATTCTTAATCTCATTTTCCAGTTGGGCTCTTCTTGCATTTTCAGCATCCAATCGGGCTTTTTCCTCAGCTGCTAAACGGGCTGCTTCCTTTTCTTTAGCCAAACGCTCTGCCAAAAGTCTAGCTTCTTCCTCTGCTTTTTTAGCCGCAGCAATAGAATCTGCAATGCGTTGGTTTTCTTCAATTAAGGCTAACTTTTCAAGTCCTTTTTTAGAGATTTCTTTTTCCACTCCAAAACGGTATACTACCCCGGCGGAATGTTGAATTTGTTTGGTAGATTTCTCGGCATCACCCAATCCCCATTTACCCATGGTATTAAAATTTAATCCCCAATTATCACTAAACCAGGTATTAAAGCCAAAACCAACGTTAGCTGTTGTTCTTCCTATTTCACCAATAGAGGTATACCCCGCACCGGCGTGTACAAAAGGATCGAACCATCCGGTTTCACCGAATAGTTTATTTAAATCATAGCTCACCATAGCATCGAGGGCAAAAAAATCGCGTTCTACCTGATTAATTTGCCCGTCGATCTTCTTACCAACTTTATATTTATTATAGGATCCTATGGCCTTAACTCCCAAGCCATTTTTGAAGGCCCGGCCCAAACTTAATTGAGAAGGATAAGGAACCATATTCCATGTGTCTTTAATATTCAAAATATCACTACTAAATGGGGTAGCAGAATCATCTACTATATTAATACCAACGCCAAATACCCAGTAACTGGTTACAATACTGTCTTTGGAGGTGAGTTGTAGTTCCTGTGAATTGCCTATCAGTGGGAGGCAAAGCAATAAAATAGGTAAAATAATCTTGTAAGTTTTCATCATTATATGCATTTGGGTTTTAGTAGTACAAAGCTACTGTGAACCATTCCCCTCTCAAATTAAGTTCTCTAAACTGTAGGAATATTCGATAGGCTGCGTAGTGGAATCGCTTTAACCGAGAAAGGTGCATTTTGACAGATTCGTTGTCCGTTATCCGTTACTAGTTGTTTGTAAGTTAGTTTAAAGAAGATAATTTTTAGTTTGTCTTGGGGTCCCTAGAGTGCGGTTCGGTGATTGCTCTCAGGGCTTTGGTTTTTCAATCCCTCCGTCTTCGCTAACGCGAAT
>JBGTEN010000218.1:0-17897 GCA_041747755.1 Arenibacter sp. | reverse complement strand
ACAATTTCAACCAATTCACTCATATGCAACTATTCAATGCATTTACACAAAGTTAACATACATCTTACGACTTAGCAATACTTTTTTGAATTATTCTTCAAGGGATCCTTTAGATCCTTTTCCAACACCTGTTTGGAAAATACAGGCAATTTTAAGAATAAGAGTTTTTATCAATCAAATGGTATTAACTACTTTCGTAAAACTTATTCATGCCGATGAAACAAGACATACCCTTAAGGTAACCTGGGCTAGACGGCTATAATATAAGTTTCCTACCGTTTTGTTGCACAGACTCGGGATGAACTTTTAAGACAAATAACAGATTAATGAAGAACATTTTTTTTGCTTTCTTGGTATTTTTTTCGTTCCACATTCAGGCTCAAGAAAAGTATCCAAAGGATGTTTTTGTATCTCCTATGGGTATTCCATTATTATTAGCCGGAAATTTTGGAGAACTACGATCCAATCATTTTCATTCCGGCTTAGATATTAAAACGCAACAAAGAGAAGGGTTACCTGTTTATTCCATAGCTGAGGGGATGGTTACTAGAATCAAAGTAGGAATTGCCGGTTATGGAAAAGTGATGTATGTAGCCCATCCTAACGGACACACCTCTGTTTATGCCCATTTACAGAAGTTTTCTCCTGAAATTGAAGCCTATGTAAAAAATATTCAGTACCAAAAAAGAATGTACGAGATAGAGGTTTTTCCCGAATTTGGAGAGCTGAAAGTAAATCAGGGAGAACTCATTGCCTACAGCGGAAATTCAGGAAGTTCTGCGGGGCCCCATTTGCACTTTGAAATACGCAATACACAGTCCGAAAATCCAATAAACCCATTGCTGTATGGTTTAGAGGTTGCAGACACCACTGCCCCAATATTAACCACTTTGTACGGATATGCTTTATCACCGAATAGTCAGGTAAATCAAAGCGATTATAAAATACAGCTAAAATTTACTAAGCAGCCGGACGGTACCCTTTTAGCTGAAAAAGTTAAAGCTGCGGGTACAATTGGATTTGGATTTAGCGGGTATGACAGGCATGATCTGGTAGCTAACCAAAATGGTATTTATTCAGTACAACAAGTAGTGAATGGTAAGGTCTATTCTGAGTACGACTTTGATACCTTTTCCTTTGATGAGACTCGTTATATAAATACCCTTATAGATTATGAACATTACGTAACTACGAGACAACATATTCAAAAGTGCTTTAAGGATCCAGGTAACAAGTTGACCATTTACCATACACTGTTTAATGACGGTAAAATTTCGGTGGAAGAAGGGTTGAGTTACAACGTAGAAATTATCCTGAAGGATTTGGAAAATAATTTCACCAAGCTTGTTATCCCGGTGGAAGGTAAAAGAGAAGAACTAAAATTAAAGAAAAAGGAACTGGTTACCGAAAATTACATTCTTTCCAAAAAACCTAATAACTTTGATTTGGGCGGAGCAAAAGTTTATTTTCCTGCCAATACTTTTTATGAAGATTTCTATATGGATCTAAAAAAAGGTAATGATACCGTAACGATACACAATGGCAAAATAGCGGCACATAACAATTTTACCATCACCTTTGACGTTTCCAGGTATTCAGAGGAAGAAAAGAAACAGTTATTTATAGGACGTCTGGATGGAAGACGGAGACCCATTTATACCAATACCTATAAACGAGGTGATACCTTCACAACCAGAACACGCAACTTGGGAACCTATATGCTGGCTAAAGACATTACTCCTCCTCAAATTAGAGCAAAAAATTTTAAGCCTAAACAATGGCTGAATAATTACAGATATCTTAGTTTAGAAATTAAAGATGATTTAAGTGGAATAGACACCTACAGCGCAACACTAAACGGAGAATGGATTTTAATGGAATACGAACCCAAGACCAATACGCTTACCTATAATTTTGATGATCTGAAGTTGGACAAAAACCAATTTGAACTCGTTATTGATGTAACAGACAATGTCGGTAATTCCAGTACGTTTACAAGCACGTTTTACAGAAATTAAACCGTTGAAGTATCGTGAACTAATTTTTATACTTTTTCTTTTGTGCTCACTATCCCTGTTACGAGCGCAAACCGCTACCATTACCGGGGTTGTTCTAGACGAACACAATGATCCTCTTGCCAACGTGCATATCACCACTGAAAACAACGGAACTTACAGTGATGAAGCCGGCTTTTATTCCTTACAGGTTGTTGCAGATCAGGAAGTGACTGTTACCTTTTCCCATATTTCTCACAAAAATGTAATCATAAATGCACTTCTTCTAAACACAAATGAAACTTTTGTTTTTAATCCTATGATGAAGGTAGGGATTATTCAAATCGATGGGGTGGTAGTAACCTCATTGGGCGAAAAGAGTGTTGAAGGTATTACTACAATTGCTCCTGAGGTTATAAAAAATATCCCGGGGGCGAATGCAGGTGTTGAGCAAATCTTAAAGTTATTGCCGGGGGTAAATTCCAATAACGAATTGAGTACGCAGTATTCTGTTCGGGGTGGAAATTATGATGAAAATCTGGTTTATATAAATGAAATTGAAGTTTACAGACCCTTTCTTGTACGATCCGGACAAGTAGAAGGATTAAGCTTTGTAAATAGTAATATGGTACAACGAGTAGATTTCTCCTCAGGTGGATTCCAGGCGAAATATGGCGATAAATTATCCTCTGTATTGGATATAACCTATAAAAATCCTTCAGTAAAAAGTATTCAGGTTGATGCCAGCTTGCTTGGTGCCGGATTAACTACCGAAGGCGTTTCAAAGAACAAACGCATAACAACCATTTCGGGAATACGATTTCGGGATAACAATTTATTTTTAAATAGTTTACAAACTAGCGGTAATTTTAATCCCACCTTTTTAGACATTCAAAATTATACCTCATATACAATTTCAAAAAAAGTTCAAATAGGCTTTTTGGGTAACCTGTCCCTAAATCGTTATAAAAATGAACCTGTTACAAGACAAACTAACTTTGGAACCCTAAACAATCCAAGAGCCTTGCTTGTTTTTTATGACGGAAAGGAAATAAACAATTATTTTACGGGACTTGCCGCTTTAAAAACAGATTATTTAGTCAATGATAATCTTGCCCTAAAACTAATAACTTCTGTTTACCATACAACGGAAGAGGAATTTTCTGATATTACAGCGCAATACCGTTTAGGGGAAGTAGAGGTAAACTTAGGCAGTGAAGATTTAGGGCAGGTTACCGCTTCAAGAGGGATAGGTTCCCAATTAAACCGAGCCAGAAATGAGTTGGATGCTCTTATCGCAACCGTGGAACTTAAAGGTAAATTTAATAAAAATCGCCATACGCTGGAATGGGGTGTAAAATATGCGCATGAAGATATTAGGGATCAGATAAGGGAATCAGAATTTATTGATTCCGCAGGATTTTTTATTCGTCCCCCATTACCGGAATTCAGCAACAATGAACCTCAAGAACCATTTGAAAGTCCCATTGTACCCATAGAAGGAACCAATGCCCGAAACTTTGTGCAAACAAACCGACTCTCCGGCTTTTTTCAGTACAGCAGGCAAACTAATTGGAATCAACATAACATTTATTATAACCTTGGTGTTAGAGCCCATCATTGGATTGTTTCCGGCGAAGGAATAAATTCAACCGCGCAAACCATCTTTAGTCCCAGAACGCAGTTTGCCATAAAACCAAAATGGGAAAAAGACCTGCTTTTTCGTTTTTCATTGGGCTTATATCAGCAACCGCCATTTTACAGAGAACTTCGAAACTTTTCCGGAAGTATCGTCCCTGAAGTAAAAGCGCAAAAATCAGTACATACCGTTTTAGGTAATGAATACAGTTTTCTACTTTGGGAAAGACCATTTACCCTAATAACCGAAGCGTACTATAAAAAGCTAACTGATGTAAACCCATACACCTTGGAAGATGTACGCATACGGTATGCCGCGAATAATGATGCTCGCGCTTATGCCTACGGTTTTGAAGTACGGTTGAATGGAGCTTTCGTCCCCGGCACAGAGTCATGGGTAAGTTTCGGATACCTTGAAACTAAAGAAAATAGTAATGACAGGGGATTTATCTCCAGACCTACCGACCAGCGACTTAAATTGGGGATTTTATTTCAGGATTATGTACCTACAATTCCCAATCTGAAAATGTACTTAAATCTAGTATATAATACAGGTGTTCCCAGAGGATCACCAAATTATGCAGATCCTTACGATTTTCAGAATAGATTAAGAGATTATAAGCGGGCAGATTTAGGAATTTCCCATATTTTTGTTGACGTAAATACCACTTATCCACGAAATCATTGGTTGCATCGCTTTAAAGAGTTAAGTGCCGGGGTTGAGATTTTTAATCTTTTCAACAATCAAAATTCGATAACCAATACTTGGGTGAGGGATGTGGATAGTAAACAACAATTTGCTGTACCCAATTTTATGACCACAAGGGTTTTAAACCTTAAATTGAATATGCGATTTTAGTTAAATTAGAAAATGAAAATAGCCTTAATTTCCTTATTTCTTTTATTACCACTGGTATCTAATGCTCAAAAAAACATTTATGAAAGCAATAGATTTGATGTTTTAAGTGAAAATCATAAAACTCTGGCCATTCTGCCTTTTATAACCAATTTGGATTTAAAGGATTCTATTTCCAAAGAAGAATTAAACACTTTGGAAGAGAAAGAAGGGTATACGGTACAAAATGCCCTGGAAACCTATTTTTCAAGAGGTACAAAAAGAAAAAAATTTACAGTAGAATTTCAAAACATAAAAAACACAAATGCACTGCTGGCTCAGAACAATATTTCTTATAGAAACATTGACATTTATACCATTAAAGACCTTTGTGTCCTTTTGAATGTAGACGGCATTATAAGTGGTAATCTTAACTTAAATGTTTTGTTATCCAAAGGAGTACCCACAGAATTTAGCTTTTTGGATTATGTTAGGGGTGATGCCAATTATGGTAGAATAGGAATTAAAGTAAGTGATGGGGCCTCAGGAAAATTACTCTGGAAATATGAAAAACAAATCAATAAAAAATCAGGAAAAAACACCTATGACCTTATTGATCTTATGATGAAACAAGCTACCCGTAAATTTCCTTACGACAAAGAAAAAGCAAAATAAAGTTACTGCCCGGAAAAATCCTTTAAAGCGGCAATTACATAGTCTAATTCTTCTTTGGTATTATATATAGAGAAAGAAAAGCGTAAGGATGGCTTTTTAAGCTCTTTCTCAGATAACAATTCTGTTAATACATGAGATCCCATGTCACTCCCGGACTGACATGCACTTCCTTTGGAGCAAGCAATTCCCTTAATATCTAAATGAAATAGCAGCATCAGTGACTTGTCTGTATCAAAGGGTAAACGGACATTAACAAGCGTATACGTACTGTGCTTCAGGTCGCCCGAATGACCGTTAAATTGCACCTCAGGCAACGCTTTCTGTAGTTCATCTACGAAATAGCGCTTTAATTCGGTCACATATGCCTTTTCCTCTTCTAATTTTTCGGATGAAAGTACAAAGGCAGTTTCGAGACCTATAATATTATGATAAGATTCTGTTCCTGCTCTAAAACCACGTTCCTGAGATCCTCCAAAAATCAAGGGCTTTAAGCCGGAATTCCTTTTAATATAAGCAAAGCCAATTCCCTTCGGTCCATGAAATTTATGAGCAGCAGCGGTGAGAAAATCAGCCGGAATCTCCTGAACATCCCATGAATAATGCCCTAAAGACTGTACCGTATCTGAATGAAATAGCGCATTATGTGAAGCACATAACTTTCCTACAGCAACAACATCCATAATGTTACCAATTTCATTGTTTACATGCATTAAACTAACTAATTTTTTAGAGTTGTCCTGTGATAAAAGGGCTTCCAAATGAGATAGCATAGGGTTACCATAGGTGTCCAGATCTACATAATGCAATGCAACTCCATACTCCTTAACCAATTCCTCTGCCGTATGTAAAACCGCATGGTGCTCTATTTTTGAAGTAATTATGGTCCGTACTTTTAGATCCCTTACAGCACCTCTAAGAATCATATTATCTGCTTCCGTACCACCTGAGGTAAAAATAATTTCTGAAGGGTGAGCATTAAGGTACTTGGCAATAGTTTTTCTTGCCCTTTCAATTCCCGTTTTGGCAGATCTTCCAAAACTGTGCGTGGAGGAAGGATTGCCATAAAAATTTACCAATGCCTCCTGCATTTTTTCAATAACTTCTGCCCTTATCTGTGTGGTAGCTGCATTATCCAGATATACTTTCATACCAGTTTAATCTCATTTTTGAGGTGACAAAATTACTTGAAATAAAGTTAATTTCTCCTAAAATCCATCTAAACCTCTAGGATAATCCCTTATTTTTCGACTAAATTTGAATTATGAAAAACCTCCTATTTTTTTGTTGTTTACTAATGCTACTATCATGTGATGATGGCGATTTGCAGATTGAAGCCTTAAATTTCGACAGTGTTGCCGCTCAAAGCTGTGCGGCTCCCATTACCCCCGCTACGCGAATTTTTTTTAAAATAAACCAAGATGAAACATTAATTCTCAATCTGGCCGCCAATATAATTAAAAATGAAGTTTCTAACGGTCCCATAACCAGTTTAGTACCTTCTCAATCCCAAATAACCTACCGTATTTTTTCTGAAAATGTTACCAGAAATTACTTTTGCGATGCCATCCCTGCGGCAACGCCTGTAGTAGTGGAAGAAATAGAAGCAGAAGGTGGGGAGGTCAGGGTTACCACAATCTTAAAAGAAGATGGGGTTACCTTTGAACACAAAATTGAGTTGAATGCCATTTCTTTGGTGACCCAATCCGGAACTCGAATTACTGACCTGAGAATTAATAATTTTGGGACTATAACTACAGTAGAATAGTCACTTTCATGGATTTTGATAAATATACACCTCTGTGGCTCCTAAACCATATTTTTGGTAATTAGCGTCATAATACTTTAGGTTATCATATCTATTTAACAGATAAAAAAGCTCTTCTTTCAGAACTCCTTCGCCCACCCCATGAATAAAGACGACCTTTTGAATCTTTTTCTTTATTGCAAATTCCAATTGCCTTTTGGCGGTTTCCAGTTGCAGGTTTAGCATTTCATAATTAGTCATTCCCTTAGTAGAAGTTAGCAACTGATTAATATGAAGATCCACTTCCATTACCGGTACATAGGCCTCCTTTTTGGCATTATACTTAAAATTTTGCTTTTTGATGGTTTCTTTCTCCCCTTTAATCCTTGCTATATCAAAATGAGAGACCTTAATTTCTTTTGTTCCGGAAACCAAAATTAACTCTGATGGGGCGTAGATAAGTTCAAATCCCTCATCGCTCTCCACGGTAATTCGATCAGATACGATGTTGCGAATTACTCCGCTCACAACATCATCTATGGCCTCTACCCGATCTCCAATATTAAAGTTGGTCATGCTATGTTTTTAAAATTACATCTCTTGTCATATGTAACCCTATCAAGGGGCTGCATTAAAATAAAATAGTCGTTTTATTTTCATTCCACAAAAATAATAGTAATTTTCGGCAAAGGAACAAGCATTTGTCTAAATGGTACTGACCACACTATTACTCGCAGAAGATTTTATGTTGCCCTGTCTTAACAAACAAATATTCGGGGTAGAATGTCCGGGCTGTGGTATACAAAGATCGGTTTCTTTGTTATTTCAGGGTGAATTTGTTGCTGCCTTTAAAATGTATCCGGCTATTTATGCTATAATCCTTCTTTTAGGATTTTTGTTGATAGATACATTTTTTACTATTAAGCACTCCAACAAAATAACCATCCTTTTACTTATTACCAGTATCTCATTAATATTAATCAACTATATTTTAAAATTTTTCTAACTAAACCGTTAAGTATGGAACAACAAAAATTACCAAATGTAAAATTAGCTTTAATCTTGGGTATTATTTCCTTTGTAGCTTGTTGCTGCAGCTCAGGTATTGGTGGGGTGCTTTTTTCCGGAATAGCTTTGTTTTTGGCTATTAAGGATGAAAATTTATACAAATTAAACCCTGAAGACTATTCCAATTTTAGTCAACTTAAGACGGCTAAAACAGTTGCTATTATTGGTCTGATATTAGGAGTTTTAACACTTATTTGGACTATATACAGTATTCAAAAAATGGGTGGAATAGATGGTTATATGGAGCAAGTTAGACAAACCATGGAGCAATTTGGAATAGAGGAATAACAATAACAATAACAACCATGAACCAAACACCACTTCCAGGAGCCAGTAATGCGTTAACTATGGGCATTATTTCAATTGTTGGCGCATTAATTTGTTGCGGACCCTTTGCTATTATTTTTAGCATTATTGGTTTAAGTAGTGCCGGAAAAGCAAAACGGCTGTACTTAGAAAATCCCGAAGCCTATACCGGGTACGAAAATGCAAACACAGGTAGAATTTTATCTTATGTGGGGCTTGCACTATCACTTATAATGCTGCTATTTGTTATTATATACTTTGGGGTAATTATAGCATTTATTGCCGCAGCAGGAGCCCAAGGTGGTTACTAAATAATAATCTTTTACAACTAAAAAATCCCCGCAAATTACGGGGATTTTTTTATGCTTCAAACTGGCGTAAGGTTTTCTTTATAATAGAAACACAATCCATTAGTTGTTCTTCAGAAATTACCAATGGTGGTGCAAAACGGATGATATTACCGTGAGTAGGTTTTGCTAAAAGTCCATTTTCTTTTAAGGCCATACAAATATTCCAGGCCAGTGAACCTTCTTGTGAGTCGTTAATCAATATTGCATTAAGCAAACCCTTGCCTCTAACTTTGGTAACTACAGAACAAGTAGGAATAAATTGGTTGAGTTCTGCTCTAAAGAGTTCACCTAATCGGAATGCATTTTCCGCAAGGCTTTCATTTTTAACCACTTGCATAGCTGCTATTCCAACAGCTGCGGCAATTGGGTTACCTCCAAAAGTACTTCCATGATTTCCCGGCTTTATAACGCTCATGATATTGTCGTTAGCCAAAACAGCAGAAACAGGATAAGCTCCTCCGGAAAGCGCTTTTCCCAGAATTAAAATGTCCGGTTTCACTTCCGGGGTGCCACTACAATGTTTATCTACGCAGGTACAATCCCCGCAAGTAGCTAATAATCTTCCTGTTCGGGCAATTCCGGTCTGTACTTCATCTGCAATAAAAAGGACATTGTACTTTTCACAAAGGGCTTTTGCTCCTTTTAAATAGCCATCAGATGGTACATAAACACCAGCTTCTCCCTGAATAGGCTCCACAAGAAAACCGGCAATATTTTTATCACTTTGTAAAACTTCTTCTAATGCATTCAGGTCATTATAAGGGATTTTTATAAAACCTTCTGTAAAAGGCCCAAAATTCTTACGTGCGACAGAATCACTTGAAAAGGATATAATGGTGGTTGTACGTCCATGAAAATTATTTTCACAAACCACAATCTGAGCTTGTTTTTCCGCAATGCCCTTTTTTTCATAAGCCCATTTCCTGCATAATTTCAAGGCGGTTTCTACAGCCTCAGCCCCTGTATTCATAGGCAATAGCTTATCAAACTTAAAAGTCTGCGTAATGTACTTCTCAAACTTTCCTAATACATCATTGTAAAATGCTCTGGAAGTTAAGGTTAGTGTCTGTGCCTGATTAACAAGTGCCTCAACGATATGCGGATGGCAATGCCCTTGATTTACCGCCGAATAGGCCGATAAAAAATCGTAATACTTTTTTCCCTCTACATCCCAAAGGTAAACCCCTTCTCCCCTAGACAATACTACAGGAAGTGGGTGGTAATTGTGTGCTCCGTGTTTTTGCTCTAATGCAATCGCATCCGCAGAACTCATTTTTTCTAAAACCGACATAATAAAAATTACTTTAAATAAAACTTTAGCAATTCCTTCTATACCTTTTTCCCTTCGAAATCCCGATGGCAATCGGGACGAAAATTCAGCGTAGGAGAGAAATCATCCCTGTAGAACCGTAAAATTACAAATTAATACCAACTTGAAGAAATAAACCAAAGGAGTTAAGTACTTGTTAGAATGACACTTACTTGTTCTAGCATATTTCTCCCACCAAAAGCGACCCATTAATTTTAGTTAGATTTTAAGAGGATGCGAACATAATTTCATTAAAAAGATTTTACTTTTGCCGCATGCGGAAAAAGAATACCAGAGTCATCTTTGAACATATTGAGGTTATTGATGCAGGAGCCAAAGGTAAAACCATTGGAAAAGCCCCTGACGGCCGAGTTATTTTTTTATCAAATGCTGTCCCCGGCGATGTTGTTGACGTCCTAACCACAAAAAAAAGAACCTCCTACTTCGAAGGGGAGGCCATACATTTCCATTCCCTCTCTGATAAGCGAACAACACCGGAATGCGCTCATTTTGGGGTTTGCGGTGGCTGCAAATGGCAGAACATGGAATATGCCCAACAGCTATTTTACAAACAAAAAGAGGTAGAAAACAATCTTCTTCGTATTGGTCATTTAGAATTACCTGTGATAAGTCCCATACTCGGGTCTGCTAAAACTTATTTTTACCGAAATAAAATGGAATTTTCCTTTTCAGATAGCCGGTGGCTTAGTCTGGATGAAATTAAATCCAAAGCTGATATTGAAGACAAAAATGCACTTGGTTTTCATATTCCAGGTATGTGGGATAAAATCCTGGATATTAAGAAATGCCACTTGCAAGAAGATCCCTCAAATGCGATTCGCCTGGAAATAAAAGACTTCGCAATAAAAAACAATATCACTTTTTTTAATCCAAGACACCTCTTGGGAGAACTAAGAACACTCATGATTAGAACATCTTCTACTGGAGAGCTCATGGTCCTGATACAGTTTTATGAGAATAATGAACCCAAAAGAAAGAGCTTACTGGAGCATTTAGTGAAAACTTTTCCCAAAATTACATCGCTATTGTATGTAATCAATCAAAAACAGAATGACACGATATATGATCAGGAAATAAATTGCTTTTTTGGACGTGATCATATCTTTGAAGAAATGGAAGGCTTGCGTTTTAAAATCAACGCCAAATCCTTTTACCAAACCAACTCACAACAAGCCTATGAGTTATACAAAGTTACCCGGGATTTTGCCGGACTAACCGGGAAAGAATTGGTGTATGATTTGTACACGGGTACAGGAACCATTGCCCAATTCATTGCAAAAAATGCTAAAAAAGTAGTCGGCATTGAATCTGTTCCGGAAGCTATTGCAGATGCTAAAGCTAATGCTCTACTGAATAAAATTGACAATGTTTCCTTCTTTGTCGGGGATATGAAAACTATATTTAATGAAACTTTTATTCAACAAAATGGTACACCGGATGTAGTAATTACCGATCCACCAAGAGACGGGATGCACGCAAATGTGGTCCAGCAAATATTGCAAATTGCACCGGATAAAGTGGTTTATGTAAGTTGTAATAGTGCTACCCAAGCTAGAGATTTAGCGGCGATGAAAGACCTTTATTGGGTTTCAAAAGTGCAACCTGTAGACATGTTTCCACAAACGCACCACGTAGAAAATGTTGTACTTTTGGAAAAGCGGAAATAAAATAATTAAAATCAGTTTATGCGAAACGGGAAGATAATGGTTGTGTTTATTGTAGCAATCTTATCCTTAATGGCATGTGAAAAGGACGATATTTGTGTGGATGGGAATAGTCCTTTATTGGTAATTCGTTTTTATGATGTAGAGGATACTCTGGCAGTTAAAGCTGTCTCCGGGTTAAATGTTCAGGGCTTGTTAGAAAATTTGCCGCAAGGAGTAATCCCTAATGCGAGTTTAGATTCCATTGCCCTACCTTTAAGAATCGGCGAGGTTGATACTTCATTCCTACTGGGTCAAAATCTTACTCCCAATAATGAGGAAACCGTTAATAATGATATTCTTACTTTTAACTATGAAACCAGAGAGGTTTTTATATCCAGAGCATGTGGATTTATAGCTAATTATGATAATCTTAATAACCAGCTTACTCCCGACTTTGACAATTGGATAAAACGAGTTGAAATAATTGAACCCACTGTAGCAAACTCCCTGGTAGCCCATGTTAAAATATTTCATTAGTATCTTCTTCGTTTCGTCAATTTTTTGGGGAAATGCTCAAGATGAGGCGGTTGAAGAAACGCCACAAGACAGTGTAATTTATGAACAACCCTATGGTCTGCGATTTGGTATTGATTTAAGCAGACCACTACTAACTTTTCTTAATGAAAATTACACAGGGTTAGAATTTGTTGGAGATTACAGGCTAACCTACAAATTATACCTCGCAACCGAACTCGGAAATGAAAAAAAAACCAAACAGGAAGATTTATATAATTTTACTACCTCAGGAAGTTACCTAAAATTAGGTGTGGATTACAATACGTATGAAAATTGGTATGGAATGAATAATTCCGTACACATGGGAGGACGTTTGGCTTTTAGTAGTTTTAGTCAGACCCTAAATAATAATAGTGTTTTTGATAATAATAGGTACTGGAGCCCGGATAATTTTGTTGTAGGAACAACAGGACCTCAAGAATTTTCAGGACTCAGCGCCGTTTGGCTGGAGTTTGTTTTTGGAGCAAAAGTAGAATTATTCGCAAATATCTTTTTGGGCGCGAGTGTTCGCATGGGGTACTTACTCAGCAATAATGAAGCTGAAGTGTTTCCCAATTTATGGATTCCGGGATTTAACAAAGTTACTGATAATAGTGGTTTTGGAGTTGGTTACAACTACTCTCTTACCTATTTCCTGCCGTTATACACAAAAATAAATAAACCCAAAAAGAAAGAAGTGCCAATCGACGAGTAAGCTAAATTTCTTTAAGATTTTTATTAAAAAACCACTTCATAAGCAACTTTCCCTCATTAGGAGAAACCCAAAATTTAGGTGCAAGCACATTGGCAATAATCGCCGCCGTAACTGCCATAAAAATGCTATTCATGTTAAGAAAATAACCCATTGCCAAACGGGCGATTATAAACAATACGGTAAATCCAATAAAATTATAGAGTAATGCTCGGTATTTTGGTTTCATTTACTTACTTCTTTATTAAATTTTGCCTTTTTACTACCCTCATACATAGCGTATTTTACCAATCTGGATTCTAAATGACTATTAAAGACTTTAATCTTCCGTGAAGGCCTTAGCCCTACAAACTTTAAGGCCTCTAAATTTGATGTAATAAACCAGGCATCCGTGCCTGGATAATTCTTCTTTAGAGTATCACCTATCAGTTTATAAAATGCTTCCATTTCTACATTTAGTCTTTCTCCATATGGTGGGTTAAAGACCATGTGCAAATGATTCTCAGTAAACTTTTCCGACTCGAAAAAATTTTTCCGTTCCACGGTTATGTATTCCTTCAAATTTGCGTTTTCAATGTTATCCTGCGCTTTCCGAACCGCGGATGGCGCTTTATCATATCCAATTATTTTAAAATGAAATTCTCTGGTTTTATTTAAACAGGTTTCCACTATTTTTTCAAACAGGTTTTCATCAAAATCTTTCCATTTTTCAAAAGCAAATTCTTTTCTATTTATGTTTACTGGAATATTACAGGCTATCATTGCTGCCTCAGTTAGCAGAGTACCACTCCCACACATTGGATCCAAAAAATCACATTGTCCATCCCATCCGCTTAACAATAAAAGTCCCGCTGCCAACACCTCATTAATCGGTGCAATATTGGTGGCTGTTCTATATCCTCTCTGATGTAATGATCTTCCTGAACTGTCTAAAGCCACATCACATTGGTTATTTTGAATATGAATATGTATTCTAAGATCGGGAAACTTTATATCTACATCTGGTCTGCTCCCGTGGTTGGCTCTAAATTTATCAACTATTGCATCTTTTACTTTCTGAGAAACGTAAAGAGAATGCGTAAAGTTCTCAGAATTAACAGTGGTATCAATAGCAAAAGTAGTGGTGGTTGTAAGGTTCTCAGACCAGTCTAGTGCATAGATTTTTTGATACAAATCCTTTTCCCCAAAAACTTGAAATGAGTGTATGGGTTTTACAATTTTTATGGCTGTCCGTAAACAGAGATTTGCTTTATACATAAAACCCGTATCCCCTTCGAAAGAAACACTTCTAATACCCTCTACAACATTAGCCGCTCCCAAATTCCTTAATTCTTTGGACAGAATTTCTTCAAATCCAAATAGGGTCTTGGCCACCATTTTAAAATTATTGTTCATCGCTATTTTTAAGATTCTTGCAAAAATACATTAATTTTAACCCCTATTGGCCGTTTATTAAAAGTACGGCAAGTTAACAACCAAACATGATTTACCTGCTACCTTTTCTTGGCGTCTTGTTGAGCTTTGTTTTTGTGCTGATTACAAAACCCAAAAAAGTAGAAAATTTTAAGCTTTTACTGGCCTTTAGTGGCGCATTTTTGCTGTCTTTAACCATATTTGAACTATTCCCGCAAGTCTACACCAATAGTGATCCCAAATTGGTGGGGGTTTTTGTCATGTTGGGCATAGTACTTCAAATTTTTCTCGAATTCTTCTCAAAAGGAGCGGAACATGGTCATGTCCACGTAGATTCGGAAAAGACAAGTTTTCCTTGGTTACTTTTTATAAGTCTCTCATTACACTCCCTTTTGGAAGGATTTCCCATACAGAAAAATACAACCATAGTATACGGTATTTTGATACACAAAATTCCAATCGCCATTATCCTAAGTATTTTTTTTCTGGGTTCCAAGATCAGGTTAATTTATGCGATTTTTTTTATCACATTATTCGCAATAATGACTCCTTTGGGAACCTATTTAGCTTCTAGTATCGATGTAATTTCCACGTATTCCACATTAGTAAATGCTATGGTCATTGGGATTTTTCTACATATTTCTACCGTTATTTTGTTTGAAAGTTCTGAAGGGCACAAGTTTAACTTACGCAAGTTGGTAGTAATAGCTTTGGGTGTGTGTATTGCCTATTTTCTATAAATGTTTACCAAAGAAGAATCTAGATTATTAAGACAAGAATTCTGGACCTCTTTTGGAAAGTCTTTTCCACGCAAATGGGTACTTTACAATACAGGAATCAAGGACTTTTCATTTAAATTTTATTTTGACACTAAAAAAGCCGGTGTAACACTGAACATTGAAGATCAAGATCTAGAGAACAGTCTAAAATATTATGAAAAATTACAATCTTTGAAGACAATTCTTTTGGCAGAATATGTACCCAAAGCAGTATTTCAGGAATTTTTTTTACTTGAGAATGGAAAGGAAATTTTTAGAATATATGTTGAAATTGAGGATGTTTCGATCCACGACAAAACTACCTGGAAACAAACGATGGAATTCTTGCATAAGAATATGTTGAAATTTGAAGCTTTTTGGTTTGAATATGAAGATGTTATCAAAACTTAAATCACATCGATAAGAATAAATAAATAATGAGAGATAGCTCCTCCTAAAACAAAAAAATGCCAAATAACATGATTGTATGGTATTCTCCTTAAAGCATAAAAAACAGTTCCAAACGTATAGAAAAACCCTCCTAAAGCCAAAAATATCAATCCGTAACCACTTGTAGTGTCCAGCAAATTGTGAAGATCAAAAATAATAAGCCAGCCCATAAAAAGATAAAGTAAAAGAGATACTTTTTCAAATTTTCCCGTGAAAAACAATTTAAATACCGCTCCTAAAGCTGCAATACCCCAAACTGTCCAGAAAATAAACCAGCCATTATTCCTTTCCAATAGAATAAGTGCTACAGGAGTATAGGTGCCGGCTATTAAAAAATAAATACTGATATGATCTATTTTTCTCCAAATAAGTTTTAACTGATAGTCTTCCAGCCAATGATAAATAGTTGAAGCAGAAAAAAGCAGGACCATTGATGTAGTATAGACCAAGATACTGAAGGTGCTGTAAGGCGTTTTTTCACTATTAAAAAAAAGCAAAACTAAAAGTCCGATAACAGCCAGAACTATGCCCAAACCATGGGAAGCTACATTCCACATTTCTTCCTTTTTGGATTGCATTTCCATCAGCAATTATTTATATCTTTTACCATGCTTTATAACTAGGTCTACATTTTGTAACAAACTAATATAACGCAGCACATCTCCATTTACGGCGATTATATCGGCATCTTTCCCCGGAGTAATCGTTCCAACACTATCCGCTACGCCCATCCACAATGCCGGCCAATAAGTTGCAGCTCTAATGGCATACATAGGGTCAATACCAAATTCATTCACCCAAACATCCAACTCATTCCAAGTGGACTGACTGTGAAATTTCATAGGGATACCACTATCCGTACCTATCATTAATACCACACCCGCTTCCATGAGTTGTTTAATTTTTCGTTCAAGTGTCGGTTTTCTGATTGGCGTTAGTTGAAAATAAGGCAACCTATCAGGATGCGCGATACTAGACCTAATATCGGTTATAACACTATCCGGAAGACCTAAATGCCAGGAATCATTATCCAATTTCTCAGGATTATCCCGAAGATACTCGTAATTGAAAAGTCCTTCAACCGTGGGACACCAAAACAAAGGTCCTTTGTTCATTTGAGCAGTTCGCTCCTTTATCATTTGAATAATGTCTTGGGGATATTCCGGGGCTGAAGCTAGTCCGGTATGTTCAAAGCAATCAACACCTGCCTCAAGACCCATACGTATTTCTTCTGGTCTATGGGCATGCGCCACTACTTTGAGTCCGTTTTTGTGAGCCTCGTCTACAATGGCCTTTCGTTCCTCTAAGGTCATCTCATCTTGATCAATAAGTTTGATAACATCGACCCCTGCGGTGGCAAGCTTTTTAATTTTCTTTCTTCCATCTTCAGCTCCGCTAACTCCCCAGCGAAATTCTTCCGTTCCGGGATAGGGTTTGTGCTGAATAAATGGCCCGGAAACATACAAAGTTGCTCCGGGTATTTCTCCCTTATTAATAGCATCTCGGACCGCTATACTTTCTGCTAAAGGAGCACCTAAATCCCGTGCACTTGTAACTCCGGCCATTAATAATTGGTGGGCGGAAGAGGGCATAATAACATCCTTTAACAAAGGAAGATAGGTTTTGTCCCAGTAGGTGTAGTCCGAATGTCCATTGAGCATAGTATGCACGTGCATATCCCAAAGACCGGGGAGTACAGTCATTCCTTCCGTAGAAATAATCTCGGCGTTAGCAGGGATTACAATACTGCCTATGGAACCTACTTCTTTTATTTTTTTGCCTTCAATAAGAATCACACTGTTTTTGATGGGATTACCACCATAACCGTCTATTAAGGTGCCGCCTACCAAAGCTTTGAGATGTGACTCTTGAGCTAACGATATCATTGCGGTGAACATGACAAAGACAAAAAGTAGTAATCTTCTTAACATAGGATTAATTTTTCCTTAAAGATATAAAAAAGTGAATCCTTTAGAGTTTAGTTTGTGCTTGAAATCGGAATAAATTATGGTGTTGGTAATAAGTATTTTTAAGTTTGGGTTTGGATTTGGGTTTGAGTTTCAATTTGAACTTAACACTTGAACTTTAATTCCTAATTTTCCACTAAAAATACATAACAAAAAAAGCCCTTCATATTGCTATGAAAGGCTTTTGAAAAAAGGCGGCGACCTACTCTCCCACCTAGTGGCAGTACCATCGGCGCAGACGGGCTTAACTTCCCTGTTCGGAATGGTAAGGGGTGGGCCCCGTCGCCATGGCCACCTTAAGTTGTTAGTCTTCTAGGGTGTTGTATTTTACAACAGCCTGTTAGACTTTCTCTGCCTATGGCAGGGATAATATCGTTGACAATAAAGGGACAGGGTGCCACTTAGAGCACCGTAATTAAAAAAGTAAATTGTTGGTCAAAAGAAAGAGCGGCGCAA
>JBGTEN010000217.1:0-2066 GCA_041747755.1 Arenibacter sp. | reverse complement strand
TACAAGGGGTAGAAACTGCACTGGTAAAAATACCCAATGCCTCTCACGGACTGGTGAATAGACCCAGTATGTTGATGAATAAGTCCGCTTCTATTTTAAGCTGGTTTAATACATATAAAGACAAGAAGTAGTTTGTTAATGTGAAAATGTAACAATTTGGAAATTTGTTAATTTGGTTATTTGATAATGGATCCAAGTAAAAATGGCTTTATGTAACAAGGGTTAAAGTTAAAAATGCAGCGGTCTGATGTCAGTTCGATTTGTTTTTTATGAAATGTTGTGAAACGAAATGGAATAAAAAAAGTATCGAGAACCGCTTTTTAACCTAAATTTATTCCATGAAAAAAATTGTCCTCTCCATGACCCGTATTGTAATCATTCTATGCTTTGCAATCTCCTCCCAACTGTTTTCCCAAACAAAAGTGTTGACCTACAACATTAAATACGATGCTACATCAGACACCGTAAACAACTGGAATTTCCGAAAGGAGGCTATGGTAAAATTACTACAACACTATGAGCCGGTTTTTATTGGATTGCAGGAGGCTTTGGTCCATCAGGTTAGCTACCTTAATGAAGGGCTTCCTAACTATAGCTACATTGGTGTTGGAAGAGATGATGGAAAAGAAAAGGGAGAATACACGGCCATATTGTACGATAGCACGCAATACAAAGTTGTACAATCCAATACCTTTTGGTTATCCGAAACTCCGGAGAAAATCTCGAAAGGTTGGGATGCTGCTCTGGAACGTATCTGTACGTACGGACTTTTTGAACATCACACCACTAAAGAACAAATTTGGATTTTTAACACTCATTTTGATCATATCGGGGAATTGGCCCGGGAAAATTCGGCCCAACTAATTGTCGATAAAATCAAAGAGATTAATACGGCTAAGATTCCTATTGTATTAATGGGTGATTTTAATCTTGAACCGGAACGAAAAGGGATTTCCATATTGAGAAGTTATTTGCAAGACGGAAAGGAAATCACGCAAAAACCTTTTTACGGACCTGAAGGTACCTTTAATGGTTTTGATCACGATATGAGACTGGACCGGCGTATTGACTACCTTTTTGTGAGCCATCTTCGAGTGATTGATTATATCCATATTGATGACCGTATGGGAAATAATATGCATATCTCCGACCATTTACCGGTACTTAGTACGGTCATAAAAGATAATTAATTCCGGGGAGTCTTGAAATTGTTAATAGCGCAGTAAAATGAAACCACTTAAGGATCTGTTTTCTGTACAATCTGAAAGCTATCAGAAATATAGACCTACCTATCCCCCTGAGTTATATGCTGATTTGTTAGCCTTGATACCGACAAGAACAGCTTGTTGGGATTGTGCTACGGGAAATGGACAAGTGGCATTGGAATTGGCAAACCATTTTGATACGGTGTATGCCACCGATATCAGCCAAAAACAATTAGCCCAGGCTCCTCAGAAAGAAAACTTAATTTATAGCTTAGCTCGTGGTGAGAAAACCTCCTTTGCCAATAATCAATTCGATTTGGTCACGGTAGCTCAGGCCCTACATTGGTTTGACTTTGAAAAATTTAATACCGAAGTACTGCGTGTTACTAAAAATGGAGGAATTCTCGCCACTTGGGGTTATGGATTGTTAAGCATTGACAAAAAAACGGATGCATTCATAGCGCAATTCTATTCCGATATTCTTGGGGAATACTGGGATGCGGAACGAGCGTATATTGAAACAGCTTATTCCACTATTCCGTTTCCTTTTCAGGAGATAAAACCGCGTAACCACTATTTTATTCAAACGAAATGGTCCTTAAAGGAGTTGGAAGGCTATTTTAATTCCTGGTCCGCTGTGCAGCATTATAGAGCTAAAAATGGAGAAAACCCGGTGGAATGGATAGTGGAAAAGCTAGAAAAGTATTGGACAATAAATACGATAAAAGAAATTAAATTTCCTCTATTTATTCGAATTGGAAAAATTGAAAAATAAAGTTTATGTATACCCCACCCTATTATAAAAATGAAGATACTTCAGAAATTAAAAACTTTCTGAAAAGCAATAGTTTTGGTATTCTG
>JBGTEN010000216.1:0-1991 GCA_041747755.1 Arenibacter sp. | reverse complement strand
GACGGATTTACAAAATACGATGCCTGGTATTTGGTGACCAATTACGGAAAACAAACCGAAACCATTTTGGAAACCTATGCTGCATTAAAAGACAAAAACAAAGCAGTGGGCTTACTAAAAGCAGAGCTCCATTTTGGCATACATTACGAAATGGTCCAAAACCCTATGGATTTCTTTGTAAGAAGAACCGGCCGACTCTATTTTGACATTGAAAGTGTTACCACCTTTATGGAACCGGTATTGGCGGAGTTTCAAGCCGTTTTTAATTTAAACGAGGAGCAAATAACAGCCTATAAAAAAACCTTAAACGCCCTAATTGCAGAACATGCGGATTTTACTTTGGAAAGGGGGTGAGAGATTGTTTAGCGTATATTCTATATTCACCATTTTAAGATCCAATAGTTACGAGAGTAACTATTAATCTGGGTTCGATATAAGGTGAAACTGAAAAAGATTTTTGGCTCCTTTTCCGCAAGAATAGTCTGAGCAAAGCTCTGAGATTCAGGAGCTCCGAGAAAGTGGAGCGACGCAGAGTTTGCCAGACGGTTTTCGGCTTAAGCCGAAAAATTCCTACGGAAAAGTGTCTTTTTCTTTGTTTCATTTCTTTTGGACAAGCAAAAGAAATGAAAGTAGCATATTAAAAATTTTAAAAATAATTGCTACATTGAAAATCAGTGTTTTGTTTATTAGTTTAATTTTTATTTATATCGAGCTCACGTTATTAGGTATAAGTACAGGAAACTAAAACTTACCTTTTAGTAGAGGTATTTTTTTAATAACTTGAGTTAGTGTATGGGTATACTGGACGAAAAAAGGGCCAAACGAATGCCTTTCTAATCCAAATGAGGAGAAAAGGGTATCTAAAATGGCTTTTTGAATCTAAAATGCTGGTTTTCCGTACCATGCTATAGAGGCGGAATTACGCAATCTGATACCTTACCTATGTTCTTGCGTTAGGACGATGATATAAAGATGTGTTCTTCCTCACTACACCGCTATGAAAGGCCACGGTTGTTAAAAACCAACTTTTTTTTCGGCAGGATTTAAAAGAAAAGTACTACATTTAGACCTCCCCCAAAATTTTTAAAAGCAGTTATACCTAGCGACTAATTTAAAAATAGACGCCATACAAGCGTATTTGTTGCGGGTATATGGGTGTTGTGCATAATGCCTAAAAACTTATCTAAAACTTAATGTTTAAGAAATTAAAGTGTTACTACGATTATATTGAAAATGACCATAGTTTGTCTTATGATTTTAACTTAAACAAATACCTAATTTCACTTCGAGACAACTACAAACAGAATAATGCGAAAAGGAAATGCTCATTTGAAATTTATTACAATGACTTCCGGTTTGAAAAAGGAATACTCAAACCAGAATTGACTTCTGCTAATGGCAGTGAATATCCAAGTTTAGATTTATTTGACGATAACTTAAATTACATTGTCGACAGAGCTAAAAAAGCAAATAATCCTAAACATAAAGCCAAATACAATCATCTACTATGGGAAAGTCATTTAAAAAACAACAAGTATTGTAAGGAAGCTATAGATAACTATCTTGGTTTTCTGAGTTTGATTATTTCTAAAGAGAGGAATAATATCGAGAATAGAACCCTTCAATTAATCTTTGAAAACTTATTCGTTTTATCACAAAAGATAAACTATAAAAAAGAAGAAACGATTTCATTTTTTATTTCCAACTTAAATCTAAATTACATCAATGGATACAATAAGTTTCATTTAATGAAATTTATATTTGAGCAAGGTAAAAAAATTGACAAGAAAATTCTACAGACGTTTTACAATTACTCTAATGAGGTTATTGATAAAAATAACTTTCCAGAATTTAGAAAAGAATATCTATCATTATTAATTCTCTTATCAAATAGAACTAGTAATGATGTAAAACCTTATCACAACTTACTTGCTGAAACTCACTTAAAAGAATCTGAAAAACACAAAGAGAGTTTTAATGCACACGATTAC
>JBGTEN010000215.1:0-56794 GCA_041747755.1 Arenibacter sp. | reverse complement strand
TAAGGAAACTTCCGCAATGGTTGGAATTTGATCGTCTATATGAATCTTTTGTTCTATGGAGGAAGTATTACCCGCCATGTCAGTTGCGACGACCTTTAAGGTGTAATCAATAAAAACTTTAGATTTGCCCGACTTTGACGTAAAAGAAGTTAAGTCAATAGTGATACTGTAGGGAGCCTGAGTATCCTCCCCTACTTTTTGATCATTAATAAATGCCTCTATTTTTGCTATTCCACCTTCATCTTCGGCTTCTATATTAACAACAATCCGGCTTCCTACCACAATAGTTTCGCCTGCTGAGGCATTTGGTAATCCTGCTATGGACAATTTTACACTTGGAGCTATTGTATCCGGAGATGATTGTGTTTCGGATTCTTTAGTGCAGGACTAGATGATTGTAAAAAAAGAGATAATTAAGGCAAGTGTGCGTTTGGTCATAAAATTTGGAATAGAAATGAATTATGATTTAGATTTAATATGAAAAATCTTACATTAGACAATATGTAAAAACGCCTTGAACCGCAATTTATTTCATTTCAGAAATGGAGAAAGAGATTATTAACAAAAATACCCTTGTCTGAATAAAACTTAAATTTGGTAATAAACCAAACTAATGAAATTTTAAGTAGCGGAGCAGTCCTACCCTTAGGAGTGTTTATAGATTTACATAAATGTTAACTAGGCTTTAGTTAACCGATTAGCACACCTTTAATACGAGATTATAACCTATTTTTTACCATTAAATAAAATGTGTAAAAACAAAAAACACTGATAATCATACGATTAACAGTGTTTTACTTCCACTTGATATGTGGTTCGTCGGGGTGGCAGGAAGCCAACCCAATGCTATTATTAGGCTATATATCAATCAGTTAAAGAATCCAAAATTGGTCTGTTAGCCGAATTGTTGACAGAATTTAAATGTGCTCAAAGTAAAGTGCTTTACTTTCTAACACAGCAAATATAGAAGCTGTAAAATAAAAAAACAAATAGGCGGATAATACATATTATTCAATTTCTAGTTCCCCTAGCCAATCAGTGAACGCCTCGTAATTTTTTTAGTCCTTACCCTCTTTAGCTGTTTCAAAATTCACTTTTTAAGAACAATTAAGTCGGTTTCTTAATTTTTTACAAAAAGTTACTTAACCGTTTTCGTGAAATTGTCTTTATGTATTTCCAATTACCTCTTAAGGCCTTAAAAACACTAAAGGTTTGCCAACTTTTGGACCTTAATAAACCCTTAACGTTTACCTAACAAATACAAAATAAAAATCGTTGAGGATTTGCTATTTATTTAGTAGCTCAATGCGAAATTGATAGTTTTACTTGGTATAATTATTAAATCAACAAAATAAAACAAACTAACGTTTTATTGTCAACCTAAACAAGAATTAAAAAAATATGAAAACCGTACTCTCAAAAATCCTATTAGGAGTTTTCATTTTAATGACTTCTAATATTTTTTCTCAAATTGTTTCAGGTAATGTTTCATCAGATACAGGAAATTTACCAGGTGCAAGTGTTTCGGTTAAAGGAACAACTATTGGAACACAAACTGATTTTGATGGAAACTATCAACTTAATATGGTAGATACAGATGCCATCTTAGTTTTTAGCTATTTAGGTTACAAGTCTCAAGAAATTGAAGTAAATGGCAGAAGCATAATTAATATTAAACTTGAAGAAGATTCAAATCAACTAGACGAGGTGGTTATTTTGGCTTATGGTCAATCTCAAAATAAACGATTGTTAACAAGTTCTATAGCTACGGTTAAATCTGAGCAAATTCAACTGTTACCTATCTCTCAAGCGGAAGCTGCACTTCAAGGAACAGTGCCAGGTGTTGTTGTACAACAAAATTCTGGATCCCCTGGGTCTCCCCAAACCGTTAGGGTTAGGGGTGTAGGAACTCCTAACAATTCAAGTCCTCTATACATTGTGGATGGGGTTCAAGTACCTAATTTAAGCTTTTTAAACCCAAATGATATTGTATCACAAACCGTACTAAAGGACGCTACTTCTACAGCTATTTATGGTTCGAGAGGCGGTAATGGTGTAATCCTAGTAGAAACATTAAGAGGAAAAAAAACTCCTACAAAACCAGAAATTACAATTCAAAGTTTCTATGGTATTCAGAGTTTAGCAAGTAAGCCAAATTTAATGAATAGGGATCAGTATGTTCAATATTACAATGAAGGTGTTGCTGCTTCTAGTGGATCCATGGTAACTGGCTTTAGAGGAGCATTTACAGATGTAGAACGCAACTTACTCCCGAATACAGACTGGTATGATGTTTTATTTAATGATACTCCAGTTAAAAATGTATATGCTTCAGTTATAGGTGGTGGTGAAAAAATTTCCTATGCTGTTTCTGGTGGGCTTTTTGGGCAAGAAGGCATATTAGGAGGAAAGAATAAATCTGAATTCAATAGAAGAAATATTCGAACAGCACTTGACATTGACATAACAAATCGCTTGAATTTTAGCGGTACTGCACAGTATCAAAACCAAGATCGGTATAGTATTGCAGAGAATAATGGTGCACCAGGCTCTGGAATAAGTAGCTTTATTAATGCGTTACCCCCAATTTATCCTGCATATGATGATGATGGAAATTTTTTCAATCCATTTATTCAAAATGGAACTCCAACAATAAATGGTGTACCTCTAAATAGCCTAGGAGCTGTTACAAATCCATTATTCTCAATAGCTGCATCTGATACACAAAGAGTAGAAGATGTACTTAATTTATCTTTTGCATTAAATTGGGAACCTATTGATAATTTAAAAATTAAAGGAACCTATGGGTCATTCAATAATTTTTCTTTTACAAGAAATTTTTTCCCACTTATAGTCCAACCCACTCAGCAGTTCGATACAAGTATTGGAGTGGCCTATCAGGAAGGTTCTAGTCGTGCGATTAATAGACAATACGGAGCAACTGCAGAATTTTCTTTTAGGAAACTTGCCGAAAAAAAACACAATCTTAATACACTTCTTGGATATGAAGTGGTTCAAACTGGATTTTATGGTGGTGCAACTATTAGAAATCAAGGGGCGTATTTGACAAACAATTTTGATGAAGTTAACTTTGCTTTATCGGTCGATAATTCTAATGCCACACTAATCCCAGGTAGATCAACAGAAATTGGGATGGAATCATTTTTTGGAAAGTTAGACTATAATTATAGCGAAAAGTACTTATTGAGCTTAGTTATAAGAAAGGATAAATCTTCAAATTTTGGGGCAGACAACAAGAATGCTTGGTTTCCGGCCGTATCTGCAGGTTGGATACTTTCAGAAGAAGATTTTTTAGCAAACTCCGAAATCATAAACTTTATAAAAATTAGAGGAAGTTGGGGAATCAGTGGAAATGATCTTTCTGCCAGACCCCTGGCCTATTTGTCTTCTGTAAGCACTAACGCTAGTTATGCTGGACAACCAGGAATTGTATTGACTGGTTTAGCAAATCCCAATTTGGGATGGGAAGAATTAAATCAATACAATATCGGATTAGATATTTATGCTTTTGATAATAAACTTGGACTTACTTTAGATTACTATAACAAAGAAACTACAGATATACTATTAAATGGACCAGGCACACCACTAACATCTGGTTTAACTCCTTCCATTCAAAATATCGGAGCTGTTGAAAATAGTGGATTAGAGGTAGGTCTATCTTACAGGGATGATTATGACAGCGGTTTTGGGTGGAATATTTATGCAAACGCTTCATTAAATAAAAATCAAGTAACCGATTTAGGTGAGACCTCATTTATTGCGTCAGCTCAAATACAACCACAATTCAATGATTTTGCTTCTCGCACGCAAGTGGGCCATCCAATTGCAAGTTTTTATGGCTATGTTGTAGAAGGCATAGATGCAAATGGAAATTTGCTTTTTCAAGATATTAACAATAGTGGTAATAATAGATTATTTCCTGACTCTGGTGATAAAACTATTATTGGTGACCCAAACCCAGACGTAACCTTTGGATTAAATTTTGGAATGCATTACAAAGGATTTGATATTAACACATTCATGTCAGGTACAGCTGGAAACGATATTTTGGATGCTACCATTAGATATGATGCAAATGGAACAAACAGACCGGCAGCGTACATTACTGAATCTGGTGTCCCAAGGAATATTGCAGTTAGTAATTCACAAAATGGAGAACAATTAATTTCAGATTTCCATATTAAGGATGGCAGCTTTTTAAGAATAAAAAACATCTCACTCGGATTTAATTTTCCAGAAGACGCATTAAAAGCAATGGGGGCAAAACAAGCTCGTGTTTATGTATCAGGTCAAAACCTATTCACTTTTACTAAATATACCGGAATGGATCCAGAGATTGGGCAAAATAACATAAATAGCCCCCTTAACATAGGTATAGATCAGGGCTTTTTTCCACAGGCTCGTCAATTTTTACTGGGTTTTAACTTTAAATTTTAAAAAGAAATAAAAATGAAAACAAATTATAATATATCCATAACTATGCTAAAAAGAATTCTTTTTACGCTTTTAACTGGATTGTTGTTATCATCTTGCTCAGATGACATCACAGACCTAAAACCAATTACCGAAATTGTAGCTGATAATGCCTTTAATACTGAACAGGATGTATTGTCAAGCCTCAATGCAGCCTATGATGTAGTACAATGGCAATTTGCTCCTAATCCAGCTTTTCCCCTATTATTTCAGGGTGTTCGTGCAGATGACTTGTATTCTCAGTCGGCAACTTTTTGGGTAGATGGTCAACAATATGATAATTTTAATACCATCATACCAACACTTCCTACTATTTCTTCTTTATGGAGCAAATGGTATCAAGGTATTGCGAGAGCAAATTTTACAATTAAACTTGCGGAAGATTTTGGAAATTTCGAAACTCCTGGCTTACAAGATCAAATTATTGCTGAAGCAAAATTCTTGAGAGGCTTATATTATTTTGAACTTGTTCGCCTTTTTGGGGGTGTACCCCTTTTTGAAGAGGCATTAACGTCTTCAAATCAAGAACTGTTCAAACCTAGATCTAGCGCATCAGAAGTTTACGCATTTATAGAATCTGATTTACAGACAGCTGCTGATATATTACCTTTAAAAGGTAATGAAAGAATTGAAGGATCTGCTACTTCTGGAGCAGCGTTAGGATTACTTGCCAAAGTCTTTTTATATCAAGAAAAATGGGATTCTGCAGTTTCAGCAGCCCAACAAGTCATTGACCAAGGTGTTTATTCATTGGAGAGTGATTTTAAGAAAAACTTTCTTCAATCAACAGAGTTTGGACCTGAATCTCTTTTTGAAATTAACTACGTAGATGGATTTGCTCCTTCGGAAGGTTCTATAATGTGGAAATGGTCATTCCCATTTCTTTCTGGAACTTATCCTTCATTTAATAATTTTATACCTAGACAGACCTTGGTAGACTTTTTTGATGACAGTGATCAGAGAAAAGCTGCTACTTTTCTATTACCAGGGCAGACATTAAATTCTCCCGGCTTAGCGGCTTTAAATTTTGATCCCGTTCCATCAAATTTTAATTATGCAATTGGTGTTAATACAGGAGCTAAAAAGTATTTTTTAACCTTTGAGGAAGTACAAGTATTACTCGACCCAAATGGAAATGGTTCTCCTTTAAACGAAAAAATTCTTCGTTATGCAGACATACTATTAATACATGCCGAAGCTTCTCTTATGGGTGGAGGTGGTAATGGCGCATCATCATTCCAAGAGGTTATTGATAGAGCATACGGTGTTGGCAATTCCGCAGCACCTGCCTATACACTACAAGGTGTTAAGGATGAAAGAAGAAGAGAATTAGCCACAGAAGGATGGAATCGATTTACCGACTTGGTAAGATGGGGAGATGCCCAAACAGCATTGAATTCAATAGGTAAGAATTTCTCCTCTGGAAGAGACGAATTATTACCTATTCCACAACAAGAAATAGATACTTATCCAGTTGGAATGTTATCACAAAACCCAGGTTATTAATAATTAAATAATTGAGACATGAAAAAGGCTTTCCAAACAACAAAAGTAAAGGCATGGGCTTCTATTTTGATTTTAGTACTATTTATGATCAATATTTCCTGTGAGAAAGAAAAATTTTTTGATGGCATAGGGCCTGTTGTAGCTACCCACTTTGATGGAATTCAAAATTTGGATGAGACAGGCATTGATTGTGGTGGCAGTAGTGGTGTTAATTGTCCAACTTGTACTGACGGAATTCGAAATGGCGATGAGATAGGTATTGATTGTGGTGGATCTAATTGTCCGGCATGTCCAATAGGAACACCAAGAGCGGATGCATTTGCAAGTTCCAGTTTACCATATTATTTTACTTTTGAGGCTGATGATGCCGGTTTGTTGTTGACTACTTTTAGTGAAAATCAAGGGGTGGACATATCATATGGGGTGGACAACCCTAACGGAACAGCAAATGATTTTGTTGCAAAAGTTATACGACCAGATGACGGAAGGTTTGGAGGATTTGAAGATTATAAATTTTCTGCTCTTGATACGCCAATAGATTTTTCAGTATATTATAAATGGACAATGGAGGTTTTTATACCAACTGGACAAAATTTTTCAGGAGCTTTAAATCCAGAAGTAGTCTTGATCCTAATGGACAGCAATAATAACTTTTGGGAGCGATGGACCGAGATTCCTATAATTATTGATGAAGCAGACTTTGGGTCATGGGTAACATTAGAATTTGACGGCACTGATGTTGTCGGCGCTAATGGCATAGTTATGCAAGAACAAACTACTTATAATACAATAGCTTTACGTTTTGGAGGTGCAGGTCATACAGAATCAGGTATATTCTACATAAAAGATTTGGTTCCCACTACAAGGAATTTTGGTGGTCCTTCAACAACTCCAAGAGCAGATGCATTAATAAATTCCGGTTTACCATATTTTTTCACTTTTGAAGCTAATGATGCAGGTTTAGCTTTAGAACCTTTTACAGTTAATGCTGATGGAAGCCCTTACAACCAAGGTGTAGATATAACCTATGGTGTTGATAATCCTGATGGTACAGTAAATGATTTGGTTGCCCAAATAATAAGACCAAACGACTTTAGATTTGGTGGGTTTGAAGATTATAAATTTCAAACCTTAAACGACATTATAGATTTTTCTACATTTCATAAATTTAAGTTAGATGTTTATATACCTTCAAGCAATGACTTTTCAGGAGCATTAGAGCCTCGAGTAGTTTTGAATCTACATGATTACAATACCAATTTTTTTGAGCGATGGACACAAATTAGTATTACAGTAGATGAATCAGATTTTGACAAATGGATTACGGTTGAATTTGATGGTACTAATGCAGCTGCTTCAGGTTCGGGAGTGCTATTACCTGCGCAAACAACCTATACTAACATTAGTTTACAGTTTGGCGGTGCTGGGCATGGAGAATCTGGAACGTTCTACGTTAAAGATTTTGTTCCTTACCAGTAAAATTAAGGGGAAAAATTGTTTGAGTTAGTTTTAGTTATTTTAATAAATGGGATGGAGTTACTTCCATCCCATTTTATCAAACAACAATGATTAAATATTTAACATTATAAAAAATGAAAATCAGGTATCGATTTATTTTGTTGTTTTTTCTTATGGTCTCTTGCTCAAGTAATTCCGAATTTGGAGTAAGCTGTAATGATAATATCAAGAATGGAAATGAAACTGGGGTTGATTGTGGTGGAGAATGTGCTCCTTGTACTATTGCATCTTGTGATGATGGTATTCTAAATGGAAATGAAACTGGTGTAGATTGCGGAGGGGTTTGCAATCCCTGTTCAGAAGGACTCCTAATACCTTATGGAGGGTTTCAAGCACCTAACTCTTATAGCGGTTACACATTGTTCTGGTCGGATGAGTTTAATGAAACCAGTCTAAATAGTAGTAAATGGAATTATAACATAGGAAACGGTTGCCCTTCACTTTGTGGTTGGGGTAACAATGAATTACAACAATTTACAAGCAGCAACAAAAACTTATATTTTAAAGAAGGTAACTTAATAATTGAAGCTAAAAATGAATCAAATCAATATACATCTTCAAGAATTAATACAGACAATAAGTTTGAGTTTAAATATGGAAGAATAGATGTTAGAGCAGCAATGCCATCGGTTTCTGGTACTTGGACGGCTTTATTTTTGCTAAATAAAAACTATACAACTTCAAATCCAGGTGTCTATTGGCCCAGTGGTGGTGAAATCGATATTATGGAATATTTGGGAGAAGATCGTAACAAGATATTGGGAACAGCTCATTATGGCACAGATTTCCCAAACAACTGGCATTTTAACTCCGTAAATTACAATTCCCAAAATGGTGAACCATTTAATGAAGTATATTATGTATTTTCTATTATTTGGGAAGAAGATAAAATCACTTGGCTAGTAAATGATGTAGCATATCATTCAATAACACCAGCAACAACTTCAGCGAAAGGTCAACCCTATCCATTTAATGATGAATTTTATTTGATTTTCGCTTTATCAGTTGGCGGGAATCTACCTAAAGCAACTCCAGTTGCTAATGACTTTCCTGATTATTTAATTATAGACTATGTGAGAGTATATCAAAAAAATTAATCCATAAAAGTCACTTTAAAATGGTTTAAAATAAGTAACTATTATTGATTAAATAAAAACCAAATTAGATTACGATGTCCCATTGAACAGAAAATTTATTAAGGCATATATGAAGAAATCATTATTTGTAGCATTTGTAGTTTCACTCGGAGGATTTTTATTTGGTTTTGATGCTGGAATTATTTCAGGGGTTATGTCTTACGCAGGGCCAGAATTTAATTTAACTGATGCTCAGCTGGGTTGGGCGGTAAGTTCGCCATCGTTTGCAGCGATGATATCGATGTTAGTTTCCGGAAGATTAAGTGATATTATTGGAAGAAAAAAAATATTAATTGTAGTAGCATTTCTTTATGCTCTTTCTGCAATATTGTCTGCCTTTGCAACTTCCTTCGAGATGTTATATACAGCAAGAATGATTGGGGGTTTAGCTTTTGGAGCCGCTTTAATATTAGCTCCAACCTACATTGCAGAAATATCATCCTCGAAAAATAGAGGAAAGTTGGTATCTATTCAACAATTAAACATTGTACTTGGTTTTTTTGCTGCTTTTTTAAGTAACTATTTTTTCAATAAAATTTTCACTTCTGGTGACAGCACATTTTTAACAGAGCAAAATGTATGGCGTTGGATGTTAGGAGTTGAATTAATACCTGCATTAATTTACTTTATATTACTATTTTATGTTCCTAAAAGTCCACGCTGGTTATTTACCAAAAATAAAAATGAAGAAGCAACTGATGTTTTAATAAGTCTGTATGGAGAAACTTTAGCAAAAGCAGAAGCCAGTATGATTATAGATAGTTTAAAATCTTCCGTCAATAATCAAAAAGTAAATATTACATTAAAAGATTTATTTAAACCAGCTCTTAAATTGGTATTAACTGTTGGGCTTACAATTGGTATACTTCAACAAATAACAGGAATAAACGCCATATACTTTTATGCCACCTCCATATTTAAGCAAACTGGCATTGGTACTGATGCTGCTTTTGCCTCAGGCATCTTATTAAGTTTAACAACAGTGGCCTTTACATTAGTTGCTATATTAATTATTGACAAAGTTGGAAGACGTCCATTGATGTTATTTGGTGTTGGTGGTATTGCCATTAGTCTTTTAGTATGTGCTTATGGCTTTAATAAAGCAACTTATCGACTAACTTCAGAAAAGATATCACAACTAGAGTTTCTTGATAAAGTTAAATTAGAGCAATATTCTGGGCAAACTTTTTTAAACGATTTAGCTTTTAAAAATGCAATGAAGTTGACTTTGGGAAATCAAGTATATACTAAAAATGAGGGTGCTATTCTAGAAGCTGCAACAACAATGAATGCTATGCTAGTACTATTTGGTGTACTGGGTTTTATTGCTTGTTTTGCATTTTCTTTAGGGCCTGTTATGTGGGTTATGCTATCTGAATTATTTCCAAATATGTATAGAGGATTAGCCATAGGTTTCATAGGATTTGTAAACTCCTTTGTTAGTTGGCTTGTACAACAAGTTTTCCCTTGGGAATTATCAAATCTAGGTAACTCAATGAGTTTCTTTATATTCGGAATAATCGCATTCATAGGGTTCTTTATACTCTTTAGAATTTTACCCGAAACTAAAGGAAAATCATTAGAACAATTAGAAATAGAATTAGTAAGATAAATGAGCAAATATATTGAAAATCCAATTTTAAAAGGATTCAATCCAGACCCTTCAATATGTAGAGTCGGTGACGATTATTATATTGCAACATCAACTTTTGAGTGGTTTCCCGGTGTACAAATACATCACTCAAGAGATTTAAAAAATTGGAGAGTGGTGGCACAACCATTAAATAGGATATCGCAATTAGAAATGAAAGGAGTCCCAGATTCATGTGGCGTATGGGCACCATGTTTATCCCACAATAAAGGCGTATTTTATTTAGTTTATACCAATGTAAAATCATTTGATGGTGTTTGGAAAGACACACCAAATTTTGTGGTAACAACAAAAGATATTTTAGGGGAGTGGAGTAATCCTATTTATTTAAATTCAGGAGGTTTTGATGGTTCTTTTTTTCATGATAATGGAAAGATCTGGTACACAAATATGTTAGTAGATCACAGAAAAGGAAGATTTTTTGGAGGTGTAGAATTACAAGAATATGATGCTAAAAAGAAAGTTCTAGTAGGTAGGGTTTATTACTTAACTAAAGGAACTCCATTAGGTCAAACAGAAGGCCCTCATTTATACAAACATGATGGTTATTACTATTTAATATTGGCCGAAGGCGGAACAGAATATGGACATGCCACAACAGTTTTAAGGTCTAAAAATATTACCGGCCCTTATGAAGAGCACCCACAAAATCCGATATTAACCTGTAAAAATGATGAAAATCATCCACTTCAAAAAGCTGGACATGCTTCTCTGATTGAAGCTCAAAATGGTAATTGGTATATTACTTTTCTTATTGGAAGACCACTAACGACACTTGGAAGATGTATTTTGGGAAGAGAAACAGCAATTGAAGAACTTATCTGGAAAGACAATTGGCCAATACTAAAAACGGAAACAAGTTTACCTCGAGTAAAAATTCCTTTGCCAGATTTAGAATCATTTCAATTTGAAGAAAATTGCACACGTGATAATTTTGAAACGGATCAATTACACATCGGTTTCCAATCATTAAGAATTCCCACAGATGAGAGTTGGTTTTCATTAACAGAAAGACCAGGATTTTTAAGGCTAAAAGGAAAAGAGTCGCTTTCTTCAATGCATACTCAGGCATTAATCGCCAAAAGACTTCAACATTTCGAGGCAGAAGTATCAACATGTGTAGAGTTTGAGCCTAAAACATTTCAACAACTCGCAGGATTAGTGCTATATTATAACACTGGACATTACCACTATTTACATATAACAACAAATGGGGTAGATAAGCTTATCTCAATCATATCATGTAATAATTTTATTACCACAGAGCAGAATGAAAAGGGTATTATAACTGGTAGTAATCGCATCATTTTAAAGGCAATAATTATTAGAGAAAAACTTCAATTTAGCTACAGTATTGATCAAACCAATTTTATAAACATAGGCCATATTTTGGATATGAGTATCTTATCCGATGATAATGTAAGAGACGGTAGCGAACGTTATAGACCCGCGTTTACGGGATGTTTTGTAGGAATGTGCTGCCAAGACTTAAAGACAAATAATATACATGCAGATTTTGATTGGTTTGAATACATAGAGAATAATCAAAAAGGTAAAGAAGAAACAAAAATTAGTCAATACCAATCTAAATAAAAGAGGTATTAAAATCAGAAAATCATGAATACTAAACTTATCATAATAACTTTTTTAAGCCTTTTCTTTTTCCAATGTAAAGGGAGATTACAAAATGAAAATAAAAAAGACCTTCCAGAAATAAAAGTTGATCGAAAACTCGCCAAGTTTGAGCCGAAAGAAGGGGTTTTGCTTTTTGTTGGCCAAGAATTAGAGGCTGTAGGTGGTTTAGAAGATTATAATAATGGCTATTTAGACCATTTTAAAAGACCAGCTGGATGGACTACATACACCAGTATTAATCCTGGCGAAAATTCATTTGGTTTCACTCACAAAGGTTTAGATGGATTATGGGAAACCGACGATTGGGGAGATAATGATTACAATGCGAGCTTACAATTAGAAAGTCCAAATTATAATAATATGATTTTAGCTATAGGTTTATCTTTTGTAAATCACGAAGAAAAGGTAGCAGATGGCACCCATGATAAATATATTGACAAACTTGGCAATTTTTTATTGTCCTTAGGCGTACGCCCAGTTTTTTTAAGAATTGCCTATGAATTTGACGGTGACCCATGGAATCATTATGATAAATTAAGTACAATAAAAGCCTATAGAAGGATGGTAGATATGCTCCGTGCAAAAGGAGTAACAAATACGGCTTTTGTTTGGCAATCAGCTGGGGGTTTTATGTCCGATCCAAATGAATTAGAGTCTTGGTATCCTGGTGATGACTATGTAGATTGGTTGGGCTTTTCATTCTTTTTTAAATGGCAGGACCAAAATATGATAGAATTTGCAAGAAAAAAAGGGAAGCCTGTTTTTATTGCTGAAGCGACACCTACGATAGCTGATGAGAGCAACCCCATAATTGGTAGTACCAAAAAAACTCAATTAAGTAATCCGGAACATGCAGAAGAAGCTTGGCAAAAGTGGTTTGTTCCTTTCTTTAAAACAATTGATGATAATGCAGATGTTATCAAAGCTGTGCATTATATTAACTGCCAATGGGATTCGCATAAGATGTGGCTTGATAATCCGACATTCAAAGGAATTGATGCCCGTTTACAATTAAGTGATACCATTAGTAAGCGGTGGGTAAGGATAACGTCACAAGAAAAATATATAAAATCTTCTCCAAATCTATATGACATTTTGTATAATAATAATTAATTCTCTTTTTTTTCGCTAACTTTTGGTTGCATAAAAAGACTTAAGATTCTTAAAACACCAAAAGAAAATTTCGATTTGATTATCAATCATTTGAAATAATCTCTTTAAAAACTATCTGTTCTTTGATTTGATTAAAGAAATTAAAAAATTCATTTTAAACCAATTTACGAGTAGAATTTCTAAATATTAGATCGGTTTTAATGATTTTTGTTTCATAATTATATTCTGAACTTTGTTTTTGTTCAATTCTTTCAATAAGTTTTTCAGTAGCTTTTTTACCAATGTAAACCGCATGCTGATTTATACAGGTTACTGAAGGATCTACGTACTTATATAAATTTCCATTTGTATAACCTATGAAGGAAATATCTTCTGGAATCCTATAGCCTCTAGATTTGGCGATAAACATAGTTTCAATCGTAGAAAATTCCTCAAGACCAATGACTGCATCAACTGTTTGGTAATCTAACATAGTCTTAATCTCAGTCTCAAAATCATACTCTTTCTTAATTAGAGAAACTATTTTTTGATTTATAGGTATATTATAATCCTTAAGGGCTTTTTTGTAACCATTTATTCTTAAGCTTACAATTCCTAAGTCATCGAGAACGGTTACTATTGCAATATCCTTACAACCAGTCTTAATAAGATACTCCGTTGACTTATATGCACAATTAAAATCATCTACAATTATTTTATCACACTGCACACTATCAGCAACTCTATCAAACATGACAATTGGTCCTGAGTCTTCTATAAAATCTTGTAAATGTTTGAAGTCCTTTCTAGATTGTGTTTCCTCCGTTAGAGATATTAAGATACCGTCCACAGATCCTTTTTCAAACATATTTAAAGATTCAATCTCTTTTTTTAAACTTCCATTTGTTATAATTATTATAATATTATACCCTTTTTCATTTGCTATTTCCTCTATACCGCTGAAAATTTTTACAAAAAAGTGGTTAAGTAATGTTGGTATAATAACGCCAATAGTTTTAGTCTTTTTGTTCATTAAACTTAAAGCAATACTGTTGGGCTTATAATTATGCTCTTTAGCATATTGCTGTATTTTGGTTTTAGTTTCAGAGCTAATATCATAACTATCCCTTAAAGCCTTAGAGACAGTAGCCACTGATACATTGAATTCAATGGCAATATGCTTCAGTGTTATTCTTTTTTTCATTTTTCATCTTAAAATAAAAAGTTCATAATCGAGCAACCGAACTTAAAGTTAACGAGAGTTCTATATAAAAAAGTGAAGTTTTTTATAAAAAGCAGAAAATTCAGTAAGTTAAAGTGTTGAATTTGAATAGCATAAATAAACCTTTCTCTTATGATTGCTAAAATGAAATTACAGAATTTTTTTCATCCTATCGATGAATTTTACAAAGAATTCCAAAAAGTCAGACATGAATCTGCCCATCAAATGAATAGAGCAACCAAAACATTAAACGAAGGTCAAAATTCCCCAATTAACATATAATTGGACATTATTATTACCATATCAACCTCTTTCTTAAAGAGTGTATTGATTAGTCATTTTTGTGTTTCTAAAGAATTTCATTTTTATCGCTAATTATTGAAGTACCCTGACTTGGAAATGTAACAAAGTTGGTGAGTTTAATACCGAATTTATTTTTGTATTTTCTGGTTGACTTTTCAATATATGCTGTAACAAAATCCTTGTGTATGAGGTTTAGCGTGCAGCCTCCAAAACCCCCTCCTACCATTCTAGAACCTAAAATACCCTCTTCTTCTTTTGAAAGTTCAACCAGATAGTCCAGTTCTGGACAACTAACTTCATATTTTTCCCGCTGTCCCTCATGTGATTCGTAAAGGAGTTTTCCCAATTCGTGAAGATTACTATTCTTGAGATAGGTAGCGGCTTTTAAAACCCTTTGATTTTCTTCTAGTATATAACTACATCTTCTAAAACCAATATCACCAAGGTCTTTCTTAGTTTCCATGACCATATCAAATGTTATGTTTCTAAATGAACGTTCCACAGCATAACGTTCAGAAATGATACTAAGGCCTGTTGCGCTTTCCTTCCTTCGAGTATTATAACTACTTACTGAAAGATTATGGGTTACATTGGTGTTCAACATCAATATTACATAAGGGTCAAGATAAGTCGGTACATATTCAAACTCCAAAGAAAGACAATCCAATAACATACAATTTCCTTTTTTGCCCATGATGGTAGAAAACTGGTCCATAATCCCACATTGAGTACCTACGAAATTGTGCTCTGCCCTTTGACCTAACTTTATGAGCTGCCATTTGTCTAATCCTAGTGCAAATAGCTCATTTAGGCCAAAGGCAAGACCACATTCAAGTGCCGCCGATGAACTGACCCCTGAACCAACAGGAACGTTGGTCTCAATGTTGCAGTCAAAACCTTGTAGGTTTTGCGTCAGGAGTTTTATCTCATATAATACACCCAGAACGTAATTATGCCAGCCTTCAGTTCCCGGTTTCAAAAAATTTAAGTCCGCTATCAACACACTATTAAATCCTTTACTCTTTATAGTGCACCGGTTTTTTGACCCATTCGCGATGAGTTTCAAATTAACACGTTTATCAATTGCGCAGGGAAGCACGAAACCGTCATTATAGTCGGTATGTTCTCCTATTATATTAATTCTTCCTGGAGAGGATACAGTTATGGATTTCATCTGATGTTAAGAATTTTAAAATTAAAACGGAAGTAAAAGCAAAAAAAGTGGTTTAGGGTTTACAATCAAACTTTCTATAGAACTTCCAAAATGAAAAACTTCGTTAATAAATTTGTTTCTCTTGAAGGTTTAGTTACAAGTAAATTTAATATGCATTAAGTGAATCGGATTTTCTAAAAAATCCTAATCCATATGAAGCCGTAATTAGGTCTCCCGCTTTTGTTTTGAGTATATTATCTTGAGAATTGAGATTATTTTTATCTATTGAAAAAGTTCCAATCAAAAATTTAGAGTATGGACTTTCTTCCGCTAACAGTACCTTTATACTATGACCCATATTAGAATTTACAGTGACTTCTACACTATCGATTTTATCTTCATAAAAATTAACAGGTGCTTTTAATTTAATTCCGAAAGTACTTTTATTAATCTGGTATAAATTAATATCTGTATAGTAATTACTCAGGTATGCCATACTCAAATTAAACGCTGTATTAAATTGGACCCATCCTTCTGTCCAACCCAAATTTCCAATTTCTGGATGATTTGGATAATGATTGGTTTTTGGGGAGCCATCAAAAACAAATCGAACATTTTCCAGTTGACCAATTCCTCCCTTGTGATAAGAATACCATCCTAATTCAACCCCTTCAATTTCTCTAGGTGCATCATATGAGAAATGTCTCCCCGTTGGATTTCTACCAAAAGCATTATCTATATGTGACCATGTTAAAATTTCTAATTTGTTTTTTAAGTTCTCATCTTTTAAAACGCTCATAGCTGAAATGGTACAAGCCGGGAAACCTAAAACGTTACCCGTTTCATTCCATCCAGCAGGAACCCAATCCCCATCATTGGTATAAGTTCTAAAATCCCACATATTTTTTGATCTTGAAACCACCACTTTCGACCAATCCCTAACTTTTTCTAGTAGACCCGGTGGTGCCTTATCTGGATATTGACTATAAAAAAAAGTGAAAGCTCTCATGGTGATATGCTCAGACATGCGCTGCCCTTTCGTTACAAGGGGATCTTTCCAATCAACATTTTTGATAATCCAATCTAATTGTCTGTAAGCAGCCTGGAAATACCTTTCGGGATCAGTTTCATTTTCCCTCTGGGCTACTTCATACATCAACAAATTAGGAATAATCGAAAATCCAATAGGTAGTTCACCTTTATTAGAGCCTATAGTAGTCTTTAAACTTAATAAATTATGTTCAGGACTTCTATCATATTTTGTGGTCGAAGTTATGGAAACTGAATCCTTCTCCCAGTTATCTTTAACATATCTATAAACTAGGTCAAAATTTTGCTGTGGCAACCATTCCTTCAAATAAGGAAATGCATATAGAAAATAAGCTAATTCTGCCTTTTGTATCTCATGATCCAATTTTTGGGTAACCTTTACATCAGCATCCCAGTGAATAAGTTTGACGATATCCGGTGCATTCTCCAGATATGGATCCAATTTACCCCATTTATCATGATACTGCTCGGAAAGAGATTTGTTTGGAATATATTCAACTTTCTTATCCATTTTCTTGAACACTTCTGGATTTGATAAGTACAGAGAAACAAGACTTTGCATGGCAAAATTAAAAAAATCTCCATCTCTCCATGCCCAAGAAAGGCTTCGTATATCCTTAGAACTCCCTACATAATGTCTGGCTCCTATCATAAAGTCCAGCATATTTTGATAGGTCACTCTTTCCAACCAATATGGTGCAATTCTAAAAGGGTAAGAACTTAAAGTATCTATTTCGATCCAAAATTCAGTTCCGGTTTTAGGATTAAATGCGCTAAAATCCCCTATATTATTAAATATTTCACCTTCAAATACTGGCTTTTCTTCGTCTAAACTTATTATTTTATACTTACTCCCATCTGCCAAGTTTGGAGCCGTGAATCGTTTAGGCATATCAAGATTATAACCACTTTGATTAACCAATATTTTTTTTACCTCCGTGAAAGAGGAATCGGTGTACTTTTGGCCAAAAATTCCAATTTCATAAATTTTAAATGGAGCCTTATCATTAATTAAAAAACGAAGCCTATCAGTTAAGATATCCTCTCTTAAGTCGATTGAAACTAATTTCTTTTGATTGTTTAAAATACTATCAACCGCGTTCCACTTACCATTTAAAAAAGTTTGGATTTGGAGTTTAGTTATTGGTTCGCCATTTGTTTTTTCCATTAAGATTGACGCCCTTCTGATTTCAGTAGCTCCGGAAAGCACCACAGTTGCCCATTGCTGATTTTTATGGTCATAAGATTCCCAATAGGTTTCTTCATTACCATCAATAATATTTTTCGCAGGATAATCCTTTGAATCGGAACTTACTTCTATTCTAGAATCCAAAGCCAAATTATTTTGAGAATTCATTACAATCGGATAAAAAAGGACCAATCCGAAGATTACATGATTCAAATTAGTAAAGGATAAGTTCTGAATTCGTCTATACCATAAAGTGGTGCTCATAATTTCTTCATTTTCAAGTTAATAAAAGGATGAATAAATAATGCAACTGTAGAAATGAAAAGCCCTACTGCTGCAATTAAAAATGTTGTTCCTTCAGATAAAAATTCTAGTCCCATAATTAAAAAACCTACGGACAATAGGGTATAGGACAAAACTTTTATTCCATAAGTATTCTGTTTTCTATCATCGGAAGTGGCACTGTAATTCAAGGATTTCTTAAGTTGATAATTTTCAAAATCCATAGACTGGTTCACACCTTTTAAATAGTAATAAAACTCTACAATTACGAGTAGGAAAAAAGGCAATAGAGTTCCCAACAACATTTCTTCAGCTCGGTTTAGGGGAGAAATAAATTTTATACCAACATTAATCCCTAAGCTCAAAATAGTAACCATTAGAACACTTCTGCCAGTAATCCTTTTTGAAAAAAGAGCCCAAATTGGAGGTCCGTATAGAGATACCCCAGTAACCGCACCAATACTTAGAACAACGTTTACGATTCCTCCTAAGCTTGGAACCAAAAGAGCAATTATGATAGTTCCTATACCAAACAAAAGGGTGGATAGCTTAGCCACTTTCATTGTTTCCTTATGGCCGGCATCAGGCTTGATCAGCTTAAACAAATCATTGGTTATTATAGACGCTGCCAAATTAAGGGTTGTATTGACAGAACTCGCGGTTGCAAAAACCATTCCTCCAAGCATAAGTCCCAACATTCCAACTGGCAATACTTGTTTACATATCATCATATAAGCATTTTCGACTTCTAATCCATTTAAGTTGGGATTAATAATTCTGTAAATCATTGGGGGAAGCATCCAAATTAGTGGACTTATTAAATATAACCAAGCAAAGGTTAAACCAACCTTTTTTGCGTTTTTGGGATTCTCCACACTGGTATAACGTTGAACATACGCCCAATTGCCTCCTATAAAAATTATGTTATAAATAGAAAATGCAATCATAAACCACCAACTATAACCCCCACCCGTCAAATTCCAAAATTCTTTCGTCGTACTCTCCAAAAATTTATGAACCCCACCTACCTCATCAAAGGAAAGTATTACTACTACCACTACAACAGAAGTAAGAATAACAAATTGAAGTACATCTGTAATAATTACAGCCCATAGGCCTCCAGTTACAGTATATAAAAGAATTAAAAACCCTAACCCAATAATACATGCATCAACTGGCCATCCAGTGGAAACATTTACAATTTTTGCAACCGGATAAAGAAATGCCCCAGTGTAACCAAGAGATAATATTAAAATAAAATAGGTATACAATTTTTGGGTTCTTACACCCAGCCGTTGTCGAACAAACTGCGCTGCCGTCAGAACGTTTGTCCGCCGCCATCTAGGGGCAATTACATATGCAACAACAAATCCCCCCACACACATACATAGTTGAATTGTTACAGCAACCCATCCGAATTTGTATGCAATAGAACCCCACACCACAAAAGTACCAGCCGAAAAGAAGCTCATATATAAAGAAAGACCATTAATTGACCATGGAACGGCACCCCCAGCAGCAAAATAACTTTTCATATCAGAACTTCTTTTCCTGAATGACATTCCTGCTATAACTATTAATAAAGTAAATAGGAGAATTATTACGTAATCGATGTTAGACATTTTTATAGTATTTTAATTTTTAACCTTATTGACATTTGTAACTTTCTAAATCTGAATGAACTTGATTTTTGAATGGGATACTTCAATGAAGACCATTATTCCCTAATTCATTGGAATCGCTTCAAGCTCGTGACTCCATTCGCTTTGGAATCCAGTTTGACTGCGTCGGGCCATTTGAAAATAATAAGGTTTATTGTTAACTAGGTTTGGAATTTTTAAAACACCATAATTGCGTAATTCAAATTCTTTGTTATAAATTCCTTGCGTATCCCCGTAGCGCACTAAAAATGTCATATCTGTATCTTCAACCCCAAAATTTATCATTATTGATTTATCTGCTGGGCGAACGGCCCAGATTATTGGTGGCAGTATATCTTCATCGGTTTTTATACTAAGCGAATCTGAATAACTTATACCAAAATTATTAATCGCCTGGAGTTGAATGGTGTAATCAATATTATAACCCAAGTTTTCGATATCAATAAATAAGTTCCTAGTAGTATCGGATAAAATTTCAAAACCTTCGTTATTCTTTGCTGATGCGACATATCTTGTGGCACCTTTAGTCTTCGCATAAATAATTCTAATTTTATCCTTTGCTGAATGAAGTTTTACTATTTTTGGTTTTGAAGGGGACTCATAATAAAATTCCTTATCATAAATAGTATTTCCTTGAGAATCTAAAAAGCCATATTTGACAGTGGTTATGTTTTTATTTAAAACAAATTCTTTTGATTTAGGTACTGGAATCTCGTATATTTCGACCAGTTTTTCTTCAGAATCGTAACCCTTCAGCCACAATTTATAATTTGCATAATCATAATAAGGAAAACTATTAATTGATCTCTTTGTTGTAGATATTTTAAAAATTCTATCTTCTATATTGATTTTAAATAGGAAGGGTAAATGTTCCAATTGTAAATCAGAAAATTGATTTTTTTTCTCCCTAAACACTGTCACAAGGCCCCAAGCTCTATTTTCTGACTTAGGTGTTGTCCACGCAGGAGTTCCGCTGTAGATACTCCTATAATCATTAAGAGTCCATAAACTTGCACCAATAACTGAAGGAGTTTCACGGAGTTCATTATACATTTCACTAATTGGTACACCAAAATTATCAGGGTTTTCCGAGTTCAAATTTTTACCCAATTCTGAAAAAAATATGGGCTTATTCGGAAAATCTAAATGAATTTTTTTTGCGGAGTTTTTATAATCTCCATATCGATTCGCCATAATAATATCTGAAAATTTTGCCGGGTCATCATTTTGTTTACCCACTGAATGTGATACATATACGGCCAATCTATTTGGATCTAAAGACTTCGCAAGATGAATAGCTTTTTCAACATACAAATTAACCTTTGGATTATCCGACCTGTAACCAATCTCATTCCCCACACTCCAACCAACCAAAGATGGATGATTGTATTTTAAATTAATCATGCGCCGTAACCAGTCAAAAGGAATTGAATTATCTGGATCAACAAGGGTATTCTTACCCCAGACCGAAACCTCCTCAAATACCATAATACCTTGTTTATCTAATTCTGAAAGAAATTCTTTTGGTAACGGTAAATGACTTAAACGGGTAAATTGAACACCAAGGCTTTTTAATAATGAAACATCTTCTTTGATTCTATCAGAAGGATAGCTATTGCCATAAATACGATCATCAGGCACCAAATTAATACCCACAGGTTTTATCAAATTGCCATTTAAAAGCAATTGGGTTCCCCTGACTTCCAATTTTCTAACACCAAAATCAGATGCATCGCTCCAAACTGGTTCACCTTCTTCATAAAAATTCAATTGGGATTGATAGAGATATGGATTATTTGGTTCCCACCATTCAACACTCTTCAACCTAGCCTCATATTTGAGCTTCTTATTAGACCTTGGAGGAATAGTAATAGAAGTTGTGTTAGACCATAATTCAGAACTATCACCATTAATTACCTTAGATACCCTGATTTTTCTTTCTTCAGTAGACAAATTTGTAATCAAGACCTCCCCTTCGATGGTGGCCGTACCCGCTTGCAAATCAGGAAAGGAATTGATATGATGATAATTTACTCGGAATGCCTTTGCTACTTCTAATCGAATTGGTCTTCTAATTCCCCCCCAATTCCATGTTGCTCCGAGTTTAAAAGAGTTATTGACTTTAATTACTAAATTATTAGCCCCATTTAACAATTCCTTAGTGACATCCAATTCAAAAGGTAAAAAGCCAGAGTTACTTTCTCCAATCTTTTCTCCATTTAAGAATATTTCGGAATCATAGTAAATACCCTCAAAAATTAAAAAATAACTGTTATCGAGGCCTTTATTCACATTGAAATACTTTTGATACCATGCTGTTCCCGTGTAGTATGCATATTCATTTTCAATATTCCAATTCCCAGGCACATCCAATTTATCCCAACAGGTATAACATTGATCTTTTAAAAACCATTTCTCGGCCACTCCATTTTCGTAAGGGTCAGTTTTGAAATTCCAAAACCCTTCCAAGCTTATATAGTTTTGAGCAATTGATTCAAAAGAAAATAACCCAACAATAAATACAATTAGTAATTTCATCTATTTAATTTTTAAAATTTCGAATACGTTCCTCCCAAGTACTTCCATCCAAAGGAAGTACATTATTATTCATCGCCCACCGGTTCCAAGTAGTTACAAGTTCATCCTTAAGCTTAGGAAATTCTCGAGCAATATTTCTGATTTCTGTAGGATCCGATTGCAAATTATACAATTGCCAAGGCTCGTTTAAACCTTCTGATACCAGTTTCCAATCGCCCAACCGAACTGCCCGCTTACCTTCATGCTCCCAGAAAAGCATACGCTCTATATTTGCCTTATTCGGCTCAAATAGCCATTGAGAAAAATCCATACCTTGAGTATCTAAATTTTCAATTCCACAAATACTATTTATGGTTGGAAATAAATCAATTATATGCAAAGGCTGAGTGATAAAGTCTTGCCTAGCTTTTATTTTGTTGGGCCATGAAACTATTAAAGGGGATATAATTCCTCCTTCGTGAGCATATGATTTATATTTCCTGTAGGGAGTATTTGAAACATTGCCCCAAACCTTACCATAAGATGTATAAGGGGTATTGGTTTTATTTAAATCAGAAGTTTCGCCCATTCCTAAATCAGTTACTCCGAGACCCCCATTATCAGAAAGAAAAATTATAAGGGTATCATCATAAATTCCATCTTTCTTTAATTGTTGAATAACTTTTCCTATACTTCGATCTAATTCTTCTACTTGGGCGGCATAAATTGCCATGCGGTAGTCCATTTCACTTTTCTGGTCAGTGTTTAAGGTATTCCACTCGGGTAAAATTGTATCTTGATTCAAAACAGTATTCGAAGAAAAAAGTCCCATTTTCTTTTGTTCATCAAACCTTTTTTTCTTTAAACTTGACCAGCCGTCCAAATATTTACCTTTATACTTTTCGATAATCTCATTTGGAGCTTGCAAAGGGAAATGGGGGGCATAAAATGCCAGATATAAAAAAAAAGGATTATGCTTATTGTATTTAATAAAACTCCGTGCTGTATCAGTGATAGCCCTAGTATAAAAATAATCACCTTCGGCTTTTACCTTATTTTTATTACGATAAAGAAATTTTGGGTCGTAATAGTCTTTAGCACCTTCCAAAGTTCCATAAAATTCCATAAAACCTCGATCTACTGGAGTATTTTCGCTAATGCCATTAACAACATCCTCAGATAAAGCAAGATGCCATTTCCCTGTCATATAAGTGTTATATCCATTGCCTTTCAATTTGCTGGCTAGCGTAGGTATTCCCCTCTTTAAATCTCCTTTGTATCCAGGTCTTTTCATATCAACACCCGTCATCCAGCCCATATCAACATTATGACTATACTTACCCGTTAATAAGCTTGCACGAGAAGGACAACATCTTCCAGCATTGTAGAATTGACTGAATTTTCTTCCATCTCTGGCTAAACCATCAATATTTGGTGTTTGAATTTCCGATCCGTAGCAGCCAACATCGGAAAATCCCATATCATCTGCCATAATAAGAATAATATTGGGTCTAATAATAGAAGTTTTAGAATCATCATCAACCAACAATTCTTTGCTTTGTTTACAACTAGCTGTCATTATAAATAAAATAGCCAAACCAATAAAAAAATTGAATAGTACCCCTACACTAAGTAAGGTAACAGATTTGACATGTTTTAAAATATAGGTCATTCTTTAAATATTTTAATTGGTTAATACGCATTAAATAAAATCCTTAACCTTTTAGAGTTTTCTATGAACGATTTGAATTATAAATTGTAAAAACATTTCTACTATAAATCGCAACGATTAAAAAACAAAGGAAAGGGAGGAAGAACGAAAAATTAATTTCAGGTACTCCTAAAATTTTCACATCAACATAACCAGGACCTCCCAAATCTAAGATTAGCCCCTGTAAGGCAGGCATCAAGGCACCTCCCACGATGGCCATCACCAAAAAAGCTGCACCAAATTTGGCATCCTTACTTTGTCCTTCCAAAGCCAAACCGTAAATGGTTGGAAACATCAATGACATAAAAAATGAAGTGGACACTAAAGCATATAAACCAAATAATCCAGGAATGAATATGGTTGCCAAAGTGGATAACATCGCTCCAATCGAAAAAATGAAAAGTAATTTACTTGAATCCATGAACCTTAACAAGAAAGTTCCGATCCATCGCCCTATTAGAAATACTAATAGGGCTAAAATCCCATAATTTACAGCTTTCTCATTTTCAATACCAAGTGATTCCGCATATTGATATAAATATGTCCAGCACATAATTTGGGCTCCTACATAAAATGCCTGTGCTATTACCCCACCATAGAACTTAGGTACATGAAATAGCCTTTTAATTGAAGGTAGTATTCGAACCCTTTTTTCCTGATGATAGTTTTGCGGCATTTTTACCGCGGCAATAACTATGAAAAAAATAATCACGACAAACCCTAAAATAACATAAGGATTTCTTATTACAGCAAGGTCTGAAGTTCTAATCAACGCTTTTGCGGATTCTGGCAACCTATTAAAAATTGGAATCCCGGCACCATCCAGATTATCAGATTCTAAGGACGACAAGATAAATTTTTGTGCAACTATGAGCCCCCCCAGCGCACCTATTGGATTAAAAGCCTGAGCAAGATTAAGTCTTTGTGTAGCCGTATTCTCTGGCCCCATGGAGAGTATATATGGATTAGCCGTGGTTTCAAGAAAAGCCAGTCCAAAAGTCATTATGTATAGAGCCAAAAGGAAAAAGTTATAACTTTCCAATGAAGCCGCTGGGTAAAAAAGAATTGCTCCGAATGCATAAAATCCAAGACCTAGAAGAATCCCATCTTTATAAGAATACCTGTTCACAAACATTGCAGCAGGCAGTGCCATTGTAAAATATCCGCCATAAAAAGCCAATTGTATTAAAGAGGCCTGAAAATTATTAAGTTCAAGGACTTTTTTAAAGGCAGACACCATTGGATTGGTAATATCATTTGCAAAACCCCACAAGGTAAATATTGACGTAATCAAAATGAAAGGTAGTATCACTGATTTTGTAACGACCGGTATGAAAGACTTTTTATTCATTATATTTTAAACTTTTTTGGAAATTAGGGCTCGATCAAGGTGTACATATCCCCCATCAACAAAAATGAATTGCCCAGTAGTGTGCGAAGATCGTTCGCTCATTATAAATCTACAGGTATTGGAAATCTCCTTTGGAGTGGTCATTCTCTTCTGAAAAGGAATATTTTCTTCTATTAGCTTTTTTTTATTTTCCCCTTCTTCAAGTGTGTCTATCCAATTTTGATAGGCAGGAGTAAAGCTTTCAGAGATTATGATTGCATTTACACGAATATTATAATCCAACAGGTCCACAGCCCATTCACGGGTAAGTCCCAAAATACCTCCTTTTGAAGCTGCATAACCGGATGTACCACCTTGACCGGTAAGTGCCACTTTTGAGCCAATATTTAATATATTTCCCTCGGACTTTTTTAAAAATGGTAAGGCATACTTAGTCATCGCAAAAGCACTTACCAAATTGAGTTCTAACGATTGAAAAAACTCTTCTACACTTGATTCCAAACTTACACCATCATTAATACCTACATTATTTATGAGAAGGTCAATCCTACCGTATTTTTTATCAATTATCTCAACCGCGTTTCTAATTTGATTTGTATCCGAGAGATCGGTTTTGACAAAAATGGAATCAATACCTTTTTCCTGCAATTCCTTTTCATAGAAAAAACCTCTATCATTACGCCCTATCAAAACCGGAATAGCCCCTTCTTTTGCAAAATCAAAAACCAAAGTTTGACCTATACTCCCTCTGATTCCTGCAGCGCCGGTAATCACTACCACCTTATCTTTTAGCTTTAAATCCATATTACATGTTATAAAATTTAACTCCATTACTACCCTAGAAAGCTACCCTTTCCTGAACAGACTAATCTTGGGTAATTTACATTTCTAAGCAAGCCCTAACAAAAAAGTGTTTTCTGAAAAGTGCTGATTTGACTCAAAGGCTTTGCAACTATCAATATCATTATTCCTATATTTCCGCAACAAGTTTTTAGGTAAATAGTCATGCATTAAAACAGACATCAATTCATTAATCCGATTATGCCTTTTCTAATTATATTCCAAAAAATGTTGATGTGCATTTATTATCATTCTCCTACTAATATCAATTTGTCCTGTAAAACTTTAGAAAAAGGAACTTTCAAAATTTGTTCAAGATCATCGACCAATTGCTCTTCCAAATTTTCTATAGAGGTTAAATCAACCGAAAAAACTTGTTTATCCCTAAGTAAAACGCCAACCATTTCTCCGAGCGTCATTTCCTCGGCTCTATATCTTTTCCACATTTTATTGAAAATCGCTATACATGCAGTACTATCTTTCAAAGCAATATTTTCACCATGTAGCGTTTTACCTTCATAAAATTTAAATAAACAAGCGAGTGAAAAAGTTATCAGTTTAGGTGAACCTCTATATTTCTCATTGTAGTCCTGGATGGTAGGCCATAAGCGTATTTGAAATTTTGAAATACAATTGAGAGAGATATCCAACAGTTTATGCGAGATGTTGGGATTTCTAAAGCGCTCCAAAGTAGCACTTGCATATCTTTCAATCTCATCCAGCGGAAATCCTTTATAGCATGGATTTATTTCGCTAAAAAGCAAGGAAATCATAAACTTCTGAGTATTCGCGTCAGCCATGACCTCTCTAACCAACCTAGAACCATTTAGGTATCCTACTGGGACCATTGCCGTATGCGTACCATTAAGTATTCTTACTTTTAAATCGCGATAGGGCTTTAAATTTTTAGTAAATTGAATATTCAGACCTAATTGATCTAGTGGAAGTTCTTTTTTTAGCTTTGATACTTGGGATGTTTCTATTAACCAACTCATAAAAATTTCACCGCTAACCATTTGTGAATACTTCCTATAATTTTTATTGATTTTTTGTAAGTCTTGATCATCTGGATATCCAGAAATTATTCGATCTACTATGGTATTGCAGAAGTAGTTATGGGAACGAATCCAATTCTTAAATGCATCAGTTAAGCCCCAATGATCGGCATATTGTAAAATACATTTCTTGAGAGACTCTCCATTATCTTCAATTAGCTCCAATGGAATAATAAAACAACCTCTTAGCTTATTACCGTTAAAGTGGATAAAACGTTTATATAACCATTGAGTTAGTTTTCCTGGAAATTCACCTGCAGGTTGATCCTCAAAGCGATTACTCTCATTGAAAGAAATACCGGCTTCGGTTGTATTTGACACTATAAATCGAATTGATGGAATCTTTGCGGTCTCCATGAATGTCTCGTGTTCAGCATAAGGATGTATTATCTTTTTTATAATATCTATTTGTTCAATTTCAGAGGCTAATATCCCGTTTTTATAACCTTTTAAAAAGGTATGATATTTTCCGTTCGCAATACGCAATTCTTTATAATCCCCATTATCTGTGGGCTTCAATAAAACTACACCCCCATTAAAACCTGTTTCTTTATTTAATTTTTGAAAGGTCCAATCAGCAAATCCACGAATAAAATTACCTCCTCCAAATTGGAGTATTTTCAAACTTATAGATTTATCCATCAGTTCTTCCAATGCATTATTTTTTATAGTGATACGCCTCTTTTCCATGGAATAAAATCGTTTTGTCCCTTCTTGGTAGCTTTTGCCAAATTCTTACCGCTGGCCGTTTCTATGATTTGCTCAAGAATTTTTTCTCCTATATTTTCAATCGTATCTTCGCCACTGATGATGGTACCTGCGTTTAAATCAATTAAATCGTTCATACGTTCAAATAAATTCGTATTACTCGAAAGTTTTAAAACAGGAACGATCGGGTTGCCAGTTGGAGTTCCTAAACCTGTTGTAAATACAATGATGTTACAGCCTGATCCGGCAAGCCCTGTAGTACTCTCCACATCATTTCCTGGAGTACATAATAAATTAAGTCCCGGTGTTTTAATTTTTTCGGTATAGTCCAATACATCGGTTATAGGGGAAGTACCTCCTTTTTTAGCAGCTCCCGCAGATTTCATTGCATCAGTAATCAGTCCATCTTTTATATTCCCAGGAGATGGATTATTCTCAAAACCGGAACCCGAAGCCTTCGCCGCTTCCGAATAGGAATGCATCATAGTTGCAAATCGTTCTGCATTTATCCGATTTGAGCACCTATCCATAATTTCCTGTTCCACGCCATTTAGTTCCGGAAACTCCGATAAAACAGCTGTACCGCCCAATGCGACAATTAAGTCAGAGGTATGTCCCAAAGCTGGATTTGCCGAAATACCTGAAAAACCATCTGATCCACCACACTCTAAACCCAATATAAGTTTATTTAAAAGTGCCGGTTTTCTAGTGATAGAATTTGCTTCAATCAATCCGATAAAAGTATTTTTTATAGCATCCTCTATAAATTGATACTCGCTTGGACTTTTTTGATGTTCCAAATAATATACTGGCTTCTTGAACTTTGACATTTTTTTATCAAGTTCCTCCTTAAGCATCGATATTTGTGCATTCTGGCAGCCTAGACTTAAAATTGTTGCACCTGCTACATTGGGATTTGCAATATATCCGGCCAAGAGTCTACATAGTGTTTCCGCATCTTGTCGCGTACCGCCGCAACCCCCTTCATGTCTTAAAAATTTTATTCCATCTACGTTAGGGAATAGCCTAGTGCTTGGTTGTTCATTTCGAAAACTAATTATAGAGGTATTATAAAGCTGTTCCCTAGAGGCCCCTGATTCGAATTTCTTAATAAGAGCCTCTACATTGATTGTAAATTCTTTTTCGGTAGAATAGCCTAATTTCTCTAAAAGGGAAGATTCCAGAACTTCCAAATTTCTGTTTTCACAAAAAGTCAATGGAATAACCAGCCAATAATTTGCTGTGCCTACACATCCATCTGCTCTTTGGTATCCTAGGAATGTCCGATCCTTGAATTTGGAAATATCAGGAGACTTCCATTTTAGGTTAGGTGAATTTAAAGTATACTTGCCTGAAGCATGTTTTATATTATTAACCGTTATTACGCTCCCTTTTTCGATAGGCTCAATAGCTTTACCCACAAGAATTCCATACATAACTATATCTTCGCCCAGGTCAAAATCCTTGATTGCGAATTTATGTTTACTTGGTATAGTCTCCTTTATTGAGAATACATCATTTTTGGCCTTAATCTCAAAACCTTTGTTCAATTCGCTTAACGCCACACAAATATTATCTCTCTTATCTATTTGTAGATATGGTACCATCAACAGTTTATTATAATTATAATTGTTTTTACAATTTAGCTTTTAAGGAAACGATTTTATTCAAAGTATTTTTTACTTTTTCCTCTAATCCTTCAAAATCCCTATTGGCTAAATATCTTTGCTAATCAACTGGGATCCCATACCTACGCAGGTAACCCGTGCCCCGAATCAACCATTGAAAAGGGCCTCTTCCGTATTTACTCCATCGGTAGGCAAAATGCCTGTCCATGGTAGTGGGCTGTTTTTATGAACTCCGCACCATACGTTGAGCAGGGAAACAGTTTTATGATCTCACAGCCCAGTTCCTCCGCCCTATTTATTTAGGTCAGGCTTCCAGAACCTGATAACCACAGTACCTTTTTACGGTTACAGACAACGGCTATATCTTCCCGTAAGGAAGGGGTCAAGATAAAGTTTACCCCCATTTGCATGAACATACTTGCCGCGGTTACATTGGCAATGGAGCCTACCCCCAATATCAACCTCGGCAACCCCCGTACTGCATATTTGTGCAGTTCCAGTAATACCTCAAAGTCGAAATCGCCCAGTGCCGTAAACTCAAGTAGTCTGGAACCACCCTCGTAGCAGGCCTTTAGTAGCTCTTTGCCCAAAGCTATTTCCGGATGATAGAACAACGGAACCATTCCCGTATCCTGCATAACCCCTACCACCTCTAATCTTGAATATTGTGCCATACATTTTTTTAATGATAGCGGGTCAAAACCACAAGACCCGCCACCTGCTTAAATAAACTAACTCAACTAACAACTTTTTACCGCGCGACACGACCGCTCGCATCACCACCCATCAGTTTTTCTACTTCGTCTACCGTCACCAGATTTGCATCTCCTTTAATGGTGTGTTTGAGGCAGGAGGCGGCCACCGCAAAATCAAGAGCGTCTTGATCATCCTTCGGATATTTCAGGAGGCCATAAATCAAACCTCCCATAAAGGAGTCGCCCCCTCCCACACGATCTACGATATCCGTAATCTGGTATTGGGTCGATTCGTAAACTTTCACCCCATCCCATAGTACTCCCGCCCAGGTATTACGCGATGCTGAAATGGAACCCCTTAGTGTAGTGATGACCTTTTTCGCCTTCGGGAACTTTTTCATCATCTGTTTACAAACCGACAGGAAGGCCTGCGCCTTTATATCATGTCCAGCCTTATAGACATCTATGCCCTCCGAATGGATCCCGAAGTGTTTTTCGGCATCTTCTTCATTACCTAAAATAATTTCACAATAAGATGTCAGCTCCGACATTATCTTTTCACGATCGCCTTCATAGTTCCATAGCTTTGCACGGTAGTTTAAATCCGTGGATATGGTAATCCCTTTTTTATCGGCAGCTTTAACAGCTTCCAGACAAACGTCAGCGGCACCTTGGGAGATGGCCGGGGTAATGCCAGTCCAATGGAACCATTCTACATTCTCAAAAACCGCATTCCAATCGATCATACCTGACTTTATCTCGGTCATGGCGGAATGGGCTCTGTCGTAGATCACCTTACTTCCCCTTGAAACGGCTCCAGTTTCCAAGAAGTAAATTCCTAGGCGGTCACCTCCGAAGATTATCTTATCAGTGCCCACGCCATGCTTATGCATCTCTATCAGGGCACATTCGCCAATATCGTTCCTTGGCAGACGGGTGACAAAATCCACGGGGACGCCATATTTTGCTATGGAAACGGCAACATTGGACTCCCCTCCCCCGTAGACCAAATCGAAGCTGGTGGCCTGCGAGAACCTCAAAAATCCTGAGGGCGATAACCGAAGCATGATCTCACCAAACGTAGCTACTTTTTTCATGACCAATTATTAGAATTTAATCAAATGTGTAAGTGGCCTTTATTACCTCATTTTCAGGTTTAAGCAAACTTTCAAAATTGAAAGTGATTTCCCTAAACATCATTTCATGAGTGATGTAAGATTCAGTAGGAAATTGATCTAATACACCAATAACATGTTGAAAATCTTCTTTTGTTGCATTTCTACTACATAAGATAGTGGCCTCCTTTGAATGTATTTCTGGATGAGAATAACTTAACTGGTCTTTGGATAAACCGACTAAAACAAACCTTCCACCATGAGCCATATAAGAAGGACCTGCTTCTAAAGCTGCCTTTTGTCCGCTGGCATCAAAAACTACTTGAGCCATATCCCCATTTGTAACATCGGATATTAATTTTACTGGATTATCCCTCACATTGATTATTGTGTCCACACCGATTGTTTCTTTTACATACTTCAATCTATTTTCATTAATGTCAAGAGCAATAACCTTAGCGCCAACAATTTGAGCTAATTTCATAATTCCAATTCCTATAGGTCCACATCCTATTACAACGACCACTTCATTCCTTATTAAATTGGAACGCCTAATGGCATGCGCTCCAATAGCTAATGGTTCAATAATTACCGATTGATTGTCGGAAAGATGGTTCACTAATAATAAGTTATCCATTGGAACTGTAATTTGCTCTTGCATACCACCATCTATATGAACACCTAAAACCCTTATCTTGGAACAACAATTTGTTTTACCCATTTTACAAGCAATACACGTTCTACAATTTAGATACGGAATTACCACGACCCGGTCCCCCTTATTTACTCCTTCTGTATTTGGATCAATTTCCATAACTTCTGCGACTAATTCGTGACCTAAAATTCTTGGATATTTGAAAAAGGCTTGGTTCCCTAAAAATGCGTGTATGTCTGTTCCACAAATCCCTACTTTTTTGATTTTGACCATTGCTTCGTTTTTCTTTCTTTTCGGAACCTCTTTTTCACTCAGCTTAAATTCACCTGGATTATTACAAACTATATATTTCATTTTATTACATTTATTTTACTGGAAATTGAAATTTATTTCTTCAATAGACCTATAGTATTAAGTTGTATCCGATGTTCATCAGGGAAGTTTTGGGGTACATTGTATGTAGTTTCTCCAGTGGCTAGCCATTCAGCGGCTCTTATAAGCGTAGTTTGGAAACCAATACATCTATAACTAACTGGATAATCATCTCCGGACCATAAATGCCCCATACTGGAATTATATACCCTACCTTTTCCGTATTGAACTACCCACTCCACTGGCCAATTGAGTTGGGTAATGCTGTCCGTTGCATACGAAAGAACTGTTAAGTCTTTAGCGGGTCCTCTTGCAAACTTATAAAGCTCCATGTCCGGCGTTTGCCAGGCATTAGGAAAACCGATATTTATTGGATGATTGTTCAGGATTTTGATAATTTGATTATTCCTAGGCCCATGATAAGTATCCTTTCCAACTCCTTCGGGTATATATTTCAATTTCCCATTTTCTTCGATTTGTATTGCATAACCCTCCTTTTTAGAACGCCAACCTAATCCAATAATTCTATTATATTCTTGCCAATCAGAAAATGCATTATTGGCCGAGTGCAGAATTAGTAAACCGCCTCCAGCTTTCAAATAATTCTCCAAATTGCATTCTGCTCTCATATTCCAACGCAACTTTTTATCATGAATATTATTCGTATTTTGGATTATCACATGATAATCACCAAAGTTAGGATTCCAATCCTGCCAGGATTTGCTCCCAATTTCAATAGGCACAGTAGTTATTTGTACTTTAAACAAGCCGCTATTTTCTAAAAGATTCTTTACTAAAAAAGAGGTTTGCTTCCAATCATGATTGCTAAAGCCGTCAACAATTAACACCTTAATTTCCTTGGAAGGGGACTGGCAAAAGCTAATATTAAAAATCAAAAACACAGCGAGGCAAAGTTTACCTCCTAGAATTTTGATGGGTTTTTCAATTTTTAGATATTTAAATATCATTTTAATTTGAATTGAGTTTAATTCGCTTTAGCCATCACTTAACTTTTTAATAAAAAAATTCTAAATTTTATTTTTTAAATTAAGGTTAAAGCGAAAATCATTTTTATTGATTTTTACCATATACCTTAAGAATAGACCGATTATGAGAAGCGTGAATAAAGCTCCTAAGAGGTAGCTGACGTTTATTGACAAATCAAAACCTTCAGGTGCTATGAAAATATAAACCGAACATACCAAAGTCATAAATACTGCAGGTATGAGGGAAATCCAGTAAAACTTAGACTCTTGTATCAAAAAAGAAGTTACAGCCCATAGCGATACTGCTGCGAGGGTTTGATTGCTCCAAGCAAAATATCGCCATATTATTCCAAAATCTATTTGGGTCAGAACAACTGCAACAAGAAATAGTGGTATACTTAATCGTAATCTGTTAGCTAATTTTGTTTGGTTTAGTTTTAAAATATCTGCTATTATTAATCGCGCAGATCGAAACGCCGTATCGCCTGAAGTCAATGGTGCAGCAACTAAACCCAACAAAGCAAGTATCCCGCCAAAATTACCCAACATTCCTCTTGTAATTTCATTTGCAGCCCAAGCAGCATTGTTGTTATTAGAGTTCATAGCTATATTTAGCCCTTGAACATTATCAAAAAATACCATGGCGGCAGCCGCCCAAATCAAAGCGACAACACCCTCAGTAACCATTGAACCAAAAAAAATTTTTCTACCCAATAATTCTGTTTGCATACATCTAGCCATTAAAGGTGACTGTGTAGCATGAAATCCAGATATTGCTCCACAGGCTATGGTTACGAAAAGAATGGGGAAAATAGGTGTTTCAGAAGGTTTCGTGGTAAAGTTCTTAAGGTTTGAAAAAGTTACTTCAGGTATGGTATATCCTCCAATAAAAAAACCGAATATCAATCCTAGCGTCATTACTAGCATGGCCAAACCAAAAATAGGATATATGCGGCCAATAATTTTATCAATTGGTAAAAGCGTTGAGGCTATGTAGAAAACAAGAATCAAAAATACCCAAACCATAGAATCCCAATAATTATTGGTCATCTGTGCAAGAATTTCAGCTGGTCCGACAAGAAAGACGGTTCCTACAAATATGAGTAAAACTATAGTAAATACTCTGATAAGATATTTAAGCTTTGACCCGAGATAAATACCAACAATTTCACTTATGTTCAGACCATCATGCCTTACTGATAACATCCCTGTCAAATAATCATGGACTCCTCCAGCAAAAATACTTCCTAGTACTATCCAAAGAAAGGCGGAAGGACCAAACATGGCACCAGCAATTGCTCCAAAAATTGGACCGAGCCCGGCAATGTTCAAAAACTGGATGAGGAATATTTTCCATGCAGGTAAAACAACAAAATCAACGCCATCTGCCATTCTAATTGCAGGTGCAATTCTTTCTGGATCAGCTCCATATATATTTTCGACTAATCTCCCATAAATGGCATAGCCGAAAAACAATAGAATTATAGATATTACTAATGAAATCACTTAATATTTTTTAGTCAATAAGCCTATTTGAATAGTTTTGATAGTTTAGTTTTTTTCATAAAATTTTCATTAAATAAGTAGCTTCAGTTTTTCATATTTGGTTTATCATGCTCTACAAAATAATTTGCAGAACATGATTAAAACCAAATAGAACTAACAAACAACGCCTTTAAAGAATTTCAAAACCCATGACCTCCAACAAACCATTCTCCCTATAGATTATATATAATCATTCATAAATTTTTATATCAAATAATGATGCTGGTACATTTGAAGAGGGATGCTTCATATGAATGATTAATGATTTTGTATTTATCTTATCCTTAAAGTTTATTTCAATCCGTGATTGATAATTACCTTTCTTATCATAAACAATTTGACCTTTGTCATTCTCTATGTAGAAGTCCCGAACGCAAAAAGGCATTATATTTTCTGGATGATGCATTAATGAAGATTCCATGGCATGATCGTAGTCTGCGTCGAAAGTAAGTATGCAAGTTGAAATCTTAATCGTGGATTGCCATTCAATCTTTATCGAAGGATTAGTATCATTGGGGTCAGCACACCAAGCATTTGTTCTTTGTAAAGGTCTTGCTATACCATTAATTAAGTAACTTCCTTTGAAAAGGTGCAATCCTTTGTCAAGATTGAAAGCTAAATTATGACCATCTGGCCTTCTTTGTGGGCACCAAAATTCGAAAGTATCTATTCCTATGTTCTTTGGCGGGCTCTGTACGCTGCTTGTAGCTACAGATTTGTTGTATTTATTCATTAAGGAAAGTATTCCTGTAACCCTCATTTCTGAGGTTCTGACTTTGACCTGATTGTTCTTAACTAGAACTACATAGAAATATTGGGGACCATTAGTTACGCGCTCAAAGGAAATTCTTTGCAAATGTTCTCCTTCTTTAATCTGAATCTTCTTTGATTCAATAATTACCTCCGGTGTAAAATTTTGAGGTTTTATACTTCTTCTTAGTTCAATTTGCAAAACGGTATCAGCTTTAGCAGAAGTCAAAAATTCAAGGGAAAGCCGATCATTTTCTTCTATTGGTAACATTTGACAGAAGGAAAACTCCAGTCCCAGCCAAGGTCCAGTAAATGGAAGACCATTCAAAACAAATACGCTTGAAGGAATTATTTTTGATTTGCATGCCAAATTGGAAGCATCCTCAGGAACAACGGTAGGAATATGCTGACCATTTCTTACAAGCCTTGCTTGGAGATTTTTGATATGCTCATCATTAATTAGGTCTCTTGGATTAATATTTTCATCTATACATATACGCGTAGTAGGACCTATAACCTGTGCGACATAACCACAAGTTGCCATAATCCTTGTTGAACCGAAGGCCACATGGCTTGAGCTTATGATTCTTCCTGCCAACCATAGATTATCCATATTTCTACTGTATATAGATCGTAATGGAATTTGATATATACCTTTAGAATGCCATTGCGTACAACCGGGATATTCACTAAATACTCCATCTGCAGGATGAAGATCCACAGCCCAACCACCATATGCAATAGCATCTTTGTGAGTTCGTTGTTCTATAATGTCTTTTTGGGATAATATATAATCCCCCTCAAACCTTCTACTCTCTCTCTTTCCAGGTATGGTCCCTACCCATTCCAAAGTATGGTTTTTTGATTCAGGAAACTTTCCTGAATTTTTAATGTAATCCCAAACTCCATAAATTACTTTCCAAAGCTCCCATTTTATAGTTTCCGTCTCATGAACGGTATCCAATCTTCCGCCGTATTCCAACCACCAATATCTACAGCCCTGATCCTCCAAACTGAAAGATCTGTATTTTACAATTTTATCAATGCTTTTACTGGCAAATGCAGGTGCATAATAATCAACAGGGTAGCCTACATCTTTGCTATAAAAGTACATCGAGTGCCCTAAAAGCTCTCCGTATTCTTCACTCGGAGCAAATCCCTCATCGAATTCCTCTCGCTTTTCAGCACCCATTCTAAAAGCACAACCAGCTAAAAAGGCAACAATCCCATCCCCAGAGGCATCACAAAAAAATGGAGCTGTTAAATGATAATTTGTCGAATTCTGACTGCAGAATGCATGTAATGCCTTTACTTTTTTATCTTCTTTAAATACTTGGTTTACAGAAGTATTTAACAATAATGTTATTAAAGGCTCGGAAACTACTTTTTCAAGTAAAACTGTGTCAAAAATAAGTGTATTACCTTCAGGATTTCTATAAAGATTTTCAATAAGTATCTCGCCCATGATACCACTTTCGCGAGACCAGCGATTATTATTCCCCATATGTGATGTTGCACCTAAAGCCCATAACCTTACCTCGCTACTAGCGTTTCCTCCCAATACAGGCCTATCTTGAACCAAGATGGTTTTAAGTCCCTCTCTTGCCGCTGAAATTGCAGCGCAAACACCTGAAAGCCCTCCCCCAACTATAACTATATCCCCTTTAAGATTAACGGATGCGTTAGATCTTCCCACTTCTATATATTCTTCCTTAATTTTCATTAAAATTTATTGAAATTATGGTTCTTCACTTTTTCAAATTACTTCCTTAGAAACTTCTAATTCTTTACAAATTTGACAGCATCGGCAACCGTATAACCATTGTCTGATGCAAATAGTTTAACATGTTGTCCACCACCGGTGCTCATACTATAATTGCCTAGATAAACCCATGTAGCATTGTTCTGTTGCTGATTTACCGTAACGTTAGAAGTTCCAGAGGAATGCATGATTTCAACAGGGGCATTATCCGGTCTATTGCTTGCCGAGGTCCATCTCATATAGATGTCATAGTCTCCTTGCTCACTAATATGTGGTGTCCATTTTGCAAAAGCCGTAGCATCGGTAAAACGGTATAAATAGTCTGATCCAAAATAGCCTGGTTGTCCAGTTCCGGCAAGCCAAGAGCCTATGGTTGTAAATTCAGAATCCAAGTTGTCCAATACTATATCTGTAGATTTGTTTTCGAAAACAACATCATCAACAAGAATCCATTGACCCGAGGAAGCGTTTGAAGTAAAAGCGATAACCACTTCATTGGTGGTCAAGTTGATGTTATCTATAATTATTTTTGTCCAATTATTGGTTTGTGGGATATTATAATTTAGTTCTGGACCACCGTAATCGATAACCCTCATTTGTGCCTTATTTTGTCCACCTGATCCTTTCACCCATGCCGTTAACCTATAGGTTCCATTAGGTATATATTCCAATATTTGTTTGGTGGTTGCCAAATAACTACTATTAGAGAAATGTTTCAACCTATGGTCTCCAGTCCTTGAAAACGATGATGCTTCAACAAAACTAGCGGAAGAATTATAGCCTGAGGAAGTCGTTTCTATCCATGCAACGGGATGCTGTAAATTTGGGGATACCGGACTACCATTATATTCAAAAGAAGCATTTCCCAATAAATTCAATCCATTTGATTTCTTAGCATAATAACGTAAATAATCTACCTCCATCATTGCTGGACCGGACGGTGGAGCTGCACCTCCAAATGGAATTGGATCAGGCGTTGCCAAAGCAGTCAACCAAAAATTTTGGGGTGCGTAAATATCAAAAATCCCCGTTAAGTTCCGTGTTTTAACTAAATCCCCGTTATAATAAAAATTGATTTTTCCATCCAGCCATTCAAAACCCATCGTAAACCAATCAGCAGTATTTCTATAAATTGAACTTTTAGCACTAAATTGTCTAACAGGGCTATAGATGTGGTTATTGACATTTATTTCATTTGGTTTCTTTGAATCAACTTCAAAACCATCAATTTCCAAAACTTGATTATAATAAGGCATTTTATCTTGTTCCACCAAATCCGTATAAGCATCAAACATGTTGTAATTTGAACCCATGTTCCAAAAAGACTGATGAAGACCTAGTGTATCCTGATAAAGTCTGGCCTTAACTTCATAGTAGCCGTAGCCAAAATTATGCTTTGATATAATTCCTCCACAGGTATATTCATTGCTACCGTTATTATCGAAATCTTCGTATTTATAATCTATTTTCAGAATACTATTGCTCACCCTTACATTCTGGGGCAAATTCACACCTCCTAGCCGGATCCCTGTTCTTTCAAACCAATCACTGTAATTTATTGAAGAACCATTAAAATGATCCTCATACAATAGATTATATTCACTAGTGGGAGGGCCAGAAGTTGCTCCGCCTTGACTTAAAGTGGCTTCAAGTGCCTCATTTTCCAAAAGGTCTGGATTTGCACACGAAAAGATAAGTGATAGTGCTAAAGTTGCTATTAGGATTACAGTATTTTTCATAAAATGAGTTTTAGATTATTAACTATAATTTGATTTGTGAAACCGTCTCACCAGAATACACCAATTGAATTGCATCAACCACTAAATCACCATCATCCACTCCTTTGGTGCTTACCGTTATCGTTCCTGATCTACCCTTACTAAACTTATAAACACCTAGGGATTGAAAGAGCCCATTTATTTCTGGTACTTTTCTTTGATTAATTTCCAGTTTTTTCTCACCACCATCGTAATTTATGGTTACTGGAACCTTCTTTGAACGATTTTCATCTGACAAATAAGAAATTCTTACCTCATAATCTCCATCATATGGAACGAATGGTCTAAAGACCACCGACTTATCAGCCTTTTTATTTGAACTATATAAATAGCCGAAGCTAACAAAAGGTTGAAATTTTGATATTTCTGGCTCCCAATCACCAATTAATTCAGCATGCTGATTATCTATAAGAATTGGAACATCCTTTCTGAATTCAGGCATGAAATTAGGATAATCTTCTGGGTGGTTATGCCAACGGTATAGGATATGGGACGGGAAGTAATTATTAAAAACGCTTGTACGCCACCTCCCAAACTTTTCACCCTCCCAGTCAATGATCTGTCCATTGTCTTTCAGTCGGTTTTGTAGTTTTTGTATATCAATATCCTGAACTGCCTTGTTTTCTTCCAAGGCTTGTACTGCTGCCGTACCTGCAGATTCCCCCAAAATCATATACTGAACTTCCAATCTAATGGCAGCGTGGGCCAAATGAGATGCAGAAAAACATACGGGCACCAATAAGTTTTTACACTCTTCCTTTTTTGGTGTAATAAACTTATAAGGTAAGCGGAACGGACCTGGCGAAACTAAAATTGTCGATTCGCCCTCATGAGCCAACGTTCCATCCTCTAAGACAAGAAGCCTTGTTGGATGAAGGTCAATTGCATAAAAACCAAGTCCTATGGCATCTGGAATCTCCGTTTGTAAAGAAATATCCGCCTGAGTCATTACATATTCCCCTTTCATGCGCCTTGTTGCTCTTAGGTAAAGCTGAGAAGGCCACCCTTGCGTTTCTCCATTCTGAATTGTATGCATTATAATGTTACCTTCTGTAACTTGGGTCAATCGTTTATAATGCTCAATGTAATCCCTCCATATTCTTGATCGGGTCTCCCAATTCCCCTCTGGATAATTTCCTTGTAAGCCAGGAATAGTTCCAGTAACCAATTCTCTTCGCTCATCATTGTAATGAGGCCAAGTAATGGGATAACCTACTGATTTTAATCGATTTAAAAGGGTGTCCATTTCTGGATAACTAAGTTCCGGTGTTGACATAATTCTTCCCGAATCTGTTTCTGTTGCATTCTTTAACCAAGAGAACTTAAAATTATAACCGTTAACATAAGGGTTTGCCGATCCTAAATCTCCAAGTGGAGTTTTATCAATCATTGGTAGAAGCCCACTAGTGGAATCCCCTTGAACGTTGTAAGGACTTACTCCAGGAAATCTGTGAATCCCCCTAACCCCTGCAAGGGATTCCTTATATTCATCTATACCTTCTCTTCCTACTGCATAAGAAACACCTGCCATAGCCATTAAATCACCTTCATAGCTGGCATCTATAAAAACATTGCCTCTTACCGTAATTTCCTTTTCACTTACTGCTTGGGGAGCAGGGACACCGTCATCCATTGGTGGTGCAAACTCCAATACAATTGACTTAATTTCACCATTAACCTTTTCAGCGGACTTAATTCGGTGTTCATAAATAATCTCAATATTATCCTTGTATGGATCAATCATATCCTCAAAAAACCTTTTATTCTCCTTGGCGTGCCAGGAATGAGGGTCTGCTCCTAGAGCAATATCTTTTTCCACATATTCGCGGGTAAGACCTCCAACTATTTCCTTGAATGGCATATCCTCAATAGCTCTAAAGCCCGAACCTAATAATCCTCCTAATGTCCTACTAGGTTCTATTAAAATAACTTTATGACCTTCCCTTGCCGCAGCCACTGCTGCTGGTATTCCTCCCGGTGTAGCTCCGTATACCACTATTTCTGCAGAGTATTCTTTTGAACTTGTGTTACAGGAGACTAAGAAGAGTATAACAGCTAAAAATACCATTAGCATATTACAGAATGTTAAACTTGGTAGGAATCCTGTCAAAAAACTTATACCTTGTTTTGTACCTTGATCCATTTATAATTATGTCTTTAATTGTTGATTTTCAGTTAATAGTTAGTAGGAGTTCTATTTGTTAAACCTTTAATTTCTCTATCATAGCCTTATTAATCTTGTTCGTTAAATTTTTTCAAGTTTAGCTATCCAACCCATCATTCATTGAACTCTTACATTGTGTCTTCACGTTCATGAAGTTCTCCTCATATACCCGTATGTTTTTCCTCCATCACTCGGGTTAATCCCACTATTGCCTTGGTATATAATCGGTCTCTTAAAATACACTTATAGACATTTAAGAAATACGCTCAGCGATAAAGCTGACCCTGTCTTAACACTGAATTTCTAGGCAAGTTTATTCTATCCATTGCTACTTTTTTTTAGCTTCGCTAAGATTATCAGCATGTAAAGGAATATGCACATTAAAAGAGTGATCAGCCCTAGTTTCTACAGCAAGAAAAAGACTAGTCGGAGTACCATTTTTAAACCAAATCTGTGGCCTTTCCAACCTATTTACTACCTGTAGACTATCTTGCCATTGAAGTTGTAATTTGGATACTAAAGGATGTTTTGCCAATTTCCAATCAAAACCATTATGGGAATTGAATAACACCAGAGACTGGCCAACAGGCGTAAAGGCACCATGCATATCTTTTAATATGGCCCAGTAGCGATCTCCCTGAAACCAAATAAATGGATCCTCTGCTGGAAAATCGTTCCCTTCTGCATTAAATATGGTTTTCGAATACTTTTTAAAGGGTCCTGTGGGAGAAGATGAAGTCGCAACACAATGTACGACAGGCCCACCGGCAATGCCTTTTTTCTTTTTCCCTACTGCTTTATATACCATTAAATAATTTCCATCTGGCGTTTGCACAATGCTAGGATTGGAAACCATTAAGGCGTCCGGGGCTTCATCATCCGGACTCACATCTATTAGCGGTACGTCAAACCTTTTCCAAGTTCCGTTTAGGCTATCAGCAATGGCCACTCCTATACGCTGATTATTGCGGTGACTGAAATTAAAACCCTCCATGACTTTTCCGTCACCAGTATTTCCCATATAGTAGAGATAGAATTTATCACCAAACTTATGAATGGTTGGGTTGTGTGTATTTAAGCCATCCCAGTACCCATTACTTCTTTTCGGCAAGGCAACGGATTCGAATTTATAAGGTCCCAAAGGATGATCTGAAACAGCTCTAGCTACCTCAGAATGCGTTAACCAAGCATTGTGCCCTAGTTTTCTTGGCCACCTTGAATAAAATAAATGGTATTTCCCGTCGCTTCCTTCAATCATGCTGGCACCCCAAATAAAATAGGTACTATCCGAAAGAAAAGCATTTGCAGGTATTGGTTTCATTAATTTCTGAAAGTCCAACTCTTTAAAACCTACTTCAACTTCACCATCGGCAGGTAAAATTTTACTACTAGATTTGCATCCGAAAGCTATTGCTATCAATAAGATTAACAGAATTGTATGTAATAAAATTATTTTAAATTTTAGTTCCATTGAAAGCAATTATTAAGTAATTAGTCATATAACAATTAAGATTTAACTTACCTGCAAACAAGTCACTAACATGTAAATTATTAAAATACATCCCTAGGTTTGTTCCTAAAGTCTCGTGGTAATTCAATTAGGTCAAATTGCTAAATATCAAAACAACCTAGAAATTTTACTTAAACTCTACCAAGGGGGATTCTGTTCTAAATTTGGGTTAGATATAACTTCATTCTCGGGAATTGGAAACTTTTCATGCCTACTTTGAACAGGTCTATTTGGAAACCAAGAATTGGTTACATTTGAAACTTCAAGAAAAGTGTTGGTTCTTGTTAAATCGTACCACCTATCTGCTTCAAAAGCAAGTTCCCAAGATCTTTCTTGTAAAACTGCATCCACAAATGCTTGTAAGCCTAATCCAGGGGTTAAGTTCTCAAGTGAAGCTCTATTTCTTACCTCATTAATGGCATTGTAAGATGCTATTGTAGGTCCTCCACTTGCTTGAGCGGAAGCCTCTGCATAGATTAGTAATACATCAGCATACCTCAAAATCGGAAAGTTATTTTCATTTCTTCCACCAATTGCTTTAGGATCTGCAAACTTGTTAATTATTACCCGATCCAGAAGGTTTGGGTCATTCTCTTGATTAAAAACTTGTCCACTTGCATTTGTAAAAGAAGTCTGCATAAGTCCCTTCCTATCATCATCATCATTATATGATTCATAAAAACTATCATATGCAAAACTGGAACCCCAAGCTGCTGCGGAAAATATTGGAGCAGAACCGGTTGGTCCGAAAAAAGAGGTATAGTCCTGTGTTTCCAAGTTGGCATTTCTTGAAAACTCAACGGCAAAAATATTTTCATTATAATTTTCATCTTCCAAGTCTACATTCCAAAGATCAACAACGCTCTCAGTAAGTTCATAAACACCGGAAGTTATAACCTCCTCAGCTTTTAAAGACGCATTATTCCAATCTTCTTTATATAAATAGACTTTGGCCAATAAACCTGATGCAGCACCTTTAGTGACCCTTCCTTTAACACTTGCAATCCCATTTGTAAGAACTACTTCAGCTTCAGTTAAATCGGTAACTATTTGGTCATAAATTTCTTGTTCCGAAGATTTTGGACTATTTGCCTCAGATAAATCCTGAGTAGGCGTCAACTTTAAAGGTACATCCCCAAAATTTCTAACAAGATTAAAATAGTACAATGCTCTTAAAAATTTAGCTTCAGCAATAATTTGGTCTTTTCTAGTGGTATTCATAATTATATCAGGAACATAAGCTATTACCTGATTAGCATTGTTTATGCCTTGGTAACTTTCGTTCCAAAAGGCTCCGATTTGGTCAAAAGTTGCATCGTAAGCAAAAATGGTCAACAATTCTCTACCAACAACAGGTTTAGGAAACATTTGATCAGCAGAATAGTCAGACAGCATCCATAGGCTTCTGCCATAAATTCCACTATTTGCAAGAGAACCATATGCCGCAGTAAGTGCAGCTTCTGCATCATCACTTGTCGAATAGAATTGAGCAGGAGAGAGGAATGAAAATGGTTCTTCTTCTAAATCACTACAGGAATTAAGAAAACCAATAAGCATTAGAAAAAACAAAGGTTTAAGATTTTTCATATTTTTTGATATTTAAATTTTTTATCTATACTTAAAAAGAAACTTGTAGGCCTATTAGATATGATTTTGCCCTAGGATAAGGATCCCTATCAACACCAAAATTGGTAACATTATTTACACCTGTGGTATTTAACTCTGGGTCAAAACCTGAATAATTAGTTATTGTCCAAATATTATTCAAACTAGAATAAATTCTTAAGCTGGATATCCATTCAGAAAAATCAGGATTAAAGGAGTATCCCAAGGTTATGTTTTTAAGTCTTATGAAGGAGCCATCTTCAATAAAGTTACTAGATTGAAGAAGCCTACCACTTCCAGTCGCCCGGACATATCTGTCACTTTCATTACCAGGTCTCCAACGATTTACCACTACATCCAGTTGATTTGATGGAGAAGTGGCATCTTCTAGTTTCATTCTTCGCTGAAAGAATAAATCGTTACCTTGAACTCCTTGAAAAAAGAAGCTAAAATCTACTCCTTTGAAATTGAATGTATTATTGATTCCAAAAATAAAATCAGGGTTGGGATCACCGATGATAGTTCTATCAGCTGCCGTAAATGCGCCGTCTCCATTAAAATCCAAATATCTAACATCTCCGGGCACTGCATTAGGCATATGACTATTTGCAATATCATCAGTAGTTTGCCAGATTCCGTCATTTATGTACCCAAAGAAAGACCCCACTGGTTCTCCTACTCTAAGTATACTTGCATTAGCAAAAGCACCTACGCCACCATCGCCTGTTGGGATAACTTCATCTGTTTCCCCATCTATAGTAATTACCTCATTTCGGTTTATGGAGAAATTGCCATTTATTCTCCATGATAAACCCTTATTTAGTACATTAGCCGAAATTCCTAATTCAAAACCAGTATTTGAAATTTCACCAAAATTTCCAAACACGGTACTAAAACCAGATGAGCCGGGGATTATTGTTGAAGTTAAAAGATCGCTTGTATTTTTTTTATAGTAATCTGTGGTAATAGATACTCTTTCATTCCACAAGCCAATATCCAAACCTATATCTAATTGGGCAGTTCTCTCCCATTTAATATCCGGGTTAGCTATGGCATTTGGGCTAACTCCAATATTAACTGAATTATCAAAATTATAATTAATACCACTGGAAAGTCTGGACAAAGAACGATATAATGGAATGTTGGCATTACCCGTAATACCATAGCTCAAACGAAGCTTCAAATCACTAACTGTATTATTATTCAATAAAAAATTCTCATTTTTAATTTTCCAAGCAAATGCAGCGGATGGAAAAAAGCCCCATTTATTATTCTCACCAAATCTTGTTGATCCATCGGCCCTTCCTGTGAAGGTAAACAGATACTTATCCAATAAAATATAATTTGCTCTTGCAGTCCACGAATCCAATCGCCATGATTCTTTATTAGAATCTATAACCTGCGCAGCTGCCAAACTAAGTTCATTATTCAACAGTAAATCCGTTGTTAATTGAGATCCCGACGCTAGTGAACTTTGGCCAACAAAATTTTGAGTTGAAAATACACCTGTTAAACTTAAATTATGAGCCTCACCAAAATTCTTTTGATAATTTAAAATACTCTCATGAATTGTAGAATTTTGATTTACGTTGCCAATTCCCGCAATACCAGAGTTATTTCTTCCTAATGGAACACTTTGCCCAATATAAGAGTCTCTCCTATCATGGAACATGTCTACTCCAAAGGAAGCCCGATAAGTAAAACCCTCAAATATTTTTGCTTCAATGTAAGCATTACCTAAAAATCTAGTTGATGTGTTTGAATTTAGAACGTTTGCCAAAGCTACAGGATTACTTCGTAAATCTAATACTGGATTAAAATCACCAAAAAAGGTTGTATTTCCATTTTCATCATAGGCAGGCAAAATAGGTGGGGCAGATAAAGCAGAAGAAACTACACCCTCCTGATCTGTTTCTCCAGTTGTTCCGGATATTGTCCCATTATTAACAGAATAATTATAATTAATATTTGTTCCCAATTTAAAAACTTCACTTAATTTGGATTCTAAGTTTAAACGAGTAGAAATTCGTTCAAAGTCAGAATTAATAACAATACCTTCCTGATCGAAATAATCAACACTAAAACTGTAAAGAGATTTATCATTGCCTCCCGAAAAAGACAATTGGTGATTCTGTATTGGCGCAGTTCGAAATATCTCATCTTGCCAATCAGTCTCTACTATATTTAGACCATCGAATTGCCCAGGATTAACCTGATTACTTAATTCTAAGTAATCGCTACTTTTCAATAGCCCTAATGTTTTAGTTACTTCCTGAAGTCCAGAATAAGAATTATAATTGATTGAAATTCTGCCTTCTCTTCCTTTTTTGGTCGTAATCAAAACTACCCCGTTTGCGCCTCTTGCACCATAGATTGAAGTTGCCGATGCATCTTTTAGAATTTCTATAGATTCAACATCATTTGGATTAAGTGTAGCCAATGGGTTAAAAGAACCGCCAGCCCCATTGAGTAATCCTGTTGATCCCTGTGCAGAACCTCCGGCGGCAATCGGAAGACCATCCACCACATATAAAGGCTCATTAGAAGTTGACAGGGAATTACCCCCACGAATAACGATACTTGTCGCTCCTCCAGGAGCTCCGGAGTTCTGCGTAATCTGAACACCCGCCGCCCTACCTTGCAAGCCTTGATCTAATGAAGAAATTGGAGTTTGAGTAAGCTCTTTAGAACTTACAGAAGACACCGACCCTGTTAAATCAGATTTTTTAACAGAACCGTAACCTACAACCACAACCTCGTCTAGTTGGTCTACATCCACTTGAAGAAGAAAGTCAATATTTGTTCTATTACCAACTTGAACCTCTGTTGTTTTATATCCAATGTATGAAACAACTAAAACGGAATTGGAACCTGTAACTGATATTTCATAATTTCCATCAAAATCCGTTGTGGTCCCAGTCGTGGTTCCTTTTACAACAATGCTTACACCAGGCAAAGGACCAGAGTCATCCTGAACCTTTCCTGTAATTTGTTTATTCTGGGCATTAATTGTGGATGTTATCCAAAACCCAAATAATAAAATCATAAGTGTTTTTCTCATAGTTTGAATCTTTAAGCTAGTTTGTTTTATTATTGATATAAGTCCTGTTAAATTGAGTTTTAATTATTTCACAATTTCTTAATTTTTAGATAACCTGAAGGCTAAAAAATAAATTATTTTAATTTTTTATATCATTTTTATACAGATAACGCTGCCGAAAACGTTTACAACTGAGAATAATGCAATAAAAATTTATGATTTATGATTTATTTTTGTTAAAAAAAAAGGAGACATCAAGGATAAAATTAAATTTTGACCTAAAAAATGATAATATGATTATTTTTAAAGTCAAAAAATGACATAAAAAGATAAAAAAGGAAAGAAAATTTCAGCTAATTGTTACCAACAATGGAGTTCTATCGGGATTGATTTTCTAAAATTAGCACGGATGGACCACTTTGAATCCATTTCTTAGAAAGCTTTCGATCGTCCCCTACAATTTCCATGGCAGAAAATGATCCCAAAACGATGTCTATATCACCATCCTTATCTATATCACCTGCATCAAAAGTAATCCATCGACCTCTATCATTATTTTCAAATGTTAAGGGCTTGAATTCAAAATGTTTATTTCTTTTCAAATCTGGAGACATAGTGTTGATGTCAGTAATATTCTCTAAATAAACAAAGCTTTCTTCAGGCTTATCTTTATAATCGGGAAAAAAGGAGACGGTTGCGATATCGAGATCTCCATCCAAATCATAATCGGCTGTAATTGTTTTATAAACACCATTAATTGGAAAAAAAAACGCTTCCTTAAAAGAATTGCTTCCATTGTTGAGATATATCCTTATGCCATGATAAGGTTTTAAAATGGGATCGTAATCTGCATTATCCCCATTGGTTACTAATATATCAAGATGGCCATCATTATTATAATCATTAATTTCAAATGAGTTTGATCCATAGGAGGGTGGAAAACTCAACCAACGTTCTTCTTTAAAATTTCCTTCACCGTTATTAAAAAATACCGATATACTTTCATCCCCTTGGCTAAATAGGGCTATAATATCCTTGAAACCATTATTATCTATATCAACTATGTATGTCTTAATACATCCTGATAGATTTTTCAAAATTAATTTTTCATACTCATTTTCATTTTTTCCGACATATAAACTTAGGCTACCGGTTAGATTACCAAACTCAGAGACAAGAATATCTTCAATCCCATCATTCGTGAGGTCGGCATATTCAGTATATACGGGTCTTTGAAGGTTTTCAAGTTGCCTTTTAAAATAAACATATCTTCCATCTCTCTCACCGAAGTAATTTAAAATCTTACCGCTCGAATTATCCGTAGGTGAAAAACTTCCCATAGATGTAATAGAAAAGCCAGCATCAGTGACATTAATATGCGATGGCACTGATGTATCCAAAGAAAACTCATATTGCAAATCTCCTTTGTTATTTAAAACAGAAATAGTACTTCCCAACGAAGGTTTAGTGTCTGCAAAGAATATTTGTTTTGTAGGTGGGTATATTTTGACTGCTGTAGTTAGTGCTGGAGCCTTTTTATAAGAAGGTGTAATAACATTAAAGAGGGATAGCCCTTTTTCTATTTTAACATTCTTCTCGTTGACTTCAAGCTTTTCAGGAGCATTTTTTAAATAATACTCTTTAATCAAAAGCCAATCCTCATTTGAAATTGTTGGACGATCTGGATAAATACTAGCTTGTTGGACTCTTTGCCCTCCTTCACCTGTTTCATACAATACTTTTGGATAGCTTGAATCTGGATAAATCCCCATTCTATAACCCATTTTTGGAAGAACAAATTTTTCCCAGGTTCGTTTATCTAACAACTCAGGAGAAGGAAATAAATGACAACTCTGACAGGATATTCTAGCTAATTCCCCTCCTTTAATTACTGAACTATTATCTTTGGTTTTCTTTTTACATGACAAGAAAAGACTAAAAAGGAAAATAAGTAATATACATTTTCTCATTACATAAATTTTAATTTATAATTAATTGGATAGGGATTTAAAAAAAAGTGGTGACTGGTTATTTCTCATTACTACAATTACATTTTCCTTACCAATCTTTATCTCAAAAAGTTGAGATACTTTACCTTCAATTGCTGGAAATATATTATCTAAAGATTTGCATCCCTCCTCATCATAGGTAAATATCTCCCCATATCCCGCATTTATATCTCCACCATAAGTAGACTTAACATGTGAATTGTTACCCGCCACCATAAACGAAGAGCCTTTAATAAATTGGTGCTCAAATGAAACAAATGCATCAATTGATGAAACTTGCGAACTTAAGGGCAAACTTTGCAATGACAAATATTGTTCTTCTTCTATATGAAGTATAGAGGATGCAAAGGTCTCTACTTTTTGAATTTGTTTATTATATAATAAATTTTTGGGAAGAATCTCTTCAATACTTGCATTCGAGTAGTTCTTATATGAAAGAAATTTTCTTTTAATAAAAGGTAAATAAGTTTTTAGTTCATCAAACGACTCCACTGGATAATCCCTGTCATTTTCATTATAAGTAATAATAGACTCATCCAATCCATTTTCGTCAAAATCATTTCTAAATAATAACATTGGGGCTTTCTCTGAAGCAGTAAAACTAGAATTTAAACCTCTGTTTCCTATTACAAATTGATGATTTCTCTTATCTCCTGATTTTATCTCACCAATCGTAGTCCACCAACCACTACTACCCTTAACTTCTTCTCGTATAAACCTGCCATTATAATTCATTAGTATAATAATAGGCATCCACTTTCCAACAACAATTAAATCTTCCCAACCATTACCATCTAAATCCTTCCAGATAGCATCTGATACCATCCCAAAATTTGTAGATTCCAAACCAAGATCATCATTTAATACTTTAGTAAATTTACCTTTGTCGTTGATTATGAATAAAGACGTACCTTTTTGTCCAAATAATTTCGGATTCGTACCGGCTCCTATAAAAATATCCAAATCGCCATCATTGTCAAAATCAGATACAGCAATACAGCTCGGAACGATATTTTCTGGATAATGAGCTGAATGAAAAAGTTTGAAATTTGCGAATCCATCATTTTCATAAATATATAATGTCTTCTCTTTAATAAAATCCGATGTAATCACATTTGCTATAAAAATTAGATCTAAATCTTCGTCCCCATCAATATCAAAAAGGGAGACATCCATTATCTCTGAATTTAGTCCGTTGCTCCATGGCCCATTCTTTTTTACGAATTGTTTGTCTGTAAATTGCAAAAATAATTCAGGGGATTCTCCAGCAGAATTACTAATAAAAATATCATCTGTTCCGTTGCCATCTAAATCTCCGACCACCCCTCGTGGCCCAGAAGAATTTAATTTATAAGGTAATAAACCGTTTTGCTGAAAGTCATCGGTTTTGTTTTCTTTATGTGAGTATGAAATATCTGGTACTTCAATTTCCTCAAATATTGGAGATAAGGTTTTAATTTTGTATTCTCTCGTATTAACAAGTTGATCATTATACGTAATTTTAATCCTTTTATTAATGGGTTGATTTTTCAATTTACTTACGGTATTACAGTCCCATTGAACAATTAGGGAATCCACTTGCTCCGCTTGACCTAATCCAAAATGAAGAATATCTGAGGTAGCGGACTGAAAGCCCTTGGAGAAATAATTCTCTTGCATGGATACTGTTCCATTGGTATAAACACTTACCTTAGCCCCTACTGCATTTATATTGTTAGAATGCCCAATTAGTTTAACTTGTAAAAAGCCATTCCCTTTAATCTTATCCATCCTATTCTCATAAATAAATGCTTCACTACCCAAATTATTTATAATCAAATCCAAATCTCCATCCGCATCTAAATCGGCGTAAATGCCTCCATTGGAAATACTAGGTTCTTCAAGTCCCCACGTTTTTGTGACATCACTAAAAATAGGAGGTTTTGAATTCGAGGAAACGTTTCTAAAACAGTAATTACTAATCCTTTTTTCGGGTATAAACTTAATGATTTGAGAAAAATCAGGTTTTTTACCTTGTTTTATGGCCTTTGCCGCATACTCGGCATATTGATACTTTATAAAGTCTTTGTCTGTAAAATCTCTTTTAATGCCATTTGTAATATAAATATCCCTTAAACCATCATTATCAAAATCACCAATTATTGGACTCCAGCTCCAATCAGTGCTAGCAACCCCAGATAGTTGAGCGACTTCGCTAAATCCCCCTTGTAGTCGTCCAAGTTGAAGAGTATTTCTCATATATTGAGGGTAAAAGCCATTTTTAACCAATAATTTTTCAACATCATAAGGATCTTGTCCTGCTGACTGTTGCAGGTCTTGGTTATTCGCTGGACGCATATCCAGACTGAAGATTTCATTTATTTTATCATTGTTAAGGTCCGAAATGGCAACTCCCATGGTAAACTTAGAAGTGCTTCTAACTAAGCTTTTTAGGTCATCACGAAAACTTCCATTACCTAGGTTGATATATAAATAATCATCTTCAAAAAAATCATTGCCTACATAAATATCAGGGAAACAATCATTGTTTAAATCTCCGATTGCAACCCCTAAACCAAAACCAATTGGAGATTCTTTAATACCAGCATCTTCTGTCACATTTATAAATACTCCTTTTGAATCAAGTTCATTTTTATATAATTTATCTCCTGTGTAAAGATCTCTATCGTACCTAATTCCAATTGCATTAATATTATCGTATTGCCTTACGCCATGATTTAGAAGAAACATATCCAAGTCTCCATCTCCATCATAATCAAAAAAAACAGCTTGAGTACTGTATCCTTGATCATCTAAACCAAATTTAGCTGCTTGTTCCAGAAATGTATTATCTCCCTGATTTACATAAAGTTCATTCTTTCGAAATTGAGGCTGTACATCTCCCGATTTACACACATACAAATCCATGAAACCATCATTATTAATGTCCACTACCGTAACTCCAGTATGCCATCCTACAGATCCTTGTGTTCCGGAAAATTCAGTTATATCTTCAAAAACTAAATTACCTTTGTTAAGATAAAGTTTATTGGACACCATGTTTCCTGTAAAATAAATATCAGGAAGACCATCGTTATTTATATCAAGGATTGCTACACCGCCTCCATTATATAGATATTGATACTCCAAAATATTCATTTTACCATCTTCGGAAATATTATTTGAAAAATATATATTTGAAACATCAGAGGGTACTTTCTTAAAATGTATCTGGTAATCTTTTGAAAAATTTTTGTCTTTATTATTAGAAGTGCAACTGGAAAAAAGCTGAAATAAGAATAAAATAAAAAGGAGATTTCGATATAATTGAAGTCCCATTTTAAGAAGTTATTTGTTTTGTTGACTCTCTGATAATTAAAGAGGGTGTGAATTTCTCAGTAATAAAATCCGTTCTTTTTTCCATTATTTCATTCAACAATATTGAGACTGACTTTACTCCAATTTCAAATGAGGGTTGACGCATTGTGGTTAAAGATGGTGAGATTAAACTACTAATATCATCATCACCAAATCCTACTAACCCAAAGTCTTGGGGTATCTTTAAGCCTAATGTTCTTGCTCCTAAAATTATTCCCACTGCTATGACATCTGCAAAACAAAAAATCCCATCAGGCTTCTTCGATAACTTAGAATAAAAGCTTATAAAATCAACTTCCACTTCTTCTCTTTTGAAAGAAGTTACAACAATCAATTCATTGTCAACGTCTAAACCATGATCCTTCATTGCGGCTAGATATCCCTTCAACCTTTGTTCACAAACATCTAGGGATTTGCACCCCATAAAATGCGCAATCCTTCTGCAACCAGTTTTAATTAAATGGCTCGTAGCTATATAGGATCCAGCAAAGTCATCGGTACGAACTTTGTTACAATTTATATTTTCAAAAATCCTTTCAAATAATAGTACAGGAATTCCCCTACTTATAATACTCTTAACTTTGTCTTCGGAAATTGTGTTTTTGGAAATAGCTAATAGAATCCCATCAACTCTACTATTCGCCAAAATTTCCAAACTATCATTTTCAATATTTGATTTTTCTACTGATTGGCAAATCATTACTTTATATCCTTGACTATTTGCCTCTTCGCCAATTCCTGCAATAGCATTCGACCAAAATCCCCGATTTATCGTAGGGACAACAACTCCTATAATTTTACTTTTTTTACTGCTTAGACCACTTGCCATAAGATTAGGATGATAATCCATGGCTTTAGCTTTTTCAAGAACAATTTTTCTGGTTTCTTCGTTAACATCTGGGTGATTCCTCAAAGCTCTAGAAACAGTAGCTATAGAAACGTCCAGAGCTTTAGCTATGTCCTTTATTGTGATTGCTTCCATTATAATCAATAAATTTTACGAAATTGCCTTTACTTAGAGCTTACCCGTTCCTTTGACTATTCCAAATTAGCAAAAGAGAATACTATATGAATAAACCAAATTCGTTGGTCAAAACAAAACTTTAATTTACTAGCTTGTTTAAATTTGGTCTGGTTTGGTCTGGTCTGCAATATAAATATATAAAAATATTATACTAATGTTAATATATTTATATAAATAATCAATTTTCATAATTCCAAAGCGTTTCTAATGATAGATAAAATAAAAATAGATATCACAGACAAAACCCCTAAATATCTTCAATTAGCACAATCGATATCAAACTTAATTGATTTTGGGATTTTAAAGATTAATGATCAAGTTCCATCGGTTCAAAGACTTGCAGAACATCTCAATCTTAGTAGAGAAACGGTTTTTAAAGCTCTAGCCATATTATCAGAAAAAGGGATTCTTATACCCGTAAATCGTAAAGGTTACTTTATTCAGAAATCAAACATTACGATAGACAACAGAGTACTATTAATGTTGGACAAAATGACCCCTTTTAAAGAAGAAATTTACAACGCCTTAAGGAATACACTTTCAGACAAGTCTGAGGTTGAAATATTTTTGCATCATGGTAATAATCAACTATTTAAATCTATCATTAAAGAAAATATCAATAACTTTAATTATTTCGTAATTAGTACTTTTCTAGATAAATCCGATTCCGAAGCGATTACAATTTTAAATTCTATTCCAAACGGAAAATTAATCTTAATAGATAAATTTGAAAAAGAGGTTAAGAAAACTCAAAGCCAAATCTACCAAGATTTTGAATCCAATATCTACGAATCTTTAATGCAGATTAAAGAAGTTTTAAAAAAATACAAGGAAATTATTTTAGTAGTACCAGAAATTGCTCCACATCGATTTCCAGTTATAGAAGGATTTAAAAATTTTTGTGAACAAAATCTTTTCAACTTTTCAATTATAGAAAAAGAAAATATTGATACAATTCAAACAAACACATTATATCTACTAACAGGAGCGAAAGAGGATAACTTGGTAAAGATTATCAAGTTTTGTAGAAACATGGGCTATAACTTGGGAAAGGAGATTGGTATTATCTCATATAATGAAACTCAAATGAAAGAAATTTTAGAAGGAGGTATTACCGTCATATCAACTAATTTTTATCAAATGGGAGTAAAAGCTGCCCAGCTTATAATTAACCGGACATTTGCAATAGAAGCCAACCCTTCAAGAATTATTGTTAGAAATTCAATTTAATGATTAAAAACTATATTGAACATTTTAATAACTATTTTAAAAAAAAATTAATGGTTAAACCCCTGCAATTTCATTGTAGTTACTTTAGATTTTATGAATGTTTTAATCCTTAAAGTTGATAGACCATAGAGTTCTTAATGCTAGTCAATTGGCATAACTTACAGACCTTGATAATCGCCTCAAACAATAAAATAATAACAAAAAAGAGACATTTAGGAACTGTACCTACTATTAAATTTTGTTGCTTCTCACAATAATTTAAATCAATCTCATTCTAAAAGGATAAAAATTTTTGTGTCTTTCCTATTTTATATCCCACTTATAAACTTCCTTCAAATTAATAGACTGAACTTATCTCTAATCCACCATCCCCTTAAATTGATAAAAGAATCGCTGCAAAAGGCGTACATCTTCAGTGATGATTTCGGCTGTTCCAGCATTTCGCTTTTATAGTCAATTGCTTTGACGCACGTAGTAATGAGTTCTCTTTTAAAAGGATGCCTACACTGCTACCCTAGTTCTCGTCTAGCGCTCTCCGAATACGCTCCAATTCTTGTGCATCTAATTCCACTTTAAAATACGGTTTCCCAAATGCCGGTTCTACTTTGGTGATTTTATCCAGCACTTTATAAAAAATACGTCTGTCATTGCTCCTGGCTTTTACGTCGTAATGGTATTTTTCAAAGGAAACTTTTCCTTCTGCTCTATCCCATTCCTCTTTGGTCATCTTGATGTTTGCATGGTCTATATATAGAGGTTCCTCCTCCTTTTTTAATTCCATGTCATCGAATAAGCTTTTGAGCAGGTCATGGGTCGGTTTTAACTGTTCCCGCTCCATGGTGCGCAAAAGTTCTATAATATAGTCCAACCGTCCAACCATGTAGTTTTGAAATTTTATAAAGCTGACCATCACTTGACTTTTGGGAGAGATTTTCGCTTTTTCAAAAAAGTCCATCATGGTATCCATTGTTTCTGAATGTGATTTTGAAACGGTCTTGGAATAGGCCCGAAATCGATCTGCGGTGATGCGGTTGATGCTTATGGCCGAAAAAGTGTTTTTCCTTGAGTTGTTTGTTTCCATTACAGTAGTTTTTTATACCATTTATAGGACTTTCAAGAGCTTTTGATGAAATTTACAGCAAGGGTCAATTCATAGAATATTTTTTCTTTTTGTAATTAATTGATTTTCAATATTTTAAATCCTTGTTTTTTATATTGCAATAACCGATTACTGTAAATTTTTTCAATGTTTACAGGGCCTTACAGGGCATTTAGCACAAATTTCGATGACGCCTCATAACAAAATCATTTTCAATTTATTGAAAATCAATGTTTTGTAAAACCGTAACCCCGCTCTGCGGGTTACCCTCTTGCTTTTCATTTTTACGTCCACCAGAGGTGGACAAAAATTTCAAACAACATGAGGTTGCCATGTTGCTTTTTTTGGAACCAAAAGTTCCGGATTCGTTCTTTTTTGATGGGTATTGTTTTC